>JAZJYT010000010.1:0-80124 GCA_040390235.1 Pseudomonadota bacterium | reverse complement strand
GGCATCCTCATCGCCTCGGCCTTCGCCGCCGACTGGCAACTGGGCCTGGTGGCCGCGCTGGCGGTGCTGGCGCACGAGGTGCCGCACCACATCGGCGACCTGGTGGTGGTGCGCCAGGGCGGCGGCGGCCGGCGCATGGCCCTGCTCAAGGTGTCGCTGGCCGGCGCGGTGACGGTGCTGGGCGGGCTGGCCGGGCATTTCCTGCTGGGGCAGCTGCACGGCCTGCTGCCCTTTTTCCTGGTGGCGGCCGCCAGCAGCTTCATCTACGTGGCGCTGGCCGACCTGATCCCGCAGCTGCAGCGCCACCTGACGGCGCGACAGACCGCCGCCCAGGTGGCCTGGCTGTTCGCGGGCATGGTGCTGGTCACCACCGTCAGCCACCTGGCGCACGAGCCGGATGTGCCGGAGGCGCCGGCGACCGTTCCGGCGCCGGCGACTTCCTGATATTTCAGCGGGCCAAAGCTTCGCGCACCGCCACCACCTGCCGGCGCGATACCGCCAGCAGCTCCGGCACACCGTGCAGGCGCACGGCCCAGCCTTCGCCGTCCACCGCGTCGTAGTGGCGCTGCAGTGCGCGCATGGCCGTGCGGGCCACCAGCGCGTTGCGGTGGACACGCAGGAAGTGCTGGCCGAAACGTTCCTCCAGCTCGTTCAGCGACGAATCCAGCAGGTAGCTGCGGGTTTCGGTGCGCACGGTGATGTACTTCAGCTCGGCCTTGAGGTAGACGATTTCCGGCAGCGGCACCCGCTCGGTGCGTCCCCGGTCCTGGATCAGCAGGGACTCCCCGGGGCTCGTTTCGGCCGCCGCCGGCGGCGGCTGGGCGGCCCGCTCGGCCTTCTGTAGGGCCTGTTGCAGCCGCTCCAGCCGCACGGGTTTGGTCAGGTAATCGACCGCATCCAGCTCGAAGGCGGCCAGCGCATGTTCGGCATGGGCGGTGACGAAGACCACCGCCGGCGGCTGCGGCAGTTCGCGCAGCATCTGCGCCAGCGCCAGGCCGTCGGTGCCCGGCATCTGGATGTCGAGCAGCACCAGGTCGAAGTGCTGGTGGCGCAGCATGCCGGCGGCACGCGCCGCGTCGCCGGCTTCTTCCACGCGACGCGCGGCGGGTGCGCGGCAGTCCGCCAGCAGGGTGCGCAGGCGCTGGCGTGCCAGCGACTCGTCGTCCACGATAAGAATGTCGAGGGCCATGGGTCGGAGTACGTCGTTGGTGGGGGCTGGGAGGCAATGGTAGGGGCGGGCAGGGCGGCCGTCAGGCCGGCAGGCGGATCCGCACATGGAACAGGTCACCCCGGCGCTCGGCGCGGAAGGAGGCCTCCAGGTCGTACAGCAGCGCCAGGCGTGAGCGTACGTTCTCCAGCGCGATGCCGTTGCCGTGGCGCGCGGCCGAGCCGTCGGCCGTACCCGCCGCCGCATTCGGCGGTGGCAGGGTGTTGGTGATCTTCACGATAACGGCGGTGGGCCGTCGTTCGGTCACGACACGTACTCGCCCCACCTCGGGGTTGCGCTCCACGCCGTGCAGGATGGCGTTTTCCACCAGCGGCTGCAGCAGCAGCGGCGGCAGCAGCGCGCCGTCGGCGGCCGGGTCCAGGATCCATTCCACCCGCAGGCGGTTGCCGAAACGCACCTCTTCGACCGCCAGGTAGCGCCGTGCCATGTCGAGTTCGCTGGCCAGGGTGGTGGTCTCCCCCTGGTCGACCAGGGCATGGCGGAACAGTTCGGCCAGGTCCTCCAGCAGGGTCTCGGCGCGCATCGGTTCGGCCCGCACCAGGGCGATGGCGCTGTTGAGGGTGTTGAACAGGAAGTGCGGCCGGATGCGTGCCTGCAGCTCGGCCAGCCGCGCGGTCATGGCCGCGGGTGTCTGGCCGCGCGCGCGCAGGGCCAGCGCCGCCACCGCCAGCTGCGCCAGCAGCGCGCCGGCCAGTGCCGAGCCGAGCCAGGGGGCCGAGCTGCCGCCCGGCAGGGCCAGCGCCAGCACCCCACAGGCCGCCGCGCCGGCCAGCGCACCCAGCAGGGCGCCCAGCGCCTGCTGGCCGGCCACGGGCAGGCGCACCATCACATTCTTCAGCCCGCAGGTCGCCACCAGCCAGGCCAGGGTGGCGGGCAGCACGCCGCCGGTGGCCACCGCGAGCCGCTCGGCCCAGTCGCCCGGCCCGCTGGCGGGAAACAGGACGGCCACGCCGACGACCGCCTCCACGAACAGCACGGCGCGCAGCACCACCCCGGCGTGGCAGGCGTCGAACGGCTTCGGGCGCGCCCGGCCGGCCACTGCCGGCGCGACGACCGGAGAAGCTGCATGGGAGGGCACCGATAAAATTGCCGGTTCTTTCATTGGCAGGCGTCCGGATGTAACCGGTTGTTTGCAGACCGGATTATTGCCCCATGTCCTCGACCGCCCCTGAATCTTCCTCTACCAACCAGCTCGACAAGAAGGCCGAGGCCTGGTCGGCGTTGTTTTCCGAGCCCATGAGCGACCTGGTCAAGCGCTACACCTCCAGCGTGTTCTTCGACAAACGCCTGTGGCAGGCCGACATCGCCGGCAGCCTGGCGCATGCCGAGATGCTGGCGGCGCAGGGCGTGATCTCGGCGGAAGACCATGCCTCCATCCAGCGCGGCATGGCCCAGGTGGCGGCCGACATCACCTCGGGCGCCTTCGAGTGGAAGCTCGACCTGGAGGACGTGCACCTCAACATCGAGGCGCGCCTGACCCAGCTGGTGGGCGACGCCGGCAAGCGCCTGCACACCGGCCGCAGCCGCAACGACCAGGTGGCCACCGACGTGCGCCTGTGGCTGCGCGGCGAGATTGACCTCATCGCCGGCCTGCTCACCGACCTGCAGAAGGCGCTGGTGGACATCGCCGAGAAGAATGCCGACGTCATCATGCCCGGCTTCACCCACCTGCAGGTGGCCCAGCCGGTGGCCTTCGGCCACCACATGCTGGCCTATGTGGAGATGTTTTCGCGCGATGCCGAGCGTATGGCCGACGTGCGCCGCCGCGTCAACCGCCTGCCGCTGGGCGCGGCGGCGCTGGCCGGCACCAGCTACCCGCTGGACCGCGAACGCGTGGCGCGCACCCTGGGCATGGAGGGCGTGTGCCAGAACAGCCTGGACGCGGTGAGCGACCGGGACTTCGCCATCGAATTCACGGCAGCCGCCTCGCTTGCCATGGTGCATATCAGCCGCCTTTCCGAAGAGCTCATCCTGTGGATGAGCCAAAGCTTCGGTTTTATCGACATTGCGGACCGTTTTTGTACCGGTTCGTCGATCATGCCGCAAAAAAAGAACCCGGATGTGCCAGAGTTGGCACGCGGCAAGACCGGGCGGGTGGTCGGCCACCTGATGGGCCTCATCACCCTCATGAAAGGCCAGCCCCTGGCCTACAACAAGGACAACCAGGAAGACAAGGAGCCGCTGTTCGACACGGTGGACACCCTGAAGGACACGCTGCGTATCTTCGCCGAGATGGTCGGCGGCATCACCGTCAAGCCGCAGGCCATGCAGGCCGCCGCCCTGCGCGGCTACGCCACCGCCACCGACCTGGCCGACTACATGGTGAAGAAGGGCCTGCCCTTCCGCGACGCGCACGAGGCCGTGGCCCATGCCGTCAAGGCTGCCATCGGCCAGGGCATGGACCTGTCCGAACTGCCGCTGGAAACGCTGCGCAGCTTCCACCCCGACATCGGCGAGGACGTCTACAAGGTGCTGAGCCTGCGCGGCTCGCTGGAGGCGCGCTCCACGCTGGGCGGCACGGCACCGGCACAGGTGCGCCTGCAGATCGCGCGCCACCGCAGCCGGCTGGCCTGAACCCGATGTGATCCGGGCGGGGCATCCTCAGCCCCGCCTCAGATTTCTTCGCCGAAGCTGCGCACAATCGGGCTTTTAATCGGGCCTTTGCCGCTGCCCACCCCGGAGCCCACCCGATGCGCCTGCTGCTGGTCGAAGACGACACCATGATCGGCGAAAGCCTGCTCGACCTGCTGCGGACCGAGCGCTACGCGGTGGACTGGGTGCGTGACGGCGAGATGGCCGAGACGGCGCTGCGCAGCGAGCAGTACGACCTGGTGCTGCTCGACCTGGGCCTGCCGCGCAAGGACGGCCTGGAGGTGCTGCGCGGCCTGCGCGCCCGCCGCGCCCAGGTGCCGGTGCTGATCGCCACCGCCCGCGACGCGGTGGCCGACCGGGTCGCCGGCCTGGATGCCGGGGCCGACGACTACGTGGTCAAGCCCTTCGACACCGACGAGCTGCTGGCGCGCATCCGTGCGCTGATCCGCCGCCGCGAAGGGCATGCCGAACCGACCTTCTCGCACCGGGGTGTCACGCTCGACCCCGCCACCCACCAGGCCACGCTCGACGGCAAGCCGGTGGCCTTGTCGGCCCGCGAGTGGGCGGTGCTGGAGCCGATGCTGGTGCGCCCCGGCGCCGTCTTCTCGCGCGCCCAGCTGGAAGAAAAACTGTTCAGCTGGAAGGACGACGTCAGCAGCAACGCGGTGGAGGTCTACATCCATGGCGTACGCAAGAAGCTGGGCGCCGACCTGATCCAGACGGTGCGCGGCCTCGGTTACCTGGTGCCCAAGGCATGAGCGGGGCCGGCATCGACAGCCTGCTGGCGCTGCGCTCCCTGCGCACGCGGCTGCTCGGGCTGGTGCTGGCCTGCATTCTGGTGGGGGTGGCCGCGGTGGCGGCGGGGGCCTACCGCGGTTCGCTGCGCGAGGCCGACGCCATGAACGACCTGCACCTGCAGCAGGTGGCCCAGTCGCTGCGCAGCAACGTGCCGCTGGGGGCCTTCGGCGGCGGCGACGAATCGGCCGACGTCGACCTGCTGGTGCAGATCTGGGGGCCCGACGGCGGGCAGATCTACCGCTCGGCCCGCGCCCGCCTGCCGCAGCGCGCGGTGCTGGGTTTTTCCGACATGACGGTGGAGGGCACCCGCTACCGCGTCTATTCCATCCAGACCCCCCTGCAGACGGTGCAGATCGCGCAGGACATGGATGCGCGCCAGCACGGCGCCCAGGCCCAGGCGCTGCGCGCCACGCTGCCGGTGCTGGTCACCGGGCCGCTGCTGATGCTGGCCATCGCCTGGATCATCGCCCGCACCCTGGCGCCGGTCGACCGGGTGCGCCGCCAGGTGGCCGCCCGCGCCGCCGGCGACCTGGAGCCGCTGCCCGATGCCGACCTGCCCGACGAGGTGCGCCCGCTGGTGCAGGAACTCAACCTGCTGTTCGGCCGCGTGCGCGGCGCCTTCGACGCGCAGCGCCACTTCGTCGCCGACGCCGCGCACGAACTGCGCTCGCCGCTGACCGCCCTCAAGCTCCAGGTGCAGGCCCTGAAGCGTGCCCCCGCAGGCGACACCGCGGCCCACGACGCGGCGGTGGCACGGCTGGGCCAGGGCATCGACCGGGCCATCGACCTGGTGGGCCAGCTGCTGGCGCTGGCGCGGCAGGATTCCGGCGGCGATGCCGGTGACGCCACCGGCGCGGCCGCCCCGGCCCCGATGGACCTGCGCGACGTGGTGCAGACCGCGGTGGCCGAGGTGCTGCCGCATGCGCTGGCGCGGCGTATCGACCTGGGGGTGGTCCACGCCGAGCCGGCCGTGGTGCGCGGCCAGGCCGACGCCCTGCACATCCTGCTGCGCAACCTGCTGGACAACGCCGTCAAGTACACCCCCGAGGGGGGCCGGGTGGACGTGGACCTGCGGGTGGCGGGCGGCGCGGTGTCGCTGGCGGTGGAGGACAGCGGGCCGGGCATCGCGGAGGAGAACCGGGAGCGGGTGTTCGACCGTTTCTTCCGCGAGGCCGGCACCAGCGTGGGCGGCAGCGGGCTGGGGCTGGCCATAGTCAAGGCGGTGGCCGAGCGGCACGGGGCGCAGGTGCGGCTTGGCCCGTCCGCGGACCTCAAGGGGTTGCGGGTGGAGGTGGTGTTTCCCGCGGCCCCTGCGGCCGCTTCGGCTACTCCGCCTTGATGCCCGCAGCCTTGATGATGGCGGCGTTGGCGGCCAGTTCGTCCTTGACCAGGCTGTCGAACTGCTCCGGGCCCATGGGCATGGGTTCGGCCCCCAGGGCGACCAGGCGCTCGCGCACCTCGGGTGCCTGCAGCGCCTTCAGGGCGGCCTGGTTGAGTTTGCGCACGATGTCGCGCGGCGTAGATGACGGCACCAGCATGCCGACCCAGAACACGTAGTCCGCCTTGGCCACGCCGGCCTCGGTCAGCGTCGGCACGTCGGGCAGCAGCACCGAGCGTTTGGGCGTGCCCACCGCCAGCGCCACCAGCGCGCCGGACTTGATCATCGGCAGGGCCGACACCAGCGGCGCCATGAAGTAGTCGACGCGGCCGGCCATGGTCTCGGTCATGGCTTCGGGCGAGCCCTTGTAGGGCACGTGCACTGCGTCGATGCCGGTGGCCGCGCGGAATTTCTCCGCACTCATCCAGGTGGCGGTGCCCACGCCCACCGAGGCGTAGTTGAGCTTGCCGGGGCTGGCCTTGGCGGTGTCCACCACATCCTTGACCGTCTTGAAGCCCTTGGACGGCGCGGCCACCATCACGTTGGGCACCATGGCCAGCGGCGTCACGCCCGAGATGTCGCGCACCGGGTCGTAGTTGAGCCTGGACAGCAGCGGCAGCACGGTGTGCGCGGCGGTGTAGGCCACCACCGTGTAGCCGTCCGCCTTGGCGCCGAGCATGGTCTGCACCGCCAGCAGGCCGGAGGCCCCGGCCTTGTTCTCGATGATCACCGGTACGCCCAGTTCCGTCTGCAGTTTCTCGGCCACCGCGCGTGCGATGAGGTCGGAGGCGCTGCCGGGCGAGGCACCCGCCAGCAGGCGGATGGGGTGGGACGGAAAGGGCTGCGCCTGCGCCAAGGCGCTGCCGGCGTGGCCCAATGCCAGGCCGGCCAGTGCGAGGCCGGCGGCCAGTTTGCGCCGGGTCTGCGAGGCTGTGCGGGCAGTGTGTGGGGGGTGCATGGTCATGTCTCCTGGTGGTTCTTTTATTGTTTGGGCAGGCCGAGCTGTTCGGCCATCCAGTCGGCGGTGCGGTAGCGGTAGCGGTAGGGCCGGTTGTTGGCGATGTGGTTGCCGTCTTCCACGATCATCAGTTCCACCGGCCCCGAGGCTTCCTGGGCCAGGCGCTGCGTGTCCTGCCAGGGGATGATGCGGTCGAGCTTGCCGGTCACCAGGAACAGCGGGCATTCGATCTGCCGGGCCACGCCGTCCTTCATGGTGAGGGTGCCGGCGTAGGCCTTGGCCTCGGCGGGTGTGGCCAGGTGGCTGCGCACACGGAAGGTTTCGCGGGTCAGCTCGGGCAGTTCGTCCCAGTTGGCGCCGAAGTCGTAGGGGCCGGCCAGGCCGATGCAGGCCTTCAGGCGCTTCTCGAAAGCGGCAGCGCGTGGCGCGAAGTAACCGCCCAGGCTGACGCCCCAGAGGCCGACGCGTGTGCCGTCGACCTCGGGGCGGGCGACCACCCAGTCGACCATGGCCTTGACCGCGACCTCGTAGTCGCCGCGCAGGGGAAAGTCGTACTCGGCCTCGCCCTGGCCGGGGCCATCGACCAGCAGCGTCGCCATGCCGCGGGCCAGGAAGGGCAGCTCGTAGGCCTCCAGTTCCTCCTTGGCCGAATCCAGCCCCGGCACCATGACCAGTACCGGCGGTTGCACCACCCCGGCCGGCAGGCGCAGGAAGCCGGCGAGGTGGCCGCCCTGGTACGGGATCTCGACCCGCACCGCCGGCGGCCGCATGTGCGGCAGGGCCAGCTGTTTGCAGGCGACCGCCTTCATGTGCGCGGCCCGCATCTGCGCTACATCGTTGACGAAGACGAACTTGGCGAAGTGGTAGTACACCGCCGCGCGCGACAGGTGCTCGCTGGCGGTCAGCCGCCAGCCGCCTTCGAGCGCCTCGTGCCCCAGGGCCTCGTGCACGGCCGCACGCTTCGACCAGGCGGCACACCAGTCCTCCCAGCGGTCTATGCCCTGCGTCACTTCCTGGAAGTCCGCCAGCAGGATGCCGTTGGACACGAAACGCGGCGCCCAGTGGGCTATTGCCGATTCAACTCTCGGGTCTTTGCTCATGTCGTTGATTCTTTTCGTACTGTTGAATGTCTTTGGTGCGCGGCGGGGCCTAGATGCCCAGGTCGCGCAGCATGCGCACCGGGTAGCGTTCACCGGCCTGCGCACCGGGCGCGAAGATGGCCTCCAGCTCCGTGCGGTCGGCCGGGCCCAGCACGTGCCCGGTGGCGGCGACGCTCTGCTCCAGGTACTTCTCGCGCTGGGTGCCGGTGATGGGCACGATGTCGTCGCCCTGGCCGACGGCCCAGGCCAGCGCCAGTTGTGCCGGGGCCAGGCCCAGGCGGTCGGCGACTCCGTTCATCCGTTCGACCAGGGCCAAGTTGCGTGCCAGGTTGTCACCCTGGAAGCGGGGGTGGATGCGGCGCGTGTCGCCTGTGCCCAGGTCCTCGTAGCTGCGGATGGTGCCGGTCAGCAGGCCGCGGCCCAGCGGCGAATATCCGACGAAGCCGATGCCCAGACGCCGGCAGGCCGCCAGGCCCTCGGCCTCGGCGTCGCGGCACCACAGCGAATACTCGGTCTGCAATGCCGCCAGCGGATGCACCCGGTGCGCGCGCTCCAGCGTCGCCGCGCCGGCCTCGCAGATGCCCAGGTGGCGCACCTTGCCCTGTTCCACCAGACGCGACATGGCGCCGATGGTGTCTTCGATGGGCACCTTGGGATCGACCCGGTGCAGGTAGTACAGGTCGATGCAGTCCGTGCCCAGCCGCTGCAGGCTCGCCTCGCAGCAGGCGATGGCGTATGCGGGTCGTCCGTCCGTGGCCTTGGCGCCATCGGGCAGCGTGATGTTGCCGAACTTCGACGCCACCACGGCCCGGCCCCCCGCGCCCAGGGAGCCGCCCAGCGCCGCGCGCAACGCGGTGCCCAGCCACTCCTCGTGCAGGCCCTTCCAGTAGGCGTCCGAGGTGTCGAACAGGGTCACCCCCAGTTCCATGGCGCGTGCGACCAGCCGGTCGAACTGCGCGCGGCCGGCCGCGCTGAAATCGTCGGCTCCCATGCTGTGGCCCAGCCCGATGGCCGATACCTCCAGCCCTCCTGCGCCCAGTCGTCTTGTCTTCATGTCCAGCGTTCCTCCACCCTGCGCGCCGACGGGCGCGGTTCCAGGGGCCGAGGGGCAGTCTAGGCAGGCGTCAGCAAACAGAATACTAATTGTTTTAGGGGAGTCCATAACATCCAGATATGATGAAAAAATGAACCTCCAGCAGATTCGCTACCTCTCCAAAGTGGCGGAACAGGGCTTGAACCTGTCCAAGGCCGCGCTGGCCCTGCACACCTCGCAGCCCGGCATCAGCCGCCAGATCCGCCTGCTGGAAGAGGAGCTGCAGTCGGAACTGCTGGTGCGCCAGGGCAACCGCATCTCCACTCTGACCGAGTCTGGCCGGCATGCGGTGGAAATCTCGCGGCGCATCCTGCGTGAGCTGGAAAACCTGCGCAAGGTGGGCGCCGAGGGGGCGGGGGAGGCCAGTGGTTCCCTGGTCATCGCCACCACCCATGTGCATGCGCGCTACATGCTGATTCCGGTCGTCAAGCGTTTCCAGGAAAGCTTTCCACAGATCAGGCTCAGCCTGCGCCAGGGCACGCCCGACCAGATCGTGAGACTCGTCGAGAGCGGCGATGCCGACCTGGGCATCTGCACCGCGCCGACCATGCCCATGGCCGACCTGGCACAGCTGCCGTGGTACCGCATACACCGCTGCGTGCTGGTACCGAAGAGTCACCCGCTGCTGAAAAAGAAGAAGGTCTCGCTCGCCGACCTGGCAGCCTGGCCGATGATCAACCTGGACAGTTCGTTTTCCGGCGGTGTGGCCGTCATGAGTGCGTTCTCGGCACAGAACATCGAACCCCACATCGTGCTGAGTGCCACCGACGCCGACGTCATCAAGGCTTTCGTCGCATCCGGCATGGGCATCGCGACGCTGCCCGAGATCGCATTCGACGCCGAGCGCGACGTGGACCTCCGGCGCATCGGCGCGCAGCACCTGTTCGAGCCCTCGGCGAGCTTCATCTGGGTGCACCGGCACCGCTACCTGCGCCGGTTCGAATCGGAATTCATCCAGACGCTGGCGCCCCTGTGGACACGCGCCAAGGTCGACGCCGCGGTGCATTCGGCGGCCGTCCAAGCCTTCCTAAGCCCCCCCTAAGCTGCACGGCCCACCATTCACTCCATCCATTTTCCTCACACCAGGAGTGACCCCATGCGCCTCGATTCCCTGACTTCCAGCCCCACCCGCCTTGTGGTCGCGCTGCTCGCTGCCGGTGCCATCGGCGGCGCGGGCGTCTCCGCGGTGGAGGCCGCCCACACCCACGCCTTTGCGCAGCAGCCCGCCCCGGCGGTGCTGGCCGCGGCCCCGGGCGCGGCCATCGCGCTGCCCGACTTCTCGACCATCACCAAGCGCTACGGCCCGGCGGTGGTCAACATCAGCGTGGTCGGCACCACCAAGGTGGCCGACACCGACGCTGCGGCCGAGGGCCAGCCGGAAGACCCGTTCTTCGAGTTCTTCCGCCGCTTCCAGGAGCAGCAGGGCCAGGGCCGCAGCGGCCCGCAGCAGCGCCCGCATGCCCAGCCGATGCGCGGCCAGGGTTCGGGTTTCATCGTCAGCCCGGACGGCCTGATCATGACCAACGCCCACGTCGTCAAGGACGCGAGCGAGGTCACGGTCAAGCTGACCGACCGGCGTGAATACCGCGCCCGGGTGCTGGGCTCCGACCCCAAGACCGACATCGCGGTGATCAAGATCGACGCGAAGAACCTGCCGGTGGTCGCCCTGGGCAGCGTCGCCGACCTGCAGGTCGGCGAATGGGTGCTGGCCATCGGTTCGCCCTTCGGTTTCGAGAACACGGTCACGGCCGGCGTGGTCAGCGCCAAGGGTCGCTCGCTGCCGGACGACAGCGCCGTGCCCTTCATCCAGACCGATGTGGCGGTGAACCCCGGCAACTCGGGTGGGCCGCTGTTCAACGCCCGCGGCGAGGTGGTGGGCATCAACTCGCAGATCTACAGCCGCTCGGGTGGCTACCAGGGCGTGTCCTTCGCCATCCCGATCGACCTGGCGACCAAGATCCAGAAGCAGATCGTGGCGCACGGCAAGGTCGAGCATGCCAAGCTGGGCGTGGCGGTGCAGGAGGTCAACCAGACCCTGGCCGACTCCTTCAAGCTCGATTCGCCCGAGGGCGCGCTGGTGTCCAGCGTCGAGAAGGGCAGCGCCGCCGACAAGGCGGGCCTGGAGTCCGGCGACGTGATCCGCAAGGTGGACGGCCGCCCGGTGGTGTCGTCGGCCGACCTGCCGGCCATCATCGCCCTGGCGGCGCCCGGCGACAAGGTGAGCCTGGAAGTCTGGCGCACGGGGGGCACCCGCACGCTGAACGCCACGCTGGCCAATGCCTCGGACAAGAAGGTCGCCGATGCCGGCACGGATGGCGACGCCTCCCACGGCAAGCTGGGGCTGGCGCTGCGCCCGCTGCAGCCCGATGAACGTGAACAGGTCGGCGTGGCCGGTGGGCTGCTGGTGCAGAATGCCAGCGGTGCGGCGGAACTGGCAGGGGTGCAGGCCGGTGATGTGCTGCTCGCCGTCAACGGTACGCCGGTGAAAAGCGTTGAGCAGGTACGCAGCGTGGTGGCCGGGGCCGCCAAGTCCGTGGCTTTGCTGATACAGCGGGGGGACGACAAGATTTTTGTCCCCGTGCGTCTCGGTTGAGCCCGGAAGTGAGCCAACACCATCGGTAACAGCGGCCGGCATTGGGGGAAAACCCACTGCCGGCACTGTTGTAACCGACCCATGATGGCGCTGCGTAAAGACCATTCAGCCCACTTGCCATTTTCACCACCGCCATGCCGACCCGCCCCGTCCGTCCGCGTTTTGCCGTATCGCTGCTGCTGAGCTGCCTGCTGGCAGGTGGCATGGCGGCGGCCGCGCCGGCCGACATCGACATGCTGGGCATGGCGTCGATGAACCCGCTGGCGCGGGTCATCCCTTCGCCGAAGGTGCGCTGGCAGTCGAGCATGGCGGCCTTCGCCGCGGCCGACCGGGACCACCTGCCGGCGTCCGACGGTGTGCTGTTCGTCGGCAGCTCGACCATCCGCTTCTGGACCCACCTGGCGCAGGATTTCCGGCAGCAGCCAGTGGTCATCAACCGCGGTTTCGGCGGCTCGACCATGGCCGACTGCCACTATTTCGTGAAGCAACTGGTGCTGCAGTACAAACCCCGCCAGGTGCTGGTGTATGCGGGCGACAACGACCTGGCCGAGGGCCGCACGCCGGCCCAGGTGCTCAACAGTTTCAGGGGTTTCGTGCAGACGGTGCGCCGCGAGCTGCCCGATACCCGCATCTCCTACATCTCGATCAAGCCCAGTCCGTCGCGTGCTGCGCTGATGCCGCAGATCCGCGAAGCCAACACCCTGCTCGCCGCCTATGTGAAGACGCTGCCCAACGCGGCCTACATCGACGTGTTCACGCCCATGCTCGACGCCAACGGCGGCACCCGGCCCGAGCTGTTCCGGGGTGACCGGCTGCACATGAACGACGCGGGCTACGCCCTGTGGCAGTCCATCATCAGTGGCTACATCGTGCCGCCGGGTGCCGGCGCGGGTGTGCTGTCGGCCGATGCCCAGGCTCCCGTGCGCACCGCCTACCCTTGATACCGGGCGCGGGGCTCGTCCTCCGTCGGCCTGTCCACCCGCAGGCTGATGCGCGCCACCATGTAGAGCGTGCCGAAGCATCCGACCAGCAGCAGGCCGTCCTGCCACCAGGGCCGGTCGAAACGCGCACCGAACAGGCTCAGCACCAGCAGCACCACCACCAGCTGCGCACAGAACACCGGCAGCGACGCCTGGCCCAGGGTTTCCAGCCAGCGCTGGCGGGGCAGGGCACGTGCCAGCCCCGGGCCGAAACGGATCGCCAGGATGGTCAGTGCAAACAGGTTGATCAGCCGCAGCGGCCCCAGCAGCCACTTGTCGAACAGCAGGTTCAGTTGCTCGTCGGCCTCGAAGGGGGCCTGGCCCACCTGGTGGCGCCATACGGCGCAGCCGACGCCGATGCACACGGCCACCACGAGGGCCCAGTTGGGAAACGTGAAGGGCGCAGCCCGCGGGTCGTTGCGGCTGGCGCCCATCCACAGGCCCAGCATCCACAGGAACTGCCAGCCATAGGTCTCGAACGAGCCGGTTTCGGTGTAGGGCACCGGCATCGGCACCAGGGCCGAGGTGGTCTCGTACATCCAGTGGCCCAGGCCGAACTGCGCCAGCAACCACAGCAGCACACTCGCGCCCATCACCGGCGCCCAGCCGTGGCGCAAGGCAAAGGCCAGCGCCCAGGGGCTGACCAGCATGAACAGCACATACAGCGGCAGGATGTCGAGCAGCGGCGGCTCATACACCAGCAGCAGGCTGGACACCAGCGCCACCGTGGGCTGCTGCAGGTAGAAGGACATCAGGTTGGTCACCGCCGGCTGCGCCGCCTTCACCCCGATGAAGGCGATCACGGTGAACAGGAACACCAGCGTGGCGGCCTGGCACCAGTAGACCTTGAGCGCCCGCCGCCAGAAGGCGCGCTCCATCTCGACCACACTCTTGCGCCAGGCCAGCCGGCCGTAGACCAGGCCCGCCATATAGGCCGACAGCAGTACAAAACCTTCGGCCGCCGAGACAAAACCGAAGGGCTGCCCGAGCGGTGTGGTGAGCTGCGTGGGCAGATGCGTCAGTGTCATCAGGACCAGCATCAGGCCCCGCAAGGCATCGATTTCCCAGAGGCGGGCAGGGGGGGCAGGCGGCATGGTGGGCATAGAGGCAGGCGCCGATTGTCGCCGCAGCGCCAAATCCCCGTCCGCCCCCTAGAATGGTCCGGTCAGCCGCATCCGCTGCCGGCTCCTGGCCGGCAGTGAGCAAGCCGATGTTCAATTCTTCCCGCCGCACCTTCCTGATCCTGGCGCTCGTGCCCATGCTGGCCATTGCCGTGCTGTCGGCAATGGTGGCGGCGGACAGCCGCCGCGACGTGGCCGAACACGCGCTGCGCGCCAACGCCAACCTCGCCAACACGGTCGAGGAGAACATCCGCCGCACACTCGACTTCTACGACCGTTCGCTGCAGGGCATCCTGGAAGAGGTGAGCGACCCCGCCACCATGGCGCTGCCGCCGGAGGTGCGCCAGCGGGTAGTGTTCGACAAGGCGGTCGCGGTACCCGGTGTGTCCTCGCTCGCGGTGACCGATGCCCAGGGGCGCATCATCCTGGCGTCCGATCCCTCGTTCACCCGTGGCATGTCGGTGGCCCAAAGGAGTTATTTCCGGCGCCACCGCGACCAGAGCGGCCTGGGGCTGGACATCAGCGAACCCTTCATCGCGCTGCTCGACCGCCAGCCCATCGTGGTGCTGTCGCGGCGCGTCGACCGGCGCGACGGCAGCTTCGGCGGCATCGTGGCGGTGGCCATCCACGTGCGCTACTTCCACGACCTGTTCAACGCGGTCAACCTGGGCAAGGACGGGCGCATCACCCTGCTGCTGTCCAATGGCACGGTGCTGTCGCGTTTTCCGCTCGATGAAAGTGTCATCGGCCAGGCGCGGGACGGTTCCCCCATCTTCGGCCGGCACCTGAGGGGCGACAACCACTTCGTCGCCAGATCCGACGTGGACGGCCGTTCGCGTTTCTACCTGTTCAAGGACTTCGAGAAATATCCGCTGGTGATCAGCGTGGCCCAGGCCACCGACGTGGTGTATGCCGACTGGCGCAAACGCACCTGGCTCCTCGGCGTCATCACCCTCAGCCTGATGGCGGCCAGCACCGTGCTGGCCTGGCTGCTGCTGCGGGAGCTGGACATGCGCCACCGGACGGCGCAGCAGCTGCGCACGGCCGAACACGACCTGCGAACCATTCTCGACGGCCTGCCGTCCATGGTCGCCTACTGGGACAAGCGGCTGCTGATCCGCTTCGCCAACAGCCGCTACCTGGAGACTTTCCCCACCGCGGCCGACGAGGTGGGCGACCACCTGCCCGGCCTCCAGAAAGGCCAGCGGCTGGTCGGCGCCAACGCGCCGTATTTCGAGCGCGCCCTGCGCGGCGAGCGGCAGGAGTTCGAGACCCCGGTGGTCGACGCCCGGGGCCGCACCCGCCACCTGCTGGTCAGCTTCGTGCCCGACATGAACGGCGGCGTGATGGACGGCGTCTTCGTGCAGGCCACCGACATCAGCGAACGCAAGGCCGCCGAGGACCGCCTGTTCGAGGAGAAGGAGCGTATCCGCGTCACGCTGGCCTCGATCGGCGACGCGGTCATCAGCACCGACCGCGAAGGCCGGGTGAGCTACCTCAACCCGGCCGCCGAGGCCCTGAGCGGCTGGACGCTGGGCGAAGCCGTCGGACGCCCCGTGGCCGAGGTGGTCCCATTGCGCGAGGGTGAGGGCGACGACGGGACCCGCGAGCGCCATCCGGTCGAACAGGCCCTGCGCCAGCAGGAGGTCATCGGGCCTTCGCCCAGCGCCGGCCTGGTCAACCGCTGGCAATCGCGCTTCGACATCGAGGACACCGCCGCACCGATCCACGACCGCGACGGGCGTGTCCTGGGCGCGGTGATGGTGCTGCGCGACGTGACGCAGGCCCGCGCCATGGTCCAGCGCATGGCGCACCTGGCGCAGTACGACGCGCTGACCGGCCTGCCCAACCGGGTGCTGCTGATGGACCGCGCGGCCCAGGCCGTGGCCCGCGCCAACCGCGAGGGCACCGGCTTTGCGGTGATGTACCTGGACCTCGACGGCTTCAAGGACATCAACGACTCGCTCGGCCACGATGTGGGTGATGCGGTGCTGGTGCAGTTCGCGCAGCGCATGTCGACCGCGCTGCGCCAGTCCGACACGCTGTGCCGGCAGGGCGGCGACGAATTCGTGGTGCTGGCGCCCATGGTGCCGGACGCCGAATCGGCCCACGCGCTGGCGGCCAAGCTGGTGCGGCTGGCGGCCCAGCCCTTCACCGTGGCGGGGTGCGAACTGCAGGTGACCACCAGCCTGGGCATCGCCCTGTTCCCCGAGGACGGCAACCGCTACGACACCCTGGCCCGGCACGCCGACGCGGCCATGTACACCGCCAAACGCGCGGGCAAGAACCAGCTCCGTTTCTACACCGGCGAGATCGGCGCGCTGGCCGACCGGCAGTTCGAGCTGAACCACCGGCCGCCGGCGGCCTGAGGAGCCGCACCAAACCCGGCGGGCCGGCCGCCCCGCGCACCACCACCGCGCACCACCGTCGCACATTCCGCCTGCACCGGGTGCCTGGCGGCGGGTTGGGGCCGTTTTCCATGCGCCATAAATGGGCATGGTCCTTGCATCGAATGCCCCAGACGGGGCAATGTCGCCCTGGTCGAACGGACAACGGCGTCCACTTCCGGCCCTCTATCGCCCATGCGAGGAGGCCGGGGTGGACGCCGTTTCGTTTTTACCGCCCACCTTTTCCAACCTTGCTGTCCCTATGGCCTACCTCATACCTTCGGAATTCGTCACCAAGATGGTGGATGCCGGTGAATCCAAGATCTTCATGTCCACCCGCGACACGCTGATCCGGGCCTACATGGCCGGGGCCATCCTGGCGCTGTCGGCGGTGTTCGCCGTCACCGTCTCGGTGCAGACGGGTTATCCCATCATCGGCGCCATCCTGTTCCCGGTGGGCTTCTGCATGCTCTACCTGCTGGGCTTCGACCTGCTGACGGGGGTGTTCGTGCTGTCGCCGCTGGCGTGGCTCGACAAGCGCCCCGGCGTCACGGTGGGCGGCGTGCTGCGCAACTGGGGCCTGGTGTTCGCCGGCAACTTCGGGGGTGCCCTGACGGTGGCGCTGCTGATGTCGATCATCTTCACCTACGGCTTCTCGACCGTGCCCGACCAGGTCGGCACCATCATCGCCGGCATCGGTGAAAAACGCACCCTGGGTTATGCCAAGTACGGTGCCGCCGGCATGCTCACCATCTTCGTGCGCGCCATGCTGTGCAACTGGATGGTGTCCACCGGCGTCGTCGGTGCCATGATCTCCACCACCGTCACCGGCAAGGTCGTCGCCATGTGGATGCCCATCATGCTGTTCTTCGCCATGACCTTCGAGCACTCGGTGGTGAACATGTTCCTGTTCCCGTCCGCGCTGATCATGGGTGGGCATTTCTCCATCGCCGACTACATCATCTGGAACGAACTGCCGGTGGTGCTGGGCAACCTCGTCGGCGGCCTGGCCTTCACCGGGCTGACGCTGTACGCCACCCACGTGCGTACAGCGCCCAGGCGTGCCGTCCGGTAAATCGCTGCAGGTCTCGGTCGGCCAGTACTCCGACCGGGGCCGCAAGGCGGTCAACCAGGACTTCCACGGTGCCTGCCTGCCCGGGGAGCCCGCCCTGGGCGCCAAGGGCGTGGTGGTCGCGCTGGCCGACGGCATCAGCAGCAGCGACGTCAGCCAGGTTGCCAGCGAATCGGCGGTGCGCAGCTTCCTGCGGGACTACTACTGCACCTCCGACGCGTGGAGTGTGAGCCGCTCGGCGCAGCGGGTGCTGACCGCCACCAACTCCTGGCTGCATGCGCAGACGCAGCAGGGCCAGCACCGCTTCGACAAGGACCGGGGTTATGTCTGCACCTTCACCGCCCTGGTGCTCAAGTCGACCACCGCGCATATCTTCCACGTGGGCGACACGCGTGTCTACCGCTGCCACGGCCCGGCACTGGAACAGCTGACCGAGGACCACCGCGTGCGGGTGTCGGCCGAGCAGAGCTACCTGGCCCGCGCGCTGGGCATCGGCCCGCAGCTGGAGATCGACTACCGGTCCTTCCCGGTGGAGGAGGGCGAGGTCTTCCTGCTGGCCTCCGACGGTGTGCACGAGTACACCGACGCGCGTTTTGTCGCCGCCACGCTCGGCAGCCACCCACACGACCTGGACGGTGCGGCCGAGGCCATCGCACGCGAGGCCTGGCGGCGCGGCAGCCCCGACAACCTGACGGTGCAGATCGTCCGCATCGACGGCTTGCCCACGCAGGGCGTGAATGAAATCCATACGCAGCGCGCCGCGCTGGCGCTGCCGCCGGTGCTGGAGGCACGCGCGGAATTCGACGGCTACCGCATCGTGCGCGACCTGCACCGCAGCAGCCGCAGCCACATCTACCTGGCGGTGGACGGCGAGACCGGCCGGCCGGTGGTGCTCAAGACCCCCTCGATCGATCTGCAGAACGATCCGCAGCACCTGGACCGCTTCCTGGTGGAGGAGTGGGTGGCACGCCGCATCGACAGTGCGCATGTGCTGAAGGCCGGCACACCGACCCGCAAGCGCAACTACCTCTACGTGGCCCTGGAGTTCATCGACGGCCAGACGCTGGCGCAGTGGATGACCGACCACCCGCGGCCCGACCTGGAGACGGTGCGTGGCATCGCCGAGCAGATCGCCCGCGGCCTGCAGGCCTTCCACCGCATGGAGATGCTGCACCAGGACCTGCGGCCGGAAAACATCATGGTCGATGCCACCGGCACGGTGCGTATCATCGATTTCGGCTCGGTGCGGGTGGCGGGCCTGGCCGACAGTGCCCCGCTGGCCGAGCCGGCGCAGATACTGGGCACGGTGCAGTACACGGCGCCGGAGTATTTCCTGGGCGACGGCGGCTCGCCGCAGTCCGATCTGTTCTCGCTCGGGGTCATCGTCTACCAGATGCTGACCGGCCGGCTGCCCTATGGTGCGCAGGTGGCCCGCCTGCGCACCCGGGCCGATCAGAAGCGCCTGGTGTACCGCCCGGCCCTGGACGAGCAGCGTGCGCTGCCGGCCTGGGTCGACGCCGTGCTGGAGAAGGCCGTGCACCCGCTGCCGCACAAACGCTACGAGGTGCTGTCGGAATTCATGCAGGACCTGCGCCGGCCCAACCGGGAGTTCCTGGACCGCCACCGGCAGGCGCTGCTGGAGCAGAACCCCCTGCTGTTCTGGAAGGGCACGACCCTGCTGCTGGCCATCGCGCTGGCGCTGCTGCTGGGGGTGCTGGGCTGGCGGGCGTGAATAAAAAGGCGGGGCCGCGGAAAATTCTTCACGGCGGCCGCGGCCGGAGGGCCGTACCATCGCAGGCTTCGAGGAGGAGACACGCGTGACCGACCTGAGCAAGATCACCCACATCGAGGAACTGCGCCGCATCGCGAAAAAGCGCGTGCCCCGGATGTTCTACGACTACGCCGACGCCGGCTCGTGGACCGAGAGCACCTACCGCGCCAACGAAAGCGACTTCCAGAAGATCCTGTTCCGCCAGCGGGTGGCGGTGAACATGGAAAACCGCAGCACCCGCAGCACCATGATCGGCCAGGACGTGGCCATGCCCGTGGCCATCGCTCCCACCGGCCTCACCGGCATGCAGCATGCCGACGGCGAGATCCACGGCGCCCGCGCGGCCAAGGCCTTCGGTATCCCGTTCACGCTGTCGACCATGAGCATCTGCTCGCTGGAAGACATCGCCGAGGCTACCGACCGGCATCCGTTCTGGTTCCAGCTGTATGTGATGCGCGACCGCGACTTCATCGAACGCCTGATCGAACGCGCCCGTGCCGCCAACGTCAGCGCGCTGCAGCTCACGCTCGACCTGCAGATCCTCGGCCAGCGCCACAAGGACATCGTCAACGGCCTGACCGCGCCGCCCAAACCGACGCTGAAGAACCTCATCAACCTGGCCACCAAGCCGCGCTGGTGCTGGAACATGCTGAATACCTCGCGCCGCACCTTCCGCAACATCGCCGGCCATGCCAAGGGGGTGGACGACCTGTCGTCGCTGTCGTCGTGGACCGCCCAGCAGTTCGACCCGCAGCTCAATTGGGGCGATGTGGAGTGGATCAAGAAACGCTGGGGCGGCAAGCTGATCCTGAAGGGCATCATGGACGCCGAGGATGCACGCCTGGCGGCCGACAGCGGGGCCGATGCACTCATCGTCTCCAACCACGGCGGCCGTCAGCTCGACGGCTCGCCGTCTTCCATCTCGGCGCTGCCGGCCATTGCCGAGGCGGTGGGCAAGGACATCGAGGTGTGGATGGACGGCGGCATCCGCAGCGGGCAGGACGTGCTGCGTGCCCGTGCCCTGGGCGCCCGCGGCACCATGATCGGCCGCGCCTTCCTCTACGGCCTGGGTGCCTTCGGCGAGCCGGGCGTGGCCCGTGCGCTGCAGATCATCCAGAACGAACTCGACCTGACCATGGCCTTCTGCGGCCGCACCGACATCGAGACGGTGGACAAGTCCATTCTGCTGCCGGGCACGTACTGACCGGCCGGGATGTCCGTCTCGACCGCCGCCTGGGCCTGGATCCCCATTGTCCTGTGGGCCGCCCTGGCCCAGACCGTGCGCAACGCGGCGCAGCGCAGCCTGACGGCCAGCGCCGGCACCTTGGCGGCCACGCTGGTGCGTTTTCTCTACGGCCTGCCGCTGGCCATCGTCTGGCTGCTGGTGGTCAAGTACGGCGGCAGCACGCTGCTGGCCGGCGGCCTGCCGGAGCACTTCACACCGGCCTATTTCGCCTGGCTGGCCCTGGCGGCCGTGACGCAGCTCGCCGCCACGGCGCTGATGTTGGCCGCCATGGCGGAGCGCAACTTCATCATTGCCATCACCTGGACCAAGACCGACGTGCTGCAGGTGGCGGTCTTCTCCTCGCTGTTCTTGCAGGAGTGGCCGAGTGCGCTGGCCTTGTTCGCCATCGTGGTGGCCACGCTGGGGGTGGTGCTGCTGTCGCGGCCGGCCGGCAGTGCGTCCGTGGGCTTCGGCGGGCGCCCGGCGCTGCTCGGCATGGCCGCGGGTGGCCTGTTCGCGCTGGCCAGCGTGGGCTACCGCGGCGCATCCCTGCAGATGCCGGGTGTGTCGCCCTGGCTGGTGGGCGCCTGGGGCGTGGTCGGTGCGCAGTGCCTGCAGACGCTGCTGATGGGCGGCTGGCTGGCCTGGCGCGATCCGCCGTCGCTGGGTGTCATCTTCCGCGCCTGGAAACTCTCCACCGTGGCCGGCTGCATGGGCGCGCTGGCCTCCATCGCCTGGCTCACCGCCACCGCCCTGCGGCCGGCGGCCGACGTGCGCACCCTGGGGCTGGTGGAGGTGATCTTCAGCTACTTGGTGTCGCACCGGGTGTTCGGCGAGCGCCTGAGCCGGCGCGAGCAGGCCGGCATGGCCCTGGTGGCCATCGGGCTGGTGGCGGTGTGCCTGCAACTGTGAGGCGGCCGGCGCGGCCCGTACGACGTTACCCGGTGTAACCCCGGCGCGGGCGGGCACGGGGATGATGGGCGTAAAACACAACAACAGGATTGCCCGCCATGCCTGCCACCCTCTCCGCCGACGACGCCGCTGCCGACACCCACGTCTACACGCCGGAGGAAAAACGCAAACGCGTCTTCGCCATCGTCGCGGCCTCGTCGGGCAACCTGGTGGAGTGGTTCGACTTCTACGTCTACGCCTTCAGCGCGCTGTATTTCGCCGCCTCGTTCTTCCCCAAGTCCGACCCCACGGTGCAGCTGCTCAATACCGCGGGGGTGTTCGCCGCGGGTTTTCTCATGCGGCCCATAGGCGGCTGGCTGTTCGGCCGCATCGGCGACAAATACGGCCGCAAGCTGTCGATGGTCATCTCGGTCATCATGATGGGCGGCGGCTCGCTGCTCATCGCGTGTATGCCTACCTACGCCACCATCGGCGCCTGGGCGCCGGCCCTGCTGTTGCTGGCGCGGCTGCTGCAGGGCCTGTCGGTGGGCGGCGAGTACGGCGCATCGGCCACCTACATGAGCGAGGTGGCGCTGCGCGGCCACCGCGGTTTCTACGCCTCCTTCCAGTACGTCACGCTGATCGGCGGGCAACTGCTGGCCTCGCTGGTCATCGTGCTGCTGCAACTGGTGCTCGACGATACGCAGCTGCACGCCTGGGGCTGGCGCATTCCCTTCCTGGTGGGGGCGGCCACGGCCGTCATCGCCATGGTGCTGCGCCGCACGCTGCACGAGACTTCCACCGCCGCAACCCGCGCCAACAAGGACGCCGGCAGCATGGCCGCGCTGTTCCGCAACCACACGCCGGCCTTCCTCACCGTGCTGGGCTACACGGCGGGCGGCTCGCTGATCTTCTACACCTTCACCACCTACATGCAGAAGTACCTGGTGAACTCGGTGGGCATGACGGTGCGTACCGCCACCTTCGTCATGACCTGCGCGCTGCTGGCCTACATGCTGATGCAGCCGGCCTTCGGCGCGCTGGCCGACCGCATCGGCCGGCGTACGTCGATGATGTGGTTCGGCGCGCTGGGCACGCTGGCCACCGTGCCGTTGCTGATGACCCTGCAGTCGGTGCACAGCCCCTACATCGCTTTCCTGCTCATCGTGGTGGCCCTGGCCATCGTGAGTTTCTACACCTCCATCAGCGGGCTGGTGAAGGCCGAGATGTTCCCGCCCGAGGTGCGGGCGCTGGGGGTGGGTTTTGCCTACGCCATCGCCAACGCGGTATTCGGTGGTTCGGCCGAGTACGTGGCGCTGGCACTCAAGAACGCGGGTGTCGAGCCCTACTTCTACTGGTACGTGACCGGCATGATGGCCATTGCCTTCCTGGTCAGCCTGCGGCTGCCGAAGAAGCCGAGCTACCTGCACAGCGACCACTAGGGTGGCGGGGAGGGCGGCCGAACGGACCGCCGTGTTGCCGCTGCGTCAGAAGCGCCGGCCCTGCGCCAGCGCGTCGAGTGCCTGCCGCAGGTTGCGGCGCGCCGCCGCGTGGTAGTGTGCATGGAAGGTGTCGGTGAGGTAGATGCGCGGGCGGTCGAGAAAGCCTTTGAGCACCGCCGAGCGGCCGGCCACGTAGCGCTTCCAGCGCACCCAGCGGTATTCGCTGCGCACGCCGCGCTCGAACCAGC
Organism: Pseudomonadota bacterium; assembly: GCA_040390235.1. Taxonomy (GTDB): domain Bacteria; phylum Pseudomonadota; class Gammaproteobacteria; order Burkholderiales; family Burkholderiaceae_C; genus Xylophilus. The sequence continues at coordinate 57,247 of JAZJYT010000010.1, read as the reverse complement.
GGTAGACCTCTTCGGGCTGGCCCAGCACCGCCAGGTCGATGTCGAGCACCCAGGCGGTGTCGGGGTCGTCGCCGGCCCGGTGGGCCTGGGTGGCGAGGATGTGCTGTTCCACGGCGGCGGTGCGGGCCGCATCCCAGCCGCATGCGCGCAGGAATTCCACGGCCCATTGCGCGCTGCGTTCCTCGTTGAGCTTGCTCCATGGCCAGTAGATGGCATCGTGGTACCACAGGGCCAGCAGCACGGCCTCGGGGTCGCGGAACTGGCCACGGTGTTCGGCTGCATGGCGCAGGCAGGCGGCGAGATGGCGCCTGTCGTGGTAACTGCGGGGCCAGCGCGACCAATGGCGCAGCAGCCTGCGGCCTTCGGCCGACCAGCGCGGCCCCGCCAGGCCGAGTGCCGCGCCCAGTGCGTCCCATTGGGGAAGCAGGGTGGCGCGGCTGGCATCCATCAGCCGACCTTGCCGAGCAGCAGGTACTCCATCAGTGCCTTCTGCGCATGCATGCGGTTCTCGGCCTCGTCCCACACCACCGACTGCGGGCCGTCGATGACGTCGGCCTCGACCTCCTCGCCGCGGTGCGCGGGCAGGCAGTGCATGAACAGGGCGCCGGGCTTGGCCACGCCCATCATCTCGGTGTCCACGCACCAGTCGGCGAAGGCCGTCTTGCGGGCCTCGTTCTCGGCCTCGTAGCCCATGCTGGTCCACACGTCGGTGGTCACCAGGTCGGCGCCGCGGCAGGCGTCCATCGGGTCCTTGAAGACCTTGTAGCTGTCGCGCGAACGCACGCCGGCCACCGACTGGTCCACCTCGTAGCCGCCGGGGGTGCTGACGTGCACGGTGAAGCCCAGCAGCTCGGCCGCCTGCAGCCAGGTGTTGGCCATGTTGTTCCCGTCGCCCACCCAGGCCACCGTCTTGCCGGCGATGGAGCCGCGGTGCTCGATGTAGGTGAAGATGTCGGCCAGGATCTGGCAGGGGTGGAACTCGTTGGTGAGCCCGTTGATCACCGGCACCCGCGAATGCGCGGCGAAGGTTTCGATCTTGTCCTGGCCGTAGGTGCGGATCATCACCAGGTCGACCATGCGGCTGATGACCCGTGCGCTGTCCTCGATCGGCTCGGCACGGCCGAGCTGGCTGTCGCCGGTGGTCAGGTGCACCACCGAGCCGCCCATCTGGTACATGCCGGCCTCGAAGCTCACCCGGGTGCGGGTCGAGGCCTTCTCGAAGATCATGGCCATGGTCCGGTCGGCCAGCGGGTGGTACTTTTCGTAGGCCTTGAACTTGGCCTTGATCTCCGCGGCACGGCGGAACAGCCAGGCGTATTCGTCGGCCGTGAGGTCGTTGAACTGGAGGTAGTGGCGGATCGGATTGCTCATGGCTTGGCCAGGAAAGTCTTCACCACCGGCACCAGCAGGGCGACGATCTGGTCGGCCTCGTCGGCCGTCAGGATCAGCGGCGGCACCAGGCGGATCACCGTGTCGGCCTGCACACTCACCAGCAGGCCGGCTTCGGCGGCCAGGCCCATGGTGTCGCCACAGGGGCGGTCGAGCTCGATGCCGATCATCAGGCCGTGGCCGCGCACCTCGACCACACCGGGTACGCCGGCGAATTCGCGGCGCAGCGCCTGCATGAGGTGGTCGCCGACCTTCTGCGCGTTCTCGACCAAGCCGTCTTCTTCCATGATGCGCAGGGTCTCGACTGCCGCGCGGGTGGCCAGCGGGTTGCCGCCGAAGGTCGAGCCATGGTTGCCCGGCCCGAAGATGTTGGCGGCGCGCGGGCCGGCGACCACCGCGCCGATGGGCACGCCGGAGGCCAGGCCCTTGGCCAGCGACATCACGTCGAGCTTGATGCCGGCCCACTGGTGGCCGAACCACTTGCCGGTGCGGCCCACGCCGGACTGCACCTCGTCGGCCATCATCAGCCAGTCGCGCGCGTCGCACAGGGCGCGCACCTCGCGCAGGTACTCGTTGCGCATCTCGTGGATGCCGGCCTCGCCCTGGATGGTTTCCAGGAACACGGCTACCACGTTGGGATTGCCCTCAGTGGCCTTCTTCAGCGCTTCGATGTCGTTCAGCGGCACGCGGATGAACCCTTCCACCAGCGGGCCGAAACCCTTCTGCACCTTGGCATTGCCGGTGGCCGACAGGGTGGCGATGGAGCGGCCGTGGAAGGCGTTTTCGTAGACCACGATCTCGGGCCGTGCTATGCCCTTGTCGTGGCCGAACTTGCGTGCCAGCTTGAGTGCGGCTTCGTTGGCTTCCAGCCCGGTGGAGCAAAAGAAGGCATTGGTCAGGCCCGACAGCTCGGCCAGCTTGGCACCCAGCTGTTCCTGGCCGGGTATGTAGTAGTAGTTGGAGCAGTGGATCATGCTCGCCACCTGTTCCTGCAGCGCCGGCACCAGCTTCGGGTGGCCGTGGCCCAGGGTGTTGACGGCCACGCCGCCCAGGCCGTCGAGGTAACGCTTGCCCGTGGTGTCCCAGACCCACACCCCTTCGCCGCGCGACATGGCGATGGGCAGGCGGCCGTAGGTGTTCATCACATGGGGCTGCGAGGAGCCGGTCTGGGCGGTCATGCGTGGCTTCTTTCGAAAGGACGGGACGGATAAGGGGTGAACACGCGATTTTAGGTCGTCCGCCCATGGGTATTTGTGACCATACCGCATCGCTGCAATGCCCGTGCGCGGCCCGGCCGTATCCGCGGCGCGGTCGGGCGGGGAAGATAGAATGCGGGCCTGGCACGGCGCGGTTATCCACCGTGGCGCCGCCCTCCCGAACCCCATTACCGATGGTCGCCTACACCAAAGAAGTTCTCATCCAGGGCGTCACCCACAGCGGGCGCACCTTCCGCCCCAGCGACTGGGCCGAGCGGCTCGCAGGCGTCATGAGTTCCTTCCGCCCCGGCGGCCCCGGCGTGGGTCGCCAGCTCGGCTACTCACCCTGGTGTATTCCCACGAGCATCGGCGACGTCAAGTGCGTGGTGGTGCACCCTGACCTGCGCGACTACGACCCCATGGCCTGGGACTTCGTCATGAACTTCGCGCGTGACAACGACCTGCAGGTCTGCGACGCTTGCCTGCTGCCGGAAGCCCGGTCGGGCGCCCGACCCGATGCGCGCTGACAACGCGCCCACCCCCCGCTTCGTTCCGCCGCCGGACACCATCGTCCCCACCGACGAGCAGCAGGCCCTGCAGATGGCCCTGCAGCCCACGGTGCTGGTCGAGGCCCACGCCGGCGCCGCCAAGACCACCACGCTGGCGCTGCGCCTGGCCGAGGCCTGGCGTGGCGGTACCGCGCCAGGCGACTGCCTGGTGCTCACCGCCACCAATGCCGCCTGCCTGGCCATGCGCCAGGCGCTGCGCCGCATCGGCCTGCCGGTGGCGGTGGCCCAGGCCTTCCGCATCGCTACCTTCGACAGCTTCGCGGCCGAGGTGCTGCGCGGCATCGAAGGCGCGGCCGTGCCCGCGCTGCCCACGCCGGAGCAGCTCAAGCCCCGGGTGTGGGAGGCGGTCGAGCAGCTGCAGGACCGGCAGGACGACCCCTGGCAGGACGAACTGCAGATCCCCGCGCTGGGCGACAACCGCTTCGTCGCCGAATTCCTGGAGCGCATGCTGTGGTGGAAGGGCACGCTGTGGTGCGAACGCGAGGCGCCCGAAGGCCCGCTGACCCCCCATGACGCCGCCGAGGCCGGGCAGGACTACACCCTGCTGCGGCTGCTGCGCCTGTACGAACAGGTGCGGCGCGGCGGCCATCCCGACCACCCGGCCTTCCGTGGCCCCTTCGACGCCACCTACGACCTGGCGCGCCACCTGCTGGACGAGGCGCGTGGCGACGCCGATGCCTTCCCGGCGGCCTGGCCGCGGCGCCTGCGCCTGCTGCTGGTCGACGAGATGCACGACATGAACGAGGCCATGGCCCGCATCCTCATGCACCTGCTGCGGGATGCGGACTGTGCTTTTTGCGGCGTCGGCGACGTGCACCAGGTCATCCACTCGGCCCATGGTGCCGACCCGGCCTTCCTGCGCGGACGCATCGGCGACGACAGCGGCCGCCGGGTGGCGCGCTACCGGCTGGGTACGAGTTTCCGCTTCGACGACAAGCTGGCGCGCCGCGCCGGCCGCTTCACCGGACAGAAGATCGAGTCGCTGTGCGCGCACGAGACTGCCGTCGGCGTGCAGGCCTATGCCGGCGAGGCGGCTTGTGTGGCCCAGTTGCTGGCGGCGGTGCAGGCGCTGCGCAAGGCGCGCCGGCGGCTCGACGGCATCGCCATCCTGCTGCGGCACGAACACCATTCCATCGCGCTGGAGAACGCCCTGGTCGAGGCCGGGCTGCCCTACCGCATGGCGGGCTTCGAGAGTTACCTGCTGCGCCCCGAGGTGCTGCTGGTGCGCGGCCTGCTGGCCATCGCCACCCGCGACTTCGCCAGCCTGCGCGACCGCGGCACGCTGGGCAAGGTGGTCGAGGCCTTCGTGTTTTTCTGCGGCACCCGTTTCGAGGAAGACCCGGAGCAGGCCGACAGCTCGCAGGCCGCGCTGCTGGCCACCGCCATCCGCCACCTGCACGACAGCAGCGAGAACCTGCCGCTGTTTTTGCAGAACATCGTGCTGCGCGGCGCCGATGCCGGCACGCGGCAGCGGCTGGTGCGGGCCATCGCGGTGGCCCAGGCCGGTGAGGAGCCGGGCCTGCTGGCCCGGGTCATGGCCGCACTGGACATGCCCTGGTTCATCGCCCAGGCGCTGGTGCAGCCCGAGCGGCGCCATGCCGCCGCCCGCAACCTCGACGGTTTGCTGGACCTGGCGAAAGGTTTTCCCACCGCGGCGGCGTTTTTCGCCCAGCTGAACGCGGCCGAAGAACGCCTGGCCGGCCGCAAGCCGGCGACCGCCCTGGCGCTGGCCAGCGTGGCGGCGGTGAAAGGACTGGAGTTCGACCACGTGCTGCTGCCCTTTTTGCGGCAGGGCGACTTCCCGAGCGACCGGGGTCTGCCGGGCGACGAGGACAACCTGTTTTACGTGGCGATCACCCGGGCGCGGGTGTCGCTGGGCCTGCTGGTGGACGCGGACAGGCCCAGCGCCTTCCTGGAGCGGATGGGGGTTAGGGCCCCTGCCGCCTGAAGGATCAGGGCCGGTACTAGTCGACCTTCGTGATCTTGGTGCCTTGCAGCGAGGCGTTCGCCATCAGGCCGGTATTGGTCTGCTCGAAGGCGACCACGGGCGCACGCGCGGAGTTGACGTCGATGCCGCCGTTGGCGCCCAGCTTGAGCAGGGCGACAGAGGCATCCGCGCCACCCGACCAGCCGTTGCTCGCGCGGAACTTGGCCAGGGCATCGTCCGTCATGAACAGGAACACCATGGCCTTGGATTCGGCGCCGATCTGCCAGCCCAGCGAGCCGGACGCGAGCCGGTAGTAGCCGGCGGTGCGGCCGCCGACCGTCAGCCGGCCGTCGCCGTACTGCCCGCCGACCACCAGGCCCGCTGCGATCACGCGCGGGAAGATCAGCACGCCGCGCGCCCGGGACACCAGCTCCCGGCTGCCGGGCGTGTTGGCATACAGGCGACTGAGTGCTTCGTCGTAGCCGGAATTGACCTTGGTCCACTTGTCCTGCGGCGCGGCGCCGGGGCCGGTACCCGTCACCGGGTTGCCGGATGCGGACGTGCTGGTGCTGGCGGTGGTGTTGGTGCCGGCGCAACCACCGAGAAAGGCGGACAGCGCGACGGTCAGGCCGAGCGCAAGGGTAGTCTTTTTCATGGGACGCTTTCGAAAAGAGGAGGGTGCAGGTACTGTGTCCTGTGCCACGCCCCGATGCCGTCGGCCCGGATGACTTTTGCTTGTAGGCCGGGGTTTGCAGGGCGCCCAAGAAAAAACCGCCCGAAGGCGGTTTCTCTTTTTTCTTTGCTGCAGCGCACCCGTTACAAACGGCGGAAGGCGTCAGCCTCCCGTGCGAATGCCTGAAAACGTCAGGCGGCGGCTGGTGCGGTTGCGAGGGCCTTGACCTTCGCAGCCAGGCGGCTCTTGTCGCGAGCAGCCTTGTTCTTGTGGAAAATACCCTTGTCGGCGATGGTGTCGACCACGCTCTGGGCGCGGGCGAAAGCTTCGCTCGCCTTGGTCTTGTCGCCGGCGGCAACCGCCTTTTCGACGTTCTTCACCGCGGTGCGGTACTTGGAACGCAGCGAGGTGTTCGCGGCGTTGATCTTGACGTCCTGGCGGACGCGCTTGCGGCCCGATGCGAGGCGGGGGTTCTTTTTCTTCGGCTTGGTGGCCATAATTTAGTCCTTAGAGTGTCTGAGGATGTTGCAGCAAAGCCAAAGATTATAGCTCGCCCCCCAGGCTGCGCACTTCGTGTCTTCGCCTACCCCCCTGCCGGGGGGCGACACTGGCGGCCCGGCTAAGCCGGTTCCGCGGTGTCTCTCGGTTAAGGCACTCGCCCAACACGGCTTGTAGCGCTTGCCCTTTTCCGTGGCCGGGGGTGTCTTGGTGGGGACATACACTCTGCCGGGTGTCGCTTTTCAAATCTGCTTCCACGGTCTCGCTGCTGACGCTGGCTTCGCGCATCACGGGGCTGGTCCGTGAACTGCTCATGGCCTCGGTGTTCGGGGTGAGTGCGCTGACCGACGCGTTCAACGTCGCTTTCCGTATTCCCAACCTGTTCCGGCGGGTGTTCGGGGAGGGGGCGTTCAGTCAGGCTTTTGTGCCGGTGCTGGCGGCCACGCGGGTGGAGCAGGGGGAGGAGGGCGCGCAGTCGCTGATCGACCATGTGGCGACGCTGCTGGCCTGGGTGCTGGTGCTGCTGTGCGTGGTGGGGGTGGCCGGGGCGCCGCTGATGGTGTGGGCCATGGCCAGCGGACTGAAGCAGACGGCGCACGGTTTCGACGCCGCGGTGGTGATGACGCGCTGGATGTTCCCCTACATCGGCTTCATGTCGATGGTGGCGCTGGCCGGCGGCATCCTCAACACCTGGAAGAAGTTCGCGGTGCCGGCGGCCTCGCCGGTGCTGCTGAACATCGCGCTGATCCTGTCGATCACCTGGGGTGCGCCCTGGTTCGCCCAGCACGGCATCGAACCGATCTATGCGCAGTGTGTGGGGGTGATGGTGGGCGGCGCGCTGCAGCTGGCGCTGCAGATTCCGGCGCTGATGCGGCTGGGTTTGCTGCCGCGCATCGGCGTCACCTGGGCGGCCGTGCGCACGGCCTGGGCCGACCCGACCACCCGGGGTGTCACCCGCCTGATGCTGCCGGCCCTGCTCGGGGTGAGCGTGGCGCAGATTTCGCTGCTCATCAACACCCAGATCGCCTCGCACCTGGCACCGGGCAGCGTGAGCTGGATCGTCTATGCCGACCGGCTGATGGAATTCCCCACCGCCATGCTGGGTGTGGCCCTGGGTGTGGTGCTGATGCCGCAGCTGGCGGCGGCGCGTGCGGCCAAGGACGACGCCCTGTATTCCGACATGCTCGACTGGGGCCTGCGGCTGGTGGTGCTGCTGTCGGTGCCCTGCGTGGTGGGCCTGCTGCTGTTCTCGCGGCCGCTGGTGGCGGTGCTGTACCACTACGGTAAATTCAGTGAACTCGACGTACAGCAGACCACGGTGGCCCTGATGGGTTATGGCGCCGGGCTGCTCGGCATCGTCGCGGTCAAGGTGCTGGCGCCGGGCTTCTACGCCCGGCACGACATGCGCACCCCCATGCGTATCGCGGTCTACGTGCTCATCCTGACGCAGGTATTCAACTACTTCCTGGTGCCGGTGCTGCAGCATGCGGCGCTGACGCTGTCCATCGGCCTGGGGGCGCTCATCAACGCCACCTGGCTGCTGGTGGGGCTGGTGCGGCGCGGCAGCTACCGGCCGTCGCCGGGCTGGGGCCTGTTCCTGCTGCAGGTGCTGGCCGCCAGCGCGCTGCTGGCGATCTTCCTGGTGTGGATGGGCAGCCATTTCGACTGGACCGGCCTGCGCAGCGAACCCCTGCTGCGCGTGGGGCTGCTGGCCGGAGTGCTGGCCGCCTCGGCCGCGCTGTACTTCGCCGCCGCCTGGGCCGCCGGCCTGAAACTGCGGCGGCTGCTCCGCCACTGAGCTTGACGAGCGCAGCGAGGGGACGCCAGAATGTTCCATGGAAATACGCTTTGCCGCGCCGACCCCCCTGCAGTATTTCGCCTCGCTGGTCCAGAACGACGACACCCTGCCGCTCTTCGAGGCTGCCGCCAGCCTGGCGCAGGACGAATACCCGGAACTCGACATCGAGCAGGTGCTGGGCGACGTGGACCAGCTCCTGGCCCGCGTCAGGCGCCGCCTGCCGGCCGATGCGCCGGCCCTGCAGCGCCTGCGGGTGCTCAACCAGTTCTTTTTCACCGAGCTGGGTTTCGGCGGCAACGTCAACGACTTTTACGACCCCGACAACAGCTACATGAATGCGGTGCTGCGCACGCGGCGCGGCATTCCGATCTCGCTGGCGGTACTGTGGATGGAGCTGGCCCAGGGCCTGGCGCTGCATGCGCGGGGGGTGGGTTTTCCGGGCCATTTCATGGTCAAGATCAACCTGCCCAAGGGCCAGGTGGTGATCGACCCCTTCAACGGCCACTCGCTGTCGCGCGAGGAGCTGTCCGAGCGGCTCGAACCCTACAAACGCCGCAGCGGCCTGGTGGACGACTACGACGTGCCGCTGGGCCTGTACCTGCAGGCGGCCACGCCGCGCGACATCCTGGCGCGCATGCTGCGCAACCTGAAGGAAATCCACCGCGCGCAGCAGGACTGGCAGCGCCTGGCCGCGGTGCAGGACCGCCTGGTGGTGCTGCTGCCCGAAGCCTGGAGCGAATACCGCGACCGCGGCCTGGCCCTGGCCGAGCAGGGCCGCACCGTCGAAGCGGTGGCCGACCTGGAGGCTTACGTCGCCCATGCCGATGAAGCACTCGACCTGGACCTGATCGGCGAGCGCCTGACGCAGCTCCGCAACGGGCTGAATTAGCGCGCTATATTTTCGGTAGCGGTTGGCGGTGCTTGCCGCAGCTGTTGCGCGGGCGCATAAAATGGGGGGCCTCCAATGCCCTTCCGTCCTTTTCCTTTCGTTTCCGCTTTCGTCGGACGCCTTGTGGCGCGGCGGGCGCAAGCGTGTACGGATGCGGGCCTGGAACCAGGCGCCCGCCGATGGTGATGCAGCAGATCGCGCTCGACATCGGCCTGCCGGCGCTGCCCACGCTGGAGAGCTTCTGGCCGGGCCCGAATGCCGCGGCGCTGGAGCATCTGCGGCTGTCGGCCGGCGCTGAATCCGCCAGCGCCACCCGCTCCCCGGTGCCCACCTACCTGTGGGGCGAGGCCGGCAGCGGCAAGACCCATCTGCTGGAAGCGGTGCGCGAATCGCTGCGCAGCCAGGGTGCGGCCTGCGGCTGGCTCGACGCGGCCACCCGCCAGCCACCCGACTACGACGAACGCTGGGCCGCGGTGCTGCTCGACGACGTGCACCTGTACGACGCCACCCAGCAGCATGCTGCCTTCAACTGGTTCGTCAACGCGCTCACGCCCGCCGACGGGCGTCCGCGCTGGGTGCTGGCCGCCGGCGCACTGCCGCCGTCCGACCTGCGCCTGCGCGAGGACCTGCGCACCCGGCTCGGCTGGGGCCATGTGTTCCAGCTCCAGGTGCCGGGCGAGGCCGAGCGCCGCGCCGTGCTGCGGCAGGCGGCCGATGCGCGTGGCCTGTTCCTGGGCGACGAGGTGATGGATTTCATGCTCAACCGCTTCAGCCGCGACCTCGGCAGCCTGATGGAGCTGCTCGGCCAGCTCGACGGCTACGCCCTGCGTACCAAACGCGCCATCACCATCCCGCTGCTCAAGGCGATGCTCGAATCCGAATGACGCCACCCGTTTTCCCGCTGCCGCAGACTTCCGGACGCCCGCGCCTGGCCCTGTTCGACCTCGACCACACCCTGCTGCCGCTGGATTCGGACTATTCCTGGGGGGTCTTCACCACCGAGCTGGGCTGGACCGACAAGGCCGCATTCGCCCGCCGCAACGACGAATTCTTCGCCCAGTACCGCGCCGGCACGCTCGACATCCACGACTACGTGCGTTTTGCCACCGACGCGGTGCGCCGGCAGGGCGCCGAAGCCGCGGCGGCGGCGCACCGGCGTTTCATGGACGAGGTGATAACCCCCGCCATCCTGCCGGTGGCCCGCGCCCTGGTGGACCGCCACCGCGCCGCCGGCGACCAGCTGCTCATCGTCACCGCCACCAACGCCTTCGTCACCCGGCCCATCGCCGATGCGCTGGGGGTGGACGAACTCATCGCTGTGGACCTGGTGCGCGGCGACGACGGCTGGATCACCGGCGCCATCGACGGCATTCCCTCGGCCCGCGAGGGCAAGGTGGTCCGCATGGAGCAGTGGCTGGCCGCCCGCGGCTGGCAGTGGGCCGACGTAAACACCACTTTCTACAGCGATTCCCTCAACGACCTGGCGCTGCTGGAGAAGGTGGACCACCCGGTCGCCACCAACCCCGATGCGCGCCTGCGCGCCCTGGCCGCCGAGCGCGGCTGGCCCATACTCGACCTCTTCGCGTAAGCCTCCCCATGATCAAAAAATTCCTCGACAAGCTGCTCGGCAAAGGGAGCGCCGCGGGCGCGCCGCGCAAGGCCAAAAAGCCCTCGTTCGGCAAACGTACCGAGGTGCCGGCCAGTGTGCACGGCATCGACCCCACGCTGGTCGACCGGCGCGCCGTCGACGTGGTGCGCACCCTGCAGCAGGCGGGCTACGAGGCCTATGTGGTGGGCGGTGCGGTGCGCGACCTGCTGCTGGGCCTGCGGCCCAAGGATTTCGACGTGGCCACCACCGCCACGCCCGAGCAGGTCAAGGGCCTGTTCCGCCGCGCCTTCATCATCGGCCGGCGTTTCCGTATCGTGCACGTGGTGTACGGCCGGGGCCGCGAGCATGAGGTGATCGAGGTCTCGACCTTCCGCGCCTACATGGACAACGCCGCCGCCGAGCAGGTGGCCGGCAACGAGAAGACCAGCCGCAGCGAACTCGCCGGCATGACCCATGCCGTGGACTCCACCGGCCGGGTGCTGCGCGACAACGTCTGGGGCCCGCAGAACGAGGACGCCACACGCCGCGACTTCACCGTCAACGCCATGTACTACGACCCCGAGACGCAGATCGTGGTCGACTACCACGGCGGCATCGCCGACGCCAAGAAACACACGCTGCGCATGATCGGCGACGCCGCCACCCGCTACCGCGAAGACCCGGTGCGTATCATCCGCGCCGTGCGTTTCGCCGCCAAGCTGAGCCAGCTCGGCTTCAGCCTCGACCCCAAGTCGGCGGCACCGCTGGTCGGCTCGCAGGCCCTGCTGGCCGACGTGCCGCAAAGCCGGCTGTTCGACGAAATGCTCAAGCTGCTGCAGACCGGCCATGCCCTGGCCTCGGTGGCGACGCTGCGCAAGCTCGGCATGGCCACCGGCATCTACCCGCTGCTCGATGTGGTGGTGCAGCGCGCCGACGAACCCTTCGTGAAGGCCGCGCTGCTCGACACCGACCGCCGTGTGGGCGAGGGCAAGCCGGTGGCGCCCAGCTTCCTGCTGGCCACCGTGCTCTGGGAAGACGTGCGCGCCGGCTGGGAACGGCGTATGGAGCGTGAGCGCCAGCATGCCTTCCCGGCACTGCAGGACGCCATCGACGAAGTGTTCGACAAACGTATCGGCGACGTGTCCGGCCGCGGCAAGCTGGCCGCCGACATGCGCGAGATCTGGGTCATGCAGCCGCGCTTCGAGAAACGCGCCGGCAGCGCCCCTTTCGGCCTGGCGGACCAGCCGCGTTTCCGTGCCGCCTTCGACTTCATGCGCCTGCGCGCCGACATCGGCGAGGTCGACGAGGCCCTGGCCGAGTGGTGGCAGGAATTCAGCACCGCCGACGACCTGCGCCGCGAGGACCTGGTCGACCAGGCGCGCGACGAGCAGAAGGCCCGCCCGCGCGCCAAGGCCCCGGCGCGGCAGCGCGCCGCACCAGCCGAAGGCGCAGCACCGCCGCGGGGAAACCGCGCGGATGCCGACCTGCCGGCCGGGTCCGCCGATGCGGACCGTGCGGACCCTGCGGATGCGCCGGAGGGCGATGGCAGCCAGGCCGCCCCGAAAAAGCGCCGCCGCCGCCGCAAACCCGCCGGTGCCGGCCGCCAGGCAGGCGAGGGTGGTGAGGGGGGCGGCTCTGGCGGTTCGGCCCCCGCCGGGGACTGACGCCCGTGCCTGCGGCCGTGGACGCCGCCTCCGGCGCCCCGGAAAAAATCGCGGCCTTCATCGGCATCGGTGCCAACCTGGGGGATGCGGCCACCGCGGTGCGCACCGCGTTTGACGCACTCGGCGCGCTACCCGCCACCACGCTGGTGCGTGCTTCACCCCTCTACCGCAGTACACCGGTCGATTCGTCGGGCCCGGACTACGTCAACGCGGTCGCCGAGATCGCCACCGGCCTCGCGCCGCTGGACCTGCTGGCCGCCCTGCAGGGCATCGAACAGGCGGCGGGCCGCACCCGGCCCTGGCGCAACGCGCCCCGCACGCTCGACCTGGATTTGCTGCTCTACGGCGACCGGCGCATCGACCTGCCGGGGCTGACCGTGCCACACCCGCGTATGGGCGAACGCGCCTTCGTGCTGCTGCCGCTGGCGGCCATCGCCCCCGGACGCGTGGCGGCCGAGGCCCTGGCCGCCGTGGCGGGGCAGGGCATCTCGCCCCTCTGACCCGGGCCTCTCGGTCCCGGCGGCATCCTGTGCCGTCTTTACAAAAAGTGGCCTGCTACCTGTTCGGCGCTATGAATAGAGTAGCACGCGGCCGTGCCTCCCCTCGCGTCGTTCCTCTACCGTTTTCAGAGGGGGAATGTACCTCGGCACATTTCATGCTGAGGGCTGTCGGCGAATGACTACAAGCTGATGCCGGATCGTCCGGCGCATACTTGTTGCAATGCAGCACACACTTTGCATTGGCTGCCACCGGCCGCCCATCCACCGAGTTTTTTCATGAACCTGCGTGCCGCTGCACCGTCCGACACAACACCAGAGCACACTGGCACGCTCGTGCACCACTCCGTCCCACCGCTGCGCGCTCCGCAGCACTTCCGTCCGTTCGAGACCCTGGGCGCCCACCTGGCGGTGCGCGACGGGGCCGCTGGTGTGTCCTTTGCCGTCTGGGCGCCCAACGCCCGCCACGTGGCGGTGGTGGGCGACTTCAACGGCTGGCAGCCGCACGGCATGGCCGCCCAGGGCGATGGCAGCGGCCGCTGGAGTGTGTTTGTCGAAGGTGCGGGCGAGGGCGACTGCTACAAGTTCCGCATCCGCCCCCAGGAAGGCATGGAGTTCGACAAGGCCGATCCCTGCGCCTTCGCTGCCGAATGCCCGCCCCGCACCGCCTCGCGTGTGGCCTCGCTGGACTACCAGTGGAGCGACGGCGACTGGATGGCCGCCCGCCACCGCCGCCAGGCCTTCGACCAGCCCATGTCCATCTACGAGGTGCACCTGGGCTCCTGGCAGCGCGCCGAGGATGGCAGCTACCTCAACTACCGCGAGATCGGCAAGCGCCTGGCGGCGCACTGCGAGGCCATGGGCTTCACCCACGTCGAGCTGATGCCGGTGGCCGAACACCCGTTCTACGGCTCCTGGGGTTACCAGATCGCGTCCTACTACGCGCCCACCGCCCGTTATGGTTCGCCGCAGGACCTGATGGCCCTGGTCGACACCCTGCACCAGCACGGCTTCGGCGTGCTGCTCGACTGGGTACCTTCGCATTTCCCGTCGGATGCGCACAGCCTGGCGGCCTTCGACGGCACCCACCTGTACGAACACGCCGACCCGCGGCTCGGTTTCCACCCGCAGTGGAACAGCCTGATCTTCAACTACGGCCGCTACGAGGTGCGCGACTTCCTGGTCGGCAACGCCCTGTTCTGGCTGCAGTACTACCACTTCGACGGCCTGCGGGTCGATGCCGTGGCCTCCATGCTGTACCTGGACTTTGCGCGCGAGGACGGCCAGTGGCTGCCCAACGAGCATGGTGGCAACGAAAACCTGGCGGCGGTGCGTTTCCTGCGCGAACTCAATACCGCGGTGTACGCCGCCTTTCCGGATGTGCACATGATCGCCGAGGAGTCCTCCAGCTGGGACGGCGTGTCGCGCCCGGTGGACCAGGGCGGCCTGGGCTTCGGCATGAAATGGAACATGGGCTGGATGAACGACAGCCTGCGCTACATCGAGCGGCCGCATTTCTACCGCGAGTACCACCGCGAGGAGTTGTGCTTCTCGTTCTGGTACGCCTTCAACGAAAACTTCCTGCTGCCCTTCTCGCACGACGAGGTGGTCTACGGCAAGGGCAGCATGCTGGCCAAGCAGCCGGGCGACGACTGGCAGAAGGCCGCAGGGCTGCGCACCCTGTACGGCTTCATGTGGGGCCACCCGGGCAAGAAGCTGCTGTTCATGGGCGGCGAGTTCGGCCAGGTGCGCGAATGGCAGCACGAAGGCACACTCGACTGGCACCTGTGGGCGCAGTCCCAGCACGCCGGCATCGCCCGCTGGGTGGCCGACCTCAACCGCTTGTACCGCCTGCTGCCGGCGCTGCACCGGCGCGATTTCGATGCCGGCGGCTTCTCCTGGGCCCACCTGTCGCACGAACCGGCCACGGTGGTGGCCTTTTTCCGCCATGCCGGCGATGGCGGCAAGGGCCCGCCGGGCGGCAACGTGCTGGTGCTGTGCAATTTTCATCCGTCGCCGGTGGAAGGCCTGCGGGTGGGCATGCCCTTCCCGGGCCACTGGCACGAAATCCTCAACAGCGATGCGGCGCTGTATGGCGGCAGCGGCGTGGGCAACCTGGGCGGGCACGGCACCGAGCCGGTGGCCTGCGGCGGCCATGCGCAGAGCCTGCTGGTCACCCTGCCGCCGCTCTCGGTGGTGTTCTTTTCCGACGTTTCTCCTGATTCTTTGACTTCCACAACCGTACCCGGAGTTGGCCATGTCCAGCACTAAGAATGTCCTCGCCTTCGTCATGGCGGGCGGCGAAGGTTCGCGCCTGCACCCCCTGACGGCAGACCGCTGCAAGCCAGCCGTGCCTTTCAACGGCAAACACCGGGTGGTCGACTTCGTGCTGTCGAACCTGATCAACTCCGAAATCTTCTCCATCTACCTGCTGGTGCAGTACAAGAGCCAGTCGCTCATCGAGCACGTGCGCACCGCCTGGACGCTGCCGCGTTTCGGCCCCAACCACTTCGTCACCGTGGTGCCGCCGCAGATGCGCAACGGCCCCGAATGGTTCCAGGGCACGGCCGACTCGGTCTACCAGAACATCCACCTGATCGAGAACTTCCAGCCCGACATCGTGGTGGTGTTCGGCGCCGACCACATCTACCGCATGGACGTGCGCCAGATGATCGACTTCCACAAGCAAACGGGTGCCGACGTGAGTGTGGCGACCCTGCCGGTGAAGCTCGAGCACTGCGACCAGTTCGGTGTGGTGGAGATCGACGAGAGCCACCGCATCACCGACTTCAAGGAAAAACCCAAGAGCGTCAAACCCATGCCGGGCAGCGACAGGTTCGCCCTGGCCTCCATGGGCAACTACGTCTTCAACGCCGACGTGCTGCTGTCCGCACTGAAGAAGGCGCATGCCACCGGTGAGAGCGACTTCGGCAAACACATCCTGCCGAAGATGGTCGACAGCCACAAGCTGGTGGCCTACGACTTCGCCACCAACGAGATTCCCGGCACCGCGCCCTTCGAGGAGCACGGCTACTGGCGCGACGTGGGCACCATCGACGCGTATTTCGACGCGCACTTCGACACGCTCGGCGCCGCGCCCAAGTTCCGCATGACCAACCGCCAGTGGCCCATCTACGCCAGCCCCGATCCGTCGGAATCCGCGCAGATCGAGAACGGCATCATCAACCGCTCGGTGGTCGGTTCCGGCTGCGTGGTCGACGGCGCCATACTCGACCACGCCATGCTGCGCCGTGCCGTCACCGTGCACCGCGATGCCCGGCTGGAGCACTGCATCGTGATGGAACGTTCGGTGATCGGCGGCGGCGCCCACATCCGCCGCGCCATCATCGACCAGGACAACCAGATACCGCCGGGTGAACGTATCGGCTTCGACCTGGACAGCGACCGCAAGCGTTTCCATGTCACCGACAGCGGCATCGTGGTGGTGCCGGCCGGCTACTTCTCGTCGGTCACGCAGATGGCCTCGCCGCGCCTGACGGCCGACCCGGTGCCGAGCAGCGAGAAGGAACTGCCCAGGGCAGGTACAGCCGGTTCGGCCGTGACTGCCCACGGCGCTTCGGTGCAGATGGCCGTCAACGCGCCCATCAAGGCCGCCGCATGAGCGGAGTTGCCGCGCAAAGGAAGTCCCGCAAGTCCCCCGCACCACCGCCGGCACCGGCCCAGGCCCCGCTGTACAGCCGGGCCGAACGCGGCTCCCCGGTGCGCCTGGGCGCGCATTGGGACGGGCAGGGTACCTGTTTCGCCCTGCACTCGGTGCCGGCCGAGCGCATCGAACTCTGCCTGTACGCCGAGGACGGCCGCACCGAAAACAGCCGTGTGCCCATGGCCGACCGCACCGGCGATGTGTGGCACGTCTATTTGCGCGGCTGCAAGCCCGGCACCCGCTACGGCTACCGGGTCTACGGGCCCTACCAGCCCGAGGAGGGCATGCGTTTCAATCCGCACAAGCTGCTGCTCGACCCCTACGCGCTGGCCATCGACCGGCCCATCCGCGGGGGGCCCGACCAGTACGCCTACCGGCTCGACGCCGAGGGCCAGGACCTGGAGATCGACGAGACCGACAACGGCGCCAACGCACCCAAGTCCCTGGTGGTGGACCGGCATTTCGACTGGGGCCAGGACCAGCCGCCGGCCGTGCCCGCGGGCGAAACCGTTTTCTACGAAGTCCATGTGAAGGGCTTCACCCAGCAGCACCCCGACGTGCCCGAGCGCCTGCGCGGCACTTATGCCGGCATGGCATCCGACGCGGCGGTGGCGCATTTCAAGCGCCTGGGCGTGACTTCGGTCGAACTGTTGCCGGTGCAGGCCTTCATCGACGACGAGCGCCTGGTGCAGGCCGGCCTCACCAACTACTGGGGCTACAACACCATCGGGTTTTTTGCGCCCGAGCCGCGCTACGTCAGCGGCGACAACGGTGTGCTGGGCTGCATCCACGAATTCAAGGGCATGGTCAAGGCCCTGCACGCCGCCGGCCTCGAGGTCATCCTCGACGTGGTCTACAACCACACCGGCGAAGGCAACCACCTGGGCCCCACGCTCAGCTTCAAGGGCATCGACCATGCCGGCTACTACCGGCTCAGCCCGGAGGACCGGCGCTACTGCGTCGACTTCACCGGCACCGGCAACACCCTCGACAGCAGCAGCCCGCTGGTGCTGCGCCTGCTGATGGACAGCCTGCGCTACTGGGTGCAGGAGATGCACGTCGACGGCTTTCGTTTCGACCTGGCCTCCACCCTGGGCCGCGGCGCCCACGACTTCGACCTGCGCTCGGCCTTCTTCTCGGTCATCCAGCAGGACCCGGTGCTGGCCAGGGTCAAACTCATTGCCGAACCCTGGGACGTGGGCCCCACCGGCTACCAGGTCGGCGGTTTCCCCGCACCCTGGGCCGAGTGGAACGGCAAGTACCGCGACGCGGTGCGCGACTTCTGGCGCGGCGAAGACGGCGCGCTGCCCGAATTCGCCGCCCGGCTGTGCGGCTCGGCCGACGTCTACGGCTGGTCGCGCCGTGCACCGCTGTCGAGCGTCAACCTGGTCACGGTGCACGACGGCTTCACCCTGCATGACCTGGTGAGCTACAACGACAAACACAACGAGGCCAACCACGAGGACAACCGCGACGGCGAAAGCCACAACCGCAGCTGGAACTGCGGCGCCGAGGGCGACACCGACGACCAGAACGTGCTGGCCCTGCGCGAACGCCAGAAACGCAACCTGCTCACCACCCTGTTCTTATCGCAGGGCACCCCCCTGCTGCTGGGCGGCGACGAGATGGGCCGCACCCAGGGTGGCAACAACAACGGCTACTGCCAGGACAGCGCCATCAGTTGGTACGACTGGCAGGCGCCGGCCCGCGACGACACCCTCATGGCCTACGTGCGCCGGCTCATCGCTTTCCGCAAGGGCCAGCCGGTGCTGCGCCGCACCCGTTTCCTGAGCGGCAACGAAGACACCGACGGCCGCCGTGACATCGGCTGGTTCAGTGTCTGGGGCCAGGAGATGAAGCAGGAAGAGTGGACCAGCCCCGAGGTGCGCTGCGTGGCCGCGCTGCTCGACGGCTGCCGCACCGCCGAGGTGGCCGAGGACGGCAGCCCCGTCACCGGCGACTCGGTGCTGCTGCTCATCAACGCCTCGCACGAGGACAGCACCTTCACCGTGCCCCAGGACGCCGCCGCACCCGGCGGCTGGACACCCCGCATCGACAGCGCCACACCCGACGGCCAGCCCCTGGCGGCACTGCCCGGCGACGGCTCGGCCGGCAGCGATGCGGTGGCCGACATCACGCCCTGGCATGCCGGGGAGCAGCACACGCTGCCGGCGCATTCGATGGTGGTGCTGACCCAGCCCTGCCATCCATGACCCTGCCCGCCGCCTTGCCTATCGCGGCGCCGGTCGCCGCCCACGCCCAACTCCGCACGTCGTTTGCGCTGGACATGCCCTTCGGCGCGACCTTGCTGCCCGAAGGCGGCGTGCGTTTCCGCCTGTGGGCCCCCGCGGCGCGCCAGGTCGACCTGGTCGAATGGCAGCCGGGCGGCCAGCAGGTGGCGCCCGCCATCCGCACAGAGGTCCGCGGCTGGTACGAATGCCGGTTGCCCCACGCCGCGGCCGGTACCCTGTACCAATGGCGTATCGACGGTGAACTGGTGGTGCCCGACCCGGCCTCGCGTTTCAACCCCACCGGCCCGCACGGCCCGAGCCAGGTGGTGGATCCGCACGCCTTCGCCTGGGAAACCGGCTGGCACGGCCGTCCCTGGGCCGAGGTGGTGCTCTACGAGATGCACGTCGGCAGCTTCACCCGCGAGGGCACCTACGCCGCCGCCGAAGCCCGGCTCGACGCACTGGCCGCTACCGGCATCACCGCGCTGGAGCTGATGCCGCTGTCGGACTTTCCCGGCCGCTTCGGCTGGGGCTACGACGGTGTGCTGCCCTACGCGCCCTACGCGCCCTACGGCACACCCGACGAACTCAAGCACTTCATCCAGGCGGTACACCGGCGCGGGCTGATGGTGTTCCTCGACGTGGTCTACAACCACTTCGGGCCCGATGCCAACTACCTGGGTGTGTACGCCCCGCAGTTCTTCTCCAAGGTGCACACCAATCCCTGGGGCAACTCGCTCAACTTCGACCGCGAGGGCAGCGACACGGTGCGCGCCTTCTTTGTGCAGAACGCGCTGTATTGGCTGGAGGAGTACCGCTTCGACGGCCTGCGGCTGGACGCCATCCACGCCATCGTGGACGACAGCGCACTCGACGTCATCGACGAACTGGCGCAGCGGGTGCACGAACACATCACCGACCGCCACGTACACCTGGTGCTGGAAAATGAATACAACGGCTACCACCGCCTGCCCTCGGATGGCCTGTACGACGCGCAGTGGAACGACGACTTCCACCACGCCATGTTCGTGGTGCTGACCGACGACAAGTCCGGCTACTACCGCGACTACGCCACCCGGCCGGTGGCCCTGCTGGCCCGCTCGTTGACCCACGGGTTCTTGTGGGAAGGCTCCGACCGCCTGCCCGGCGGCGCCCACCGCGAGCTGTGCGCGGCGCCTGCGCAAGCGCTGGGGGCCATGGTCAATTTCCTGAACAACCACGACCAGAGCGGCAACCGTGCCTTCGGCGAGCGTTTCGGCGACATGGTGCCGCAAGAGGCGCTGGCGGTGGCCACCGCCATCATGCTGCTGTCACCGGCCACCCCCATGCTGTTTGCGGGCGAGGAATTCGGCGCGCGGACGCCGTTCCTGTACTTTGCCGACTGGGAGGGTGAATTGAGCAAGGCGGTCACCGAAGGACGGGCACGGGATTTCGGGCATTTCGCCCAGCGCGCCAACGGTGCGCCGGGCGAACCCCCCGGCGCCTGCGAGCCCGCCACCTTCGCGGCCAGCCGCCTGGACTGGGAGGCCGCCGAGGCCGAGGGCCCGCGCCGCTGGCGCGCCTTCGTCTGCCAGGCGCTGGCCGCCCGGCGGGCCTGGTTCGTGCCGCGGCTGGACCGGCTGATCCCCGGTGCCCACGTTTGCCACCTGGTGGACGAGCGCAGCTTCGTGCTGCGCTGGCGCTACGCGGACGGCGAAGCCATCGAACTGCAGGCCCGGCTGGCCGGCACCGCCCGGGAGGCGCCCCCGCCGGACAGTCTGCCCTGGCCGGAACTGCGCAAGGGGCAGCGGGTGTTCGCGGTGAACGCCATGGACGACAAAAACTGGCCGGCCTGGTCCGCCTTATGGCGGTGGGGGCAGGAAAACTGACGCGCTTTCGGCTACGCTGACGGACGGTCCGTCCCGTATTCCTACCTGCGCCTACGCACACACGACCAAGGACTCGCCCGTGACAGACACTCCCCCCCCGGCCGCGGTCGTCGTCGACCGCGGCGCGCTGCATACGCTGGCGCAGCAACTGGGACTGGCCCAGCGCTACACCGACTTCTTCGGCGCGGAGCGCGACGTACCCGACGACACCCTGCGCAGCGCCCTGCACGCCATGGGTGTACCGGCCGCCGACGACGAGCAGGTACATGCCTCGCTGGCGGCGCATGGCGCCGCAGCCCACCAGTCGCTGGTGCCGGTGGTGGTGCTGAAGGAAGGCCACGCGGGCTGGGGCGTGGCCCTGCGCAACGGCACCCCCGACGGCACGGTCTGGCGCCTGACGCTGGAAGACGGTGGCACGCAGGACCTGGTCAGCCACACCGGCGGCAACGGCCGGCCCTACGTGGTGCTGCCGGCCGGCCTGCCGCTGGGCTACCACCGGCTGGAAAACCCGAACCAGGCCGACGACGACTACTGCACCGTCATCGTCACCCCCGCGCGCTGCTGGATTCCGGCGCCGCTGCAGGCCGGCGACCGCTGGTGGGGGCCCTGCGCGCAGTTGTATGCGCTGCGCTCGGCGCGTAATTGGGGTATCGGCGACTTCACCGACCTGCGTACGCTGATCCAGGTGATGGCCTTGCAGGGCGCCTCCTTCGTCGGGCTCAACCCGCTGCATGCGCTGTTCCCGCACCGGCCCGAGGTGGCCAGCCCCTACAGCCCGTCGAGCCGCAACATGCTCAACCCGGTGTACCTCGACGTCGAGTCGGTGGCCGAATTCGCCGAATGCGATGCGGCCCGCCGCCTGGTCGACAGCGAGGATTTCCAGCGCCGCCTGCAGGCGCTGCGGGCCACCGAAATGGTCGACTACGCCCAGGTCGCCGCCGCCAAGGTGGGGGTGCTGGAGGTACTGTGGTCGCACTTCCGCGAACGGCACCTGGCGGCCGGAACCGGCCGTTCGCATGCCTTCACTGCCTTCGTCGAGTCGCGCGGGGAAGACCTGCGTGCCCATGCGCTGTTCGAGACGCTGCAGGCGCATTTCTACGCCGCCGACCCCACCGTGTGGGGCTGGCCGGCCTGGCCCGAGGCCTATCGTTCGCCCGAGAGCGAGGTCGTGGTGGCCTTCGCCCGCGAACACGAGGAGCGGGTCGGTTTCTACGCCTGGCTGCAGTGGCAGGCCGAGCAGCAGCTCGACGCCGCGCAGCAGCGCGCAAAAACGCTGGGCATGGGCCTGGGCCTGTACCGCGACCTGGCCGTCGGCGTCAACGAGGGCGGTTCCGAAACCTGGACCGAACCCGGCGCCTACGCGCTCGGCATGCACGTGGGCGCGCCACCCGACGCCTTGAACGCCCTGGGCCAGAACTGGGGCCTGCCGCCGTTCAACCCGGCGCGGCTGATGGCCGGGCGCTACCAGCCCTTCATCGACACCCTGCGCGCCAACATGCGGCACGCCGGCGCATTGCGGCTCGACCATGTGATGGGGCTGATGCGCCTGTTCTGGATCTCGCCCGCGGGCGGCTCCTACATGAGCTACCCGCTGGAAGACCTGCTGGGCGTGCTGGCGCTGGAAAGCCACCGCCACCAGTGCATGGTGATCGGCGAGGACCTGGGCACCGTGGCGCCGCGCATGCGCGAGGCCATGCACGAACGCGCACTGCTGTCGTACCGCCCGCTGTTCTTCGAGCGTGCCGGCGACGGCGCCTTCGTGGCGCCGCAGCACTGGCCGCACGAGGCGCTGGCGGTGGTCAGCACCCACGACCTGCCGACGCTGCGCGGCTTCTGGAGCGGCGACGACATCGAGCTGCAGTCCAGCCTCAGGCTGTACCCCAGCGAGGCGGTGCACGGCCAGCAGGTACTGGCGCGCTCCAACGACCGCGGCCAACTGCTGCTGGCGCTCGACCGCGAAGGCCTGCTGCCGCCGGGCACCACGGTGCATGCCACCTCGCTGCCGGAGAGCACGCCGGCCTTCGCCGATGCGGTCTACGCCTTCCTGGCGCGCACGCCCGCGCTGCTGGTAGGTGTGCAGCTGGAGGACGTGACGCAGCAACTGCTGCAGGTCAATGTGCCCGGCACCAGCGAGGACCAGTTCCCCAACTGGCGCCGCAAGCTCTCGGTGGAGGTGGACGACCTGGCCACCGACGCCCGCATGCTCTCGGTGGCGGCGGTGCTGCGGGCGCGCCGCGCCGGCCCGGCACCACGCCTGCTGATCGGCCCGGGTGACCTGCCGCCGCTGTCCAGCGCCCGTATCCCGGTCTCCACCTACCGGGTGCAGTTCCATGCGGGCATGGGTTTCGACCAGGCGGCCGCCGTGGTGCCCTACCTGCACACACTCGGCATCAGCCACCTGTACGCCTCGCCCTACCTGCGTGCGCGCGCCGGCAGCACCCACGGCTACGACATCGTCGACCACAACGCGCTCAACCCCGAGGTGGGCGACGACGATGCCTTCAACCGCCTGTGCCGCGCCCTGCGCCGCCACGGCATGTTCCAGATGCTCGACATCGTGCCCAACCACATGGGCGTGCTGGAGGCCGACAACGCCTGGTGGCTCGACGTGCTGGAAAACGGCCCGTCCGCCGTGCATGCCGCGACCTTCGACATCGAATGGGAACCCGCCGCGCCCGAGATGGCCGGCAAGGTGCTGCTGCCGGTGCTGGGCGACCATTACGGCAAGGTGCTGGAGGCCGGCCAGCTGCAACTGGGCTTCGAGGCCGAGGCCGGGGAGTTCTGGCTGCACTACTTCGACCACCGTTTCCCGATCGACCCGCAGGACTACCCGGCCATCTTCGCCGCGCTGCCCATGCCCGCGCCCTTCCACGAGGAGCAGCGCGATGCGCAGGCGGTGGTGCGGTCGCTGCTGCACGCCTTCGGCTCGCTGCCCCCGCGTGGCGACCTGTCGGCCGCGGCGCGCGAGGCACGCGAGCGCGACCGGCCGCTGCACAAGCGCGCCCTGGCCCGGCTGGTCAAACGCCAGCCCTGGATGGAGGGTTGGCTGGCGGGCTGCCTGAAGGTGCTCAACGGCACGGCCGACAACCCGCAGAGTTTCGACGCGCTCGACACCCTGGTGCGCCGCCAGGCCTACCGCCTGGCCTATTGGCGGGTGGCGGGCGACGACATCAACTACCGCCGTTTCTTCGACGTGAACACGCTGGCGGGTGTGCGTATGGAGCGCGACGAGGTGTTCGAAGCCACCCACCGCCGTGTGCTGCGCTGGCTGCAGAACGATTGTGTGGCCGCCCTGCGGGTGGACCACCCCGACGGCCTGTCGGACCCGCGTGGTTATTTCGAGCGCCTGCAGGGCCGCTATGCCGCGCTGGCCGACGGTGCCGGCCGGCAGCGCCGGGCGCTCTACATGGTGGTGGAGAAGATTCTCGACTTCGACGAGGAACTGCCGCCCGAATGGCCGGTGCACGGCGGCACCGGCTACCGCTTCTCGGGCCTCGTCAACAGCCTGTTCGTGGACAGCGACAACGCGGCCGACTTCGACCGCCTCTATGCCGACTTCAGCGGCGAGCACGACAGCTTCGGCCGCATCGTGTTCGAGGCCAAGATGCACGTCATCGACAACGCGCTGTCCAGCGAACTGGGCTGGCTCACCGAAACGCTCTACCGCATCACCCGCAGCGACCGCCGCACCTGCGACTTCACCCGCAACCGGCTGCGCCGGACGTTGATGGTGGTGGCCGCCTGTTTTCCGGTGTACCGCACCTACCTCCGCGCGCAGGACGAGCAGCTGCGCCCGGCCGACCGCGCCGTGATCGAACGTGCCTGCGCCGCCGCCCGCCGCCGCAGCGAGGGCGAGGAGCTGACGGTGATCGACCACCTGCAGGAGTTGCTGCTCGGCGCCTGCGCCCTGGCCGATTCGGAGCGCCGTACCGCGGTAATGCGTTTTGTCTCGCGCTGGCAGCAGTTCACCGCGCCGGTGATGGCCAAGGCCATGGAAGACACCGCCTTCTACCGCTACAACCGGCTGGTATCACTCAACGACGTGGGGGGCGACCCGCGGCGCTTCGGCATCCGGGTGGACGACTTCCACGCCGCCAACGCCGGCGACATGGCCACCCGCCCGCACTGGCTGCTGGGCACCTCCACCCACGACAGCAAACGCTCGGAAGACCTGCGCACCCGCATCGACGTGCTGTCGGAGATCCCGCAGGCCTGGCGCGATGCGCTCGGCCGCTGGACCGCCGCGGCCGCGCCGCTGCGCGGCCTGGTGGACGGCGCTGCGGCGCCGGGCCGCAACGACGAATACCTGTTCTGGCAGACGCTGGTGGGGGTGTGGCCGCTGGAGCCGCTGACCGATACGCTGCGCGAGGACCTGCGTTGCCGGGTGCAGGCCTACATGTTGAAGGCGGTGCGCGAGGCCAAGCACAACACCAGCTGGCTCAATCCCAACGAACCGTATGAAACGGCCCTGGCCGCCTTTGTCGACGGTGTGTTCGACCCGGCCCGCAGCGCGGCGCTGCGGGCCGACCTGCAGCAGTTCGTCGACGGCATCGCGCCCTTCGGCTGCTGGAACAGCCTGGCGCTGGTGGCGCTCAAGCTCACCTCGCCGGGTGTGCCCGACATCTACCACGGCTGCGAACAGTGGAACTTCCGCCTGGTGGACCCGGACAACCGCCGGCATGTCGATTTCGACCGGTTGGCGGCAGGGCTGGCATCGCTGCAGCCCCTGTATGACAACGGCATGCCGGGCGCCGCGCAGTGGCGCGGGCTGTTTGCGAGCCTGCACGACGGGCGGCTCAAGCAGCTCGTCACTTGGCGGCTGCTGCAACTGCGCAAGTTGCACCCGGGGGTGTTCCAGCAGGGCGGCTACCTGCCGCTGGCAGTATCCGGCGAGCGGGCGCGGCATGTCGTCGCCTTCCAGCGCGGCGAGGGCGCCGAGGCGGTGGTGACGGTGGCGGCGCGCCTGCTGCGCAGCATCACGCAGGAGCTGCCGTCCGGCGTGGACGCCAGCGCGGCGCTGTGGCGTGGCACGGCCGTGCCTGTGCCAGCCTGCACCGCGACCGGGGTCTCGGCAGACAATGGCGGCTGGGTGGACTGGTTCACCGGCGCGCCGGCGGTGGTCCGGCAGGAGGCGGGCCGGCGCTTCATCGACGTCGGCACGGCCCTGGCGGTGCTGCCGGTGGCGGTGCTGGTCCCCGCATCGTGGATGATGTCGGCATGAAGGTGTTCTACGCATGAAGGTGCTTTACGTTACGCCGGAGTACGTGCCCTGGGTGAAGACCGGAGGGCTGGGCGACGTCAGTGGTGCGCTGCCACCGGCGCTGGCCGCGCTCGGCCACGACGTGGTGGTGCTGATTCCCGCCTACGATGCCTTTGCCCCGCTCATCGAGCGCCAGCCGGTGGCCGTGCTGGCCGCCGCCGACGGCTGGCCGGCCGCCCGGGTGACGCTGGCAGAGCAGCCCGGCGGGGTGCGCCTGCTGCTGCTGGAATGCCCGGAGCTGTATTCGCATTCCGGCGGCCCCTACATCGACGGGCAGGGCAACGACCACCCCCACAACGCCTTCCGTTTCGCTTTCCTCTCGCACATCGCCGCGCTGCTGTCGGGCGGCGATTCACCCTGGGCCGACTGGCGGCCCGACATCCTGCACTGCCACGACTGGACCTGCGGCCTCGCGCCCTTCTACCTGCACCTGGCCCGGCAAGGCGGCGTGGCCGGCACCGCGGCGAGCGTGATGACCATCCACAACCTGGCCTTCCAGGGGATCTTTCCCATGGATGCAGCCGACAGCCTGCACATACCGCCCGCATGGCGCGGCGTCGGCGGCATGGAGTACTGGGGGCGGCTGTCGATGCTCAAGGCCGGCCTGCAGTTCAGCGACGCCATCACCACTGTCAGCCCGACCTACGCCCGCGAAATCTGCACCGAGTCGCTCGGCATGGGCCTGCACGGCGTGCTGCAGTCGCGTGCCGACCGCCTGTACGGCATCCTCAACGGCGTCGACACCGACATCTGGAATCCGGCCAAGGACCGGCTGCTGCCACACCGCTACCGCGTCGGCGCGCTGTGGGGCAAGGCGGTGTGCAAGGGCGCGCTCCAGCGTGAATGCGGCCTGGCCGAGCGCCCCGGCGCGCTGCTGCTGTCGCTGGTGGGCCGGCTGACCGAGCAGAAGGGCATCGACCTCGTGGTCGAGGCCCTGCCCTGGATCGTGTCGCAGAACGTGCAGCTGGTGGTGCTGGGGCAGGGCGACGCCCGGCTGCAGGACGCACTGCGCGCGGCGGCGGCCCTGCACCCGCGCCAGGTCAGCATCAACATCGGCTTCAGCGAAACCCAGGCGCACCGCATCGAGGCCGGGGCCGACGCCTTCCTCATGCCCTCGCGCTACGAACCCTGCGGCCTGAACCAGATGTACAGCCAGCTTTATGGCACGCCGCCCCTGGTGCATGCCACCGGCGGCCTGGCCGACTCGGTGGTGGATGTGAGCGCCGGGGCCGACCACGCCACCGGCTTCGTCATCCCGGAGGCCACGCCGGCCGCGCTGGTCCGGGGCCTGGAGCGCCTGCTGCGCGCCTTCCGCGATCCACCGCTGTGGCACGCCCTGCAGCGCAATGGCATGCGCAGCGGCTTCGGCTGGCAGGATAGCGCGCGGGCCTACGACGCGCTGTTCCGCGACCTGCGCCGCAGCGCCTGAGCAAGCCACTGCCCTTGCCCCTGCCCGCTGCGGCCCGCCCGGTGGCCGCGTGCGTCCCACAGCCCCCCTCGGCGGCGGCTTACACCGGCCGGTGGCACCGCGGCCTAAGGTTGTGGCATGCGTCGCGATTTCCTGGCCTGGCCCTCCGCTCCGAACCCTGGAGACCCTGTGGTTGGGTTGCTGGCCGGCCTGCCGGCGGGGGAGGGCGGAGAAGCCGCCGTGGCGCGCCTGCTGCAACTGGCGGCTGATTTTCAGAACCAGGCCGGCGACACCCGCCACCGCTTCCGCTGGCTGGCCGCGGTGTGTGCGCAGGACGTGGTGCTGGGCAAGCTTTTTGAATCGCACCTTGACGCGCTGGAGATCCTGCGGGAACTCGCGGGTGCCGATGGGGCTGCGGCCCTTGTGGACGCCGCTGGCGGCGGTGGCGGGTTGGAGGGCCTGTGGGGTGTATGGGCTGCCGAAGGTCCGGGCCAGCTCGTGGCACAAACAAGCGATTCCTCCGCATCGCCGGACGCGCCCTGTGTAGTCACCGGGCGCAAGAGCTGGTGTTCCGGTGCGGCCCGGGTGGCCGGTGCCCTCGTCACCGCGCGGGATGCCGATGGCGTGTCGGGTCTGTTCGCCGTACCGCTACGGCACGTCGGTATCACCGTGACGGATGAGGGCTGGCAGGCGGTCGGCATGGCCGGCACCGCCAGCGTGGACGTGCTGTTCGACCGGGTGCCCGCATGGCCGGTCGGCCAGCCGGGTGACTACACCGGGCGGCCGGGCTTCTGGCATGGTGCCGCCGGCATCGCCGCCTGCTGGCATGGCGCCGCAACCGCCATCGCGGCACCGCTGCGGGACCGGGTACGGCAAGGTGGCAAGGACGGGCAGGAAGCCGACGCCCTGCTGGCCATGCACCTGGGCGCGGTCGACTGCGCGCTCTCGGCGTCGGCCCACGCCTTGCGGGCCGCCGCCGCGCATATCGACCTGCACCGCGCTGGCGGCCTTGTTTTTGGACGCCGCGAGGCACTGGCGGTACGTGGCACCACTGAAGGCGTGGCCTTGACCGTGGTCGAGAAGGTGGGCCGCGCCCTCGGCGCCGAGCCGCTGTGCCGGGACGAGCGGCATGCCCGCCGGGTGGCCGACCTGTCGGTTTTTCTGCGGCAAAGCCATGCCGAATGGGACCTGGTCGCACTCGGCCGCCTGGCCGCGCGGCAAGGCCAGGAAGACAAAGACCCGTGGACGCTGTGATCGCCCTCCACAAGCTGCTGCTGCGGCACCCGCTTCGCGCCACATCCCCTGCGCTGGACCATCAGCCCGGCGCACGGCTGTTCCTGTGCACCACTCCCGATAGCTTGGTTGCGCCCGGCAGCCGTGTGGTGGTGGTGGCGCCGCACCCGGACGACGAGGTGCTGGCCGTGGGCGGTACCGTCGCCATGCTGGCCGCACGTGGCCACGAAGTGATGGTGGTGGCGGTGACGGACGGCGAGGGCAGCCACCCGCATTCCACCGCATGGACACCCGAGCGGTTGCGCCACACCCGCCCCCGCGAAACCGAACAGGCCCTGGCGTGCCTGGGCCTGGGTGCCACCACCCAGGTCCTGCGCCTGCACCTGCCCGACGGCCAGGTCGCCGCCCACGAAAAAGAACTGGCCATACGACTGCCGCTGCGGCCCGACGACACGGTGTTTGTCACCTGGCGGCACGACGGCCATGCCGACCACGAGGCCTGCGCCCGCGCCACCCTGGCGGCCGCACGCAATGCCGGCGCGCGCTGCATCGAATTCCCAGTCTGGGCCCTGGTGCCCAACCATGCCGCACACCCACGCCTGCACGGCCGGCTGCTGCACCGCATCGCGCTGCCACGCGAGCAGCTGCGCGCCAAGGGCGAGGCCATGGCGGCATTCGAGAGCCAGACCGCAACCGACGGCGCATGCGCCCCGGTGCTGGGCGGCATGGCGCTGGATACCTGGCGCCAGCCCTTCGAGTGGGTACTGGCGTGAGGCCAGCCGCCGCCGGTACGGCCGACGACGCCCATTTTGATGCTCTGCACCGCAGCAGCGACGACCCCTGGGGTGTGTTTTCGCGCTGGTACGAACGCCGCAAGCGCGACCTGGTCCTGGCGGCCCTGCCGCGTCAACACTACGGCCTGGGGTTCGAGCCCGGCTGCTCGGTGGGCGGCAACACCCGTGCATTGGCCGCGCGCTGTGCCACGCTGGTGGCCTGCGATGCCAGCGCCGCGGCCCTCACCCGTGCCGGGGCGGCGCTGGCCGACGTACCGAACCTCCGCTTGGAACACTGGACCTTCCCGCTGCGCTGGCCGGAGCGGCCCTGTGACCTCGTGGTGGTGGCCGAACTGGCCTACTACCTGTCGGCCAGCGACTTCCAGGACTTCATGACCGGTGTGCGGGCCCGCCTGGCGCCCGGCGGCCACCTGCTGCTGTGCCACTGGCGTGCCCCCATCGCCGACGCGCTGCGGGGCGGTGACGCGGTACACGAACAGGCACGCCGGCAGCTGGCGCTCGACCACGTGGGCGGCTGGTGCGACGAGGACATGCGTATCGACGTCTGGCAGCGCGGCGGCAGCACCTCGGTGGCGGCAGCCGGCGGCGCGTTGGAACGCCTGCGTCCTGCAAGCGGGGGTATGGCGTGATCGGTGTTTGCATCCCGGCCCACAACGAAGCGGCCGACATCGCGGCCTGCCTGCAGTCGGTGCGCCGCGCTGCGTTGCGGGTGCGCGGCGAAACCGTCACCGTGCTGGTGGTGGCCGACGCCTGCCGCGACGACACCGAGATGATCGCCCGCGCGCACGGCTGCGACACCCTGCGCATCGAGGCGCGCTGTGTGGGGGCGGCCCGCGCCGCCGGTGCCGACTGGCTGCTGGCGCGCGGCGCCCGCTGGCTGTGCAACACCGACGCCGACAGCCGGGTGCCGGCGCGCTGGATCACCGCGCAGCTGGCCTGCGGCAGCGATGCCGTGTGCGGCACCATTGGTGTGGGCGACTGGCGCGAGCACCCGCCGCAGGTGGCGCGGGCTTTCCGCTCGCACTACCAGGACCGCGATGGCCACCGCCACATCCACGGTGCCAACCTGGGTTTTTCGGCGGCGGCTTACCGGCGCGCCGGCGGATTCGCCTCGCTGGTGGTGCACGAGGACGTGCGGCTGGTGGAAAGTCTGTTGGCAGACCAGGCCACCATCGCCTGGGTGCGCGACCCGCGGGTTATGACCAGCGCGCGGCGCTTGGCGCGGGCGCCGGAGGGTTTTGCCGCCTGGCTGAATGCCAGGGTGGTGCCCCCCGGCTTTTCACTGGCGTAGTCAGTCGACCTTGGCGCCGGAGGCCTTCACCACCGACTGGTACTTGAGCAGTTCCTGGTGCATGAAGCGGTCGAAGGCTTCGGGTGTGGTCGGCACCGGTTCGGCCAGCAGGTTGGCGAAACGGGTCTTGGTTTCGGGCGCGTTCAGCGCTTCGACAAAAGCGGCGTTGAGTTTGTTGACGATATCGCGCGGGGTGTGTGCCGGCGCCACCAGGCCCCACCAGGTGTCGATGGCAAAACCCTTGAGGGTGTCGCTGACCGGCGGCGCATCGGGCAGGGCCGGGCTGCGGCCGGCGGTGGTCACTGCGATGGCCTTGAGTTTGCCCGAGCGGATGTTGGGCGCCGCGGTCGACAGGTTGTCGAAATTGAAGTCCACCTGCCCCGACAGCAGTGCCAGTTGCGCCGGGTTGCCGCCGTTGTAGGGAATGTGCACGGCGAAGATCCTGGCCTGCGCCTTGAACATCTCGCCGGCCAGGTGGCCGGCGCTGCCGTTGCCGCCGCTGCCGTAGTTGAGCTTGCCGGGGTTCTTCTTGGCGTAGGCGATCAGGTCGGCCACGCTGTTGATGTGCAGGCGCTGCGCGTTCTCGGTGTTCATCACCAGCACGTTGGGGATACGCACCATCTGCGTGATGCCGGCGAAATCCTTCGTCGCGTCGTAGGGCATGTGCGAGTACAGCCAGGGGTTCACCGCATGGGTGGCGGTGGCCGAGATGCCGATGGTCAGGCCATCGGGTGCCGCCTTGGCCACCATGTCGGCACCGATGTTGCCGCCCGCGCCGGGCTTGTTGTCGATGATGACCGGGCCCAGGCTGTCTTTCACCCGTTCGGCCAGGATGCGGGCGGTGACGTCGATCGGGCCGCCGGCCGCGTAGGGCACGATCAGGCGGATGGGCCGGCCGGCGGAAATCGGCTGTGCCAGGGCGGGGAAGGCGGCCACGGCGGCCAGCGCGGCGGTGGCGGAGAGGAGGGTGCGTCTTTGCATGGCAGGTATTTTGGCGGGAGTCGGTTCTACGGGCGCGGGTGGATTCCCGCATAGGGCGCGGGCCCGGTTTCAGCCCCCGTGCTTGTCGGCCTCGCTGGTGAAGGCGTCCGCGTAGAACTCCTCGTCCGGCAGGCCGCGTTCGGCCACATAGGCCTTGTGCGCGGATTCGACCACGATGGGTGCACCGCAGGCATACACCTGGTGGCCCGAGAGATCGGCGAAGTCGTCGAGCACCGCCTGGTGTACGAAGCCGGCGCGCCCGGTCCAGTCGTCTTCGGGCAGGGCGTTGGAAATCACCGGCACGTAGCGCAGGTGGGGCATGGCCGCAGCCTGCTCCAGCACCCAGTCGTGCAGGTACAGGTCGGCCGGGCGGCGCCCGCCCCAGTACAGGGTGACCGGGCGGGGGCTTTCCTTGAAGCGCAGGTGCTCCAGCAGGGCCTTGATCGGCGCAAAACCGGTGCCCGAGGCCAGCATCACGATGGGTTTGTCCGAATCCTCGCGCAGGAAGAAGCTGCCGAACGGGCCTTCGCAGCGCAGGATTTCCTTTTCCTTCATGGCGGTGAAAACGTGGTCGGTGAACTTGCCGCCCGGCATGTGGCGGATGTGCAGCTCCGCGCTCGGACCGGTCTCGGCCTGGCGGTGCGGTGCCGTGGCCATGGAGTAGGCCCGGCGGCTGCCGTCGCGCAGGATGAATTCCAGGTACTGGCCGGCGTGGTAGCGCAGGTTCTCGGTGGCCGGCAGCTGCAGGCGCAGCAGCATCACGTCGTGGCTCTTCTTTTCCAGCAGGGCCACACGCGAGGGCATCTTGCGGACCGGGAAGGCGCTTTCGTCGGTCACCTGGCGGGATTCGAGCAGCACGTCGGTCTGCGGCACCGAGCGGCAGGTCAGGATAAAACCCTGGGCCTCTTCCTCGGCCGTCAGCGCCTTGGCTTGGTGTTCGCCCTGTACGACGCTGCCGTCGAGCTTTTTGCATTTGCAGGAGCCGCAGGCGCCGTCCTTGCAGCCATACGGCATGCCGATGCCCTGGCGGATGGCCGCGTTGAGGATGGTCTCGCCGGCGTCGGTGGTGAAGGCGCGGCCGCTCGGCTGCACGGTAATCGTGAAAGGCATCGTTTGGTTATCCTCGGAAGTCTCGTCTTCCTGTCGAACCTTCGATTTTGCCTGCAAACCCAACCCCCTCGGGCGCACTGCCCGCGCGCTTCCGCCGCACCCGGGTGCTGATCGTCGGCTGCGGCGACGTGGGCCAGCGCGCCGCCGGCCTGCTGCTGCGCACCCGGGTGCGGGTGCTGGGCCTGACCTCGTCACCGGAAAAGGCCGCCGTGCTGCGTGCCCGGGGCATCGTGCCTCTGGTCGGCAACCTCGACCGGCCCGCCACCCTGCGCCGGCTGGCCGGGCTGGGGCAGCGGGTGCTGCACCTGGCGCCGCCGCCCACCGGCGGGAGCGAAGGCGACTCCGCCGCCGGCCGCGACCCGCGCACCGCCGCACTGCTGCGGGTGCTGGCCACCCGCAAACGCCCGGCCGCGCTGGTCTATGGGTCCACCAGCGGTGTGTACGGCGACTGCGGCGGCGCCTGGATCGACGAGACCCGCCCGGTGAACCCGCGCAACGCCCGCGCGCTGCGCCGGGTGGATGCGGAAATGGCCCTGCGCCGCTTCGGCCGCGCGGGCAGGGGCCAGGTGCGGGTGGGCATCCTGCGGATTCCCGGCATCTACGCGCCCGACCGGGTGGGCGGCACCCCCCGCGCACGGCTGGAGCGCGGCACCCCGGTGCTGCGGTCCGAAGACGATGTGTACACCAACCATATCCACGCCGACGACCTGGCCCGCGCCTGCGTCGCCGCGCTGTGGCGCGGCAAGCCGCAGCGGGTGGTGCATGCGAGCGACGACACGGAGCTGAAGATGGGGGACTACTTCGACCTGGCGGCCGGCCTGTACGGCCTGCCCAGGCCGCCGCGCATCAGCCGGGCGGAGGCGGCGCTGCAGTTGCCGGCCCTGCAGATGAGTTTCATGGCGGAGTCGCGGCGGATGCTGAATGGGCGGCTGAAGGGGGAACTGCGGGTGGGGCTGCGGTATCCGACGGTGGCAAGGGGGCTGGTGTAGTGGTATCAGTTGATCCGGATGCTCGAGCTCCGGATGACCTTCCCGTAGACCTCCGTATCGTTGCGCATGACCGTCAGGAGCTCCTCTGCGGTACTCCCTACCGGGCTGATACCCATGCTTTCAATTTTGGCGGAGATCTCCGGGCTCGCGATGATACGAACGATCTCGCGGGAGAGCTTGTCGATGATCGGCTTCGGCGTGGCTGCCGGCGCGAGCACGCCCAGCCATCCATCCTGCTCGAACGAGCGGTAGCCCAGTTCGCGGAAGTTCCGGAGTTCGGGCAGGCTGGCAAGCCGCCGTGTCCCGGTCACCGCCAGGAACCGGAACTTCTCCGAGAACTGGCGTGCGGTGACACTTTCAAGAAACCCGGCGCTCACCTGTTCGCCCATCAGGTTCGTGGCCAGCGGAGCACTTCCCTGGAAAGGGACCAGCGGCAGATCCAGCCCCGCCTGCTGGTTGAACATGATGCTCAGCAAATGCGATGGCGTGCCCACGCCATAGTTTCCGATGCTGAAGCGGGCAGGGCTGGCCTTGGCCTGGCGCACGAATTCCTCCAGGGACGTCGGCCCGCTTTTCGGCACCGCCAGCAAAAGCGGCAGGCGTGCAATGAGGGTGATGGGCGCCAAGTCCTTGAACGGATCCACCGTGCTCGCCTGCACCAGCAGTGGCTGCAGTACCAGCCCGGATACGCCCAGCAGGAGGGTGTAGCCATCAGCTGGGGCACGCGCTGCCGCCCCAGCCCCGACCATGCCGCCCGCGCCTGTGCGATTTTCGACCACCACCGGCTGGTGCCAGGCGTCCTGGATCTTCTGGGCCAGCAGCCGGGCCGTCTGGTCCGCCACCCCGCCGGCGGGATACGGAACAATCAAGGTGATAGGTTTGGCCGGATAGGACGCAGCACTCCCCTGGGCCTGGGAAACGGTCACGGCCACGGCGGCCACACAACCCAGGCAGAACCTGGCACATGAAGCAAATCGCATTTCGGGTCTCCTTCGCCGACAGCGGCTGTTTTTAGAGTTGCTGGATTTTTTCTTCGTCGAGCCAGACCGCGTGTACGCCGAATGGAACACGCTGCGGCAGATGCAGGCGGCACACCTCGTCCATGGTCCTGGCATCCAGCACGAGTAATTCGGCCTTGTCGGCCTCCATCATCAGGTCGAGGATGTATCCGTCGTCCTCGTCGACCGCACCTTTCCTGGGCACGAACAGCGGCTCTCCGCCATATTGCTGGCCATAGTCCACGTACCTGACTTCCCGCTCCTCCAGGCAGTCGTACTTGAGGGTGCCCTTGCCCATGTATCCCTCTTTTTGCTCGTCCAGCAGATAGCAGTAGCGCATCTTCTTGCCGCGGTAGCCGACGTGGAACGAGCAGCGTTCGTAGCCCCATTCGAGGAGCACCCGGTCTTCCAGCACGTCGTCGGCCTGCGGATCGATGACCCACCGGGAAAGGTGTGCGTGCGACTCTTCGGGGGTGTGGATCGGCACCGTGGCGGGGTACCCGTGGAACCGCGGGCCAACCATCACGATGTTCGTTCCACCGTCGGGCCTCTTTTCTTCCCAGGCATTGACCAGGTGCCAGATGGCGCCTGGCTTGCCGGTTGAAATCCAGCGGATGGGCGTGTCGCTGTCGAAGTTGCGCGGCAGCACACCGAAGCGCATGGGGTAGCCGGCGTCCCAGTAGTACATGCTCCCGTTCTCCTGCTGGAGGCCCTTCCTGTCGACCCGCATGGAAATATCGGGAAAGATGATGTAGTTCTCGGTAATGCAGCACTCATGGATCCAGGCCATGGGGTTCGGGCCTTGCTGGTAGGTGAGCGAGCGCACCACCTCGTTGTTCGACACCTGGACGATGGTGATGCTTCCGTCGTAGCGGTTGGTCGCCACGCTGTACATGTCACCGGTGTCGGGGTCGATCGCGGGGTGGGCGGAAAACGGGCCGGTCAGCTTTCCGCCCCAGGTGGTGGGTTCACCGGTACCGTCGATGACCAGCGCCCCGTTTTCCTTGCGTACATACAGCAGATACGGATAACCCGCCTCATTGAACGTGTACAGCTTTCCCTGGTGGAACTGGATGGCCGTTCCATTGCCGGTCCCGCTGAACTTGAGCTCGGGCAAGGCCCCTTCCCGGTACTGCTTCTGCAGCCACTCCATCTTGGCCAGGGTCGCCTTGCCCCCGGTCAGCAGTTCACCCATGCTGGTGTAGACCTCGCGGCCGAGCGCCTTTTCGACCTGGAAGCGGCGCGAACGCACGTAGGCATTGGAATAGGTAGCCCGCCCGTTCCTGATGTGCACCTGGTGCAGCATGCCGGGCCCGTCGAACATCTGGTAGCGGACCGCCATCGGTTCGAACTGGGGGTTGGTTCCATTGCGGATGTACACGCCTTCCAGATCGCTGGGCAGCGTCCCCGTCACCGTCACAGGCGCCTGCTGCAGTTCGGTATGGACCGACCGGAAGCCCCAATGGCCATAAGCGCTGTGCTGGTTGTACACAGGGGCCTGGAGGGCGGCGTCAAGGGTCGAAAGCTCTCTCTTCTGCGTTTCAGTGAGTTGCATGGTCATGGTTCTCCCGGGAAGTCTGCCAATGGATAAAACGGAGCCTGGCACCCTGACCGGGGTCACGGTGCCGGCCGCCAGTTCTTCGGTTGCAAGGGCGTGGGCGCGACCGCAGCAACCCAACCCGGCCTTGAAGCCCGTGTTGTGCTTTTTGTTTGTTGGTCCGACCATTGCATATTGCTATGATAAGACGCTGATGTGAGGCCTGCAAGACTTCAGGGCGTCAGGATTCCTGGGGCTGTGTGCGCTTTCCTATCGCGCCTGGAAGAGGCGGTGCCGCACGAGCTTTTGCCTGACCAGCATTGGTATGATCAAAAAATGTCAGGACAAATGTCTTCCCTGGAGCGCGTGGTGGCAGGAATGTTCGATGGGAGTGTGTGATGGATAAGCCAGGCGTCGACCCGTCGCCGATGTTTGAACCCATCCAAAGCCAGCGGGCGTTCGAGGTCGTCTGCGAGCGCATCCGCGAACTCGTCGCCAGTGGCCGGCTGAAGAAGGGGGACAAGTTGCCGCCCGAGCGGGAGTTGGCCCAGCAGCTGGGCGTCAGCCGGCTCTCCATACGGGAGGCCTTGAGAAGTCTGGAGAACGCCGGTCTCGTCGCCCTGCAAAGGGGCCCGAGGGGTGGCGCTTTCATTCAGGGGGGTTCGGACCGCAAGATGACCGAACTGATGCAGGACATGCTCGACCTGGGCACCATCACGCTCAGCGATCTGACCGAGGCCCGTATCTTCATCCTCGCTTCGGTTGCGCGGTTGGCATGTGAAAGAGCCACGGACGAAGACCTGGCGCATCTCGAGGAGAACGTGCGATTGAATGAGGCCGCGCTGCAATCCGGAAGCCGGGAGACCCGGCTGCAGCATGCCACGGAGTTCTACACCCGGTTGGCATCGGCAACCAAGAATAAAGTGATGATGCTCGTGGTACGTTCGTTGACCGATACCATCCGGGTCATCCTGCAGCGTATCGAGATCTACCCCACGCAGGACCTGGCGGTGTCACGGCGGCGGTTTCTCCAGGCGCTCCAGGCTCGGGATGCGGAGCGCGCGGCCCAGGAGATGCACACGCACCTGCGCAAGCTGCATGAACACATCGTCAAACATGCCGCCGCGCAAAAGAAGTCACCCGATTTGACGGTGTGAGTGCCGGTAGGCAGGCCCTCGCCCCCTACAGCGCCCGCAACCGCTCCGCCCGTTCCATCGCCGCCTCGATCGCATGCCGCGCCGCCAGCGCCTTGCGCAGCTGGGCGGCCAGGGCCGGGGCGTCGGCCACGGTGGCGTTTTCGGCCATGGCTTCTATCTCGGCCCGCGACACCCGCAGGGCGTCGTTGCCCAGCAGGGTGGCGATGGCGGCCATGAGGGCCTTGGTGTCGGCAGAGCGCATGGGGCCGTATTCTGGCCCACTTGCTCCGCTAAACCACGCCTGCCGCCCGCAGCCGTGCCCGTTCGTCGGCCGGTATGCCCATTTGCGCCAGCACCTCGTCGGTATGTTCGCCCAGCCCCGGCGGCGCATGGCGCAGCACGGGCGGGTGTTCGGACAGGCGCAGCGGGCTGGCCACGGTGTGGATGCTGGTGATGCCGTCGCCCACGTCGCGTGGCATGTCCACGTCGAGCTGGCGGAAGCGTACTTGTTCGTCCGCGAAGGCCTTGCCGATGTCGTTGATGGGGCCGCAGGGCACGGCCTTGTCCTCGAACAGCGCCACCCACTCGGCGGTGGTGCGGGTGCGGGTGACCTCTTCCATGGCCGGGATGAGGGTGCCGCGGTTGAGGTTGCGCGGCGTGGCCTTGGCGTACCGTTCGTCGGCCGCCCACTCGGGTTTGCCCACGGCTTGGCTGAAGCGGGCGAACTGGCCGTCGTTGCCGATGGCCAGCAGCATCGAGCCGTCGGCCGTGGGAAAGTCCTGGTAAGGCGCCAGGCTGGGGTGGCTGTTGCCTTGGCGCTGGGGTACGTTGCCGGTGTTGAGGTAGCCGGTGCTCTGGTTGGCCAGGATGGCCATGCCCACGTCGAGCAAGGCCATGTCGATGTGCTGGCCGCGGCCGGTGCGGTGGCGTGCCTCCAGGGCCGCCAGCACGGCGGTGGAGGCATACAGGCCGGTGAACACGTCGGTCAGCGCCACGCCCACCCGCTGCGGGCCGCCGCCGGGCACGCCGTCGGCCCGGCCGGTGACACTCATCATGCCGCTCATGGCCTGCACCATCAGGTCGTAGCCGGCGCGTTTGGCGTACGGCCCGTCCTGGCCGAAACCGGTGATGGAGCAGTAGATGAGGCGTGGGTTGGCGTCCTTCAGGCTGGCGTAGTCCAGCCCGTAGGCCTGCAGGCCGCCGACCTTGAAGTTCTCCACCAGCACGTCGGCCTCGGCTGCCATGCGGCGCAGCAGGGCCTGGCCGTCGGGCGTGGCCATGTCGATGGTGACCGAGCGTTTGTTGCGGTTGCAGCAGGCGTAGTAGGCGGCCTGTTCGGTGTTGTGGCCCTCGGCATCCTGCAGGAAGG
Organism: Pseudomonadota bacterium; assembly: GCA_040390235.1. Taxonomy (GTDB): domain Bacteria; phylum Pseudomonadota; class Gammaproteobacteria; order Burkholderiales; family Burkholderiaceae_C; genus Xylophilus. Next base: position 18,690 of record JAZJYT010000010.1, on the reverse strand, counting down.
GCGGGCCCCAGTGGCGGGTGTCGTCGCCGGCGCCGGGCCGCTCGATCTTCACCACGTCGGCGCCCAGGTCGGCCAGCGTCTGGGTGCACCAGGGGCCGGCCAGCACACGCGACAGGTCCAGCACCTTGATGCCGTCGAGCGAGCCCGCGTGGGTGGTGGGAGTCATCGTGGCCGCCTCAATTCGCGAAGGCCGCGATACCGGTCTGGGCACGGCCGAGGATGAGCGCGTGCACATCGTGCGTGCCTTCGTAGGTGTTGACCACCTCCAGGTTCACCAGGTGGCGGGCCACGCCGAACTCGTCGCTGATGCCGTTGCCGCCCATCATGTCGCGGGCCAGGCGGGCGATGTCCAGCGCCTTGCCGCAGGAGTTGCGCTTGAGGATGGAGGTGATCTCCACCGAGGCCGTGCCTTCGTCCTTCATGCGGCCCAGGCGCAGGCAGCCCTGCAGGCCCAGCGCGATTTCGGTCTGCATGTCGGCGAGTTTTTTCTGGATCAGCTGGTTGGCGGCCAGCGGGCGGCCGAACTGCTTGCGGTCCAGGGTGTACTGGCGTGCGGTGAACCAGCACGACTCGGCCGCGCCCAGCGCGCCCCAGGCGATGCCGTAGCGGGCGCTGTTCAGGCAGGTGAAGGGGCCTTTCAGGCCCTGCACTTCGGGAAAGGCGTTTTCTTCCGGCACGAACACGCCGTCCATCACCACCTCGCCGGTGATGGAGGCGCGCAGGCCCACCTTGCCGTGGATGGCCGGGGCGGTAAGGCCTTTCATGCCTTTTTCCAGGATGAAACCGCGGATGGGGCCGACCGCGCCGGCCTCGCTGACTTCCTTGGCCCACACCACGAAGACATCGGCGATGGGGCTGTTGCTGATCCACATCTTGCTGCCGCGCAGTTCGTAGCCGCCGGCCACCTTCTTCGCGCGGGTGGCCATGCTGCCGGGGTCGGAGCCATGGTCGGGCTCGGTCAGGCCGAAGCAGCCGATGGATTCGCCGGTGGCAAGTTTGGGCAGATACTTCTGCTTTTGCGCCTCGGTGCCGAATTCGTAGATCGGCACCATCACCAGGGACGACTGCACACTCATCATCGAACGGTAGCCGGAGTCGATGCGCTCCACCTCGCGCGAGATCAGGCCGTAGGCCACGTAGTTCAGGCCCGGGCCGCCGTATTGCTCGGGGATGGTGGGGCCGAGCAGGCCCAGTTCACCCATCTCGCGGAAAATGGCCGGGTCGGTCTTTTCGTGGCGGAAGGCTTCCAGCACCCGGGGCTGCAGCTTGTCCTGGCAATACGCGGCCGCGGCGTCGCGGATCATGCGTTCTTCGTCGGTGAGCTGCTGGTCGAGCAAGAAGGGGTCGGCCCACTGGAAGGCGGCGCGGGAAGAGGATGCCATGGGGGTGTCTCCGGGGAATGCGGGATGGGGTCAGCCCGGAATGCTACCGGCAGCGGGCCCGCCGGGCAAACGAGTAATCTACATCGAGATATGTGGTTGTGGAATACTTGGGGCGTATCGCCCGCGTGAGCCATCGCGGGTACGGCCGCTTCAACCAATTCCATAACGGCATGCGACGCAAAATCCCCTCCACCCAGGCCCTGGCCTGTTTCGAGGCCGCCGCCCGGCATGAAAGCTACACCCGCGCGGCCGAGGAACTGGCGCTCACACAAAGCGCCGTGTCGCGCCAGATCCTGGCGCTGGAGGCCTTCCTGGGGGTGCCGCTGTTCCGCCGCACCCGCCACGGCGTGGCTCTGACGCCCGGCGGCGCGCACTACTGGCGCCAGGTGTCGCGCAGCCTGCAAGGGCTGGAGCGCGACACGCTCGATGCCATGGCCGGCCAGGGGCAGGGCGGCACGGTGGCGCTGGCGGCGGTGCCCACCTTCGCCACGCGCTGGCTCATCCCGCGCCTGCCGGCGCTGGCCACCAGCCACCCCGACATCCTGGTGCACATCGAGACCCGGACCCGGCCCTTCCTGTTCGCCGATACGGTGTTCGACGCGGCGCTCTACGCCGGCACCCGTGAACAGGTGGCGCATTGGCCCGGCATCGAGGCCGAACTGCTGATGGACGAGGACGTGGTGCCCGTGTGTTGCCCGCGCCTGCTGGCGGGTGTGCCACCGGGCCAGCTGGCGCCCGCCGCGCTGGCCGGCATGCCGCTGCTGCAGCAGAGCACCCGGCCGCAGGTGTGGCGGGCCTGGTTCGACACCGTGGGGGTCAGCGCACCGCACGCCCTCGACGGCCCGCGCTACGAACTGTTTTCCATGCTGGCGGTGGCGGCCACCCACGCCATGGGCGTGGCGCTGATGCCGCGTATGCTGATCGAAGCTGAACTGGCGCGCGGCGACCTGGTGGTGGCCAACACCACCCCGCTGCGCGGCGAACGTGCCTACTACCTGGTGACACCCGCCACCGGCAGCGAGCCGCCCGCGGTGGCCGACTTCAAGGCCTGGGTGCGCGGCATGGCGGCGCAGGCGCGTGGGGCTGGGCTGGCCTGAGCAGTGGACACCGGAATCCGCTGCGCGGTCCCCTGCGTACTCCCTGCAACCCAGCCCGCACCCACCACCATGCAAGACACTGCCCCGACCTCCTTCTCCACCCATGCACTGGCCTACCTGGCCGCGCTGGTCACGATCGCCGTACTCGACGGCCTGTGGCTGGGCTTCGTCGCCAAGGACCTCTACAAGACCGAGATGGGGGCGCTGATGAACGACAGCCCGCGTATCGTGCCGGCGGCCTTGTTCTACCTGATGTACCCGGCCGGGCTGGTCTTCTTGCTGGCCACGGCCGGCACACCCACGCTGGGTGGCATGGTGCTGCGCGCGGCCGTCATCGGCCTGCTGGCCTACGGCGCGTACGACGCGACCAACCTGGCGGTGATCCGCGGTTTTTCGGTGAAGTTGAGCCTCATCGACCTGGGCTGGGGCGTGTTCCTCACCGGCGCGGCGGGTGCGTCGGTGTTTTTCACGCTGGCGGCCCGGGGGCGTTAGCCGCGCCGCCGGCGCGCCCGGGCGTACGACATGCCGGCACGGATGCCGATCTGCAGCACCGCCAGCGCGCCGTAGACCAGCAACTTCTGCTTCAAGGTGGGAGCCGGCACACCACCGCCTTCCTCCTGTGAATGTGCGGCTTGTGCCATCGCCAGGGGCAGGGCGGCGGCCGGGTCGCGCGACTGGCGCGGGGTCTCCGGCGCGGCCACTCGGGTCGGGTCCGGGCCCTGGGAATAAGAGCCACGCTCGTTGGCATAGACCCAGGTGAACTCGGCGCCCAGCAAAAAGATCTGCGCCGAGTAGTACACCCACACCAGCAGCACGATGATGGAGCCTGCCGCCGCATAGGACGACACCACACTCGTCTTGCCCACGTACAGGCCGATGCCGATCTTGCCCAGCTCGAACAGCACGGCCGTCACCACCGCGCCGGTCCACACGTCGCGCCAGGCGATGCGGGCCCGCGGCATGAACTTGTAGATCATGGCAAACAGCACCGTGGTGATGACCAGCGACACCCCCAGGTTGAGCGCCTGCAGCGTGACTTCCCAGCCGGGCATCAGGCCGCCGGCCCACCGGCCAAAGGCGGCCAGCCCGGCGCTGACCACCAGCGACACTATCAGCAGGAAGGCCAGCCCCAGGATCAGCCCGAAGGACAGCAGCCGAACCCGCACGGTGGCCCACAGGCCGGACTTGGCCGCCGCCGGCACCCGCCAGATACGGTCGAGCGAACTCTGGAGTTCGCTGAAGACGGTGGTGGCACCCACCAGCAGCACCGCGATGCTGATGGCCGTGGCCAGCAGGCCGTCGGCATGCTGGCTCGCGCTCTTGATCAGGCCTTGCACCGCCAACGCGCCGTCGTGGCCGAGCAGGCCCGAAAGCTGCGCCACGATTTCGCCCTGCACCGCATCGCGCCCGAACGCCGCACCAGCCACCGCGATGACGATGAGCAGCAGCGGTGCCAGCGAGAAAACGGTGTAGTAGGCAATGGCGGCGCCCATGCTGGGGGCATAGTCGTCCGACCAGGCTCCGACCGATTTCTTGGCAAGCTGGAAAAAGCGCTGGATCTGCATGGTGTCCTCCGTCCTGCGGACATTCTCGCCACCGGACCCCTGCGCGGGCAGGGGGAATTCATGTGTGATCTTGTAGGCCGGCGCGCATGCAATCGGCACGACTTCCTACACGCGACGCAGGCGATCCGGCCTACCTTGTCGGCAGTTGTCCCGCTGTCCTTCCATCCCCGGAGAAAACCATGCCTGCGACACCATCCACCGAAGCCACCGTACCCCAGACGCCGCTGCACAACAACGATACCCGCCTCGACGAATCGCAGGCGGTGCTGGAAAACGAAGAGGATCCGCGTATCCCCGACGATGCGCCGATCGCCTTGTCCAGCCTGCCGGTCGAAGCCATCGTGCGCGCCGCGGACGAAACCTGAAAGGAACTGGACATGGCCCTGCCTCCTGACGCCGGCAACGGCGACGTGCGCAAGATGACCGATGCGCTGCACCTGCCCGACGCGCTGACCAAGGCGACGAATGGCGACTTCAAGGTCACCCCCGCGATGCGCAAGAACAGCGACGAGTGGGAGGCCGAGGAGGCTCGCAAGGAACAGGAAAAGTGGCCCGACCCCGCTACCCGGGGTGGCGCCGGGACGTAGTCAGCGGGGCGTGGCGCTGCACGCCGCGTTGATGATCCGGTCGGCCGGCGCACCCGGAATGTCCCGGAAGGCCATGGGGGCTTCGTCCGGCTTGAGGTTCACTGACTTGGTTGACTCACCCTGCCAGGACGGACCGGCAAAGTACTTGATCGTCAGGTACCAGCCGCGGCGCGCGGTGCAGTCCACCGCCGCCAGGCCCTCGAACGAGCGGTAGGGCACACCGCCGTAGCCATTGCGCTGGTTTTGGCGTGTCACCCGCACCTCCAGCGTCATCTGCTGTTGCCAGCCGCTCAGCACCGGGCTGATCTGCACCACATCGCTGTCGGGCAGCTCCGGGTAGCCCGCAATGGTCAGCCAGTCTTCCGCCCATGCGGGCAAGGCGGCCAGCAGGGCCGCCAGCACAGTGACACGGGCAAAGGAGGAGGACATGGCTGCCAATATAGCCGCTTGCCCTGCCGGGACTCGGTAAGCGCATTTACCGTTTGGGGAAACAGAAAGACCGCAAGCGCCAGTTGCCTGCGGTCTTCGTGCGTGGTGCCCGAGGCCGGAATCGAACCGGCACGCCTTGCGGCGGGGGATTTTGAGTCCCCTGCGTCTACCAATTTCACCACTCGGGCAGCAGGAGATGCGGAACCGGAAATTATGGCACAGTGCACCCCATGCAATACCCCACCATCGAAGACACCATCGGCAAGACGCCGCTGGTCGCACTGCAGCGCATCGGCGCCGCCGAGGCCGCGCTTGCGGGCAACGTGGTACTCGCCAAACTTGAAGGCAACAACCCCGCCGGCTCGGTGAAAGACCGGCCCGCGCTGTCGATGATCAAGCGCGCAGAAGAGCGCGGCGAGATCGTGCCGGGCGACACCCTGATCGAGGCCACCTCGGGCAACACCGGCATCGCCCTGGCCATGGCCGCGGCCATCAAGGGCTACCGCATGGTGCTGATCATGCCGGAGGATCTGTCGGTCGAGCGCGCCCAGACCATGAAGGCCTTCGGTGCCGAGTTCATCCTCACGCCCAAGAGCGGCGGCATGGAATACGCCCGCGACCTCGCCGAACAGATGCAGAAGGACGGCAAGGGCCGGGTGCTCGACCAGTTCGCCAACCCCGACAACCCGCGTATCCACTACGAGACCACCGGCCCCGAGCTGTGGGAGCAGACACACGGCCGCATCACCCACTTCGTGAGTGCCATGGGCACCACCGGCACCATCACCGGCGTGGCACGCTACCTGAAGGAAAAGAACCCCTCGGTGAAGGTCATCGGCGCGCAGCCGGCCGAAGGCTCGCGTATTCCCGGCATCCGCAAGTGGCCGGCCGCCTACATGCCCGCCATCTACGACGGCAGCGTGATCGACGAGACGGTCAACGTCAGCCAGTCCGACGCCGAGATCATGTGCCGGCGCCTGGCGCGCGAGGAGGGCATCTTCGGCGGCATCTCCGCGGCCGGTGCCTGCTGGGTGGCGCAGCAGATCTCGCAGCGCGAGAAGGAGGCGACCATCGCCTTCGTGGTGTGCGACCGGGGTGACCGCTACCTGTCCACCGGGGTGTTCCCGGCATGAGTGCCGAGCTGGGTGATTTCCGCTTCTGCCCGATGTGTGCCACGCCCCTGTCGGCGATCGCGCAGATGGAAGACAGCGGCGACACCCTGCGCAACCGCTGCCCGGCCTGCGGCTGGACACACTGGAACAACCCCACGCCGGTGCTCGGCGCGGTGGTGGAGTACCGCGGGCAGATCCTGCTGGCGCGCAACGCGGCCTGGACCAACGGCATGTACGCCCTCATCACCGGCTTTATGGAAGCCGGCGAGTCGCCCGAGGGCGGCATCACCCGCGAGGTGAAGGAAGAAACCAACCTCGACGTGAGTTCGCTCGACCTCATCGGTGTGTACGACCACCAGCGCCGCAACCAGGTGCTGGTGGTCTACCACGTGGTGGCCGACGGCGAGGTGAAGTTGTCGCCCGAGCTGGCCGACTACCGGCTGTACGATTTGGCTGATGTGCGCTGCTGGCCGGCAGGTACCGGTCGTGCGTTGGCGGACTGGCTGCGTACAAAAGGCCATGAACCCCAGTTCATGGACTGGCCCCGGTCCTAGAATCGGCGCAACCAGGAAATACGAGCGATGGAAGTCAACAAGGAAATCGATACCCGCGGCATGAACTGCCCCCTGCCCATCCTCAAGGCCAAGAAGGCCCTGAGCGACATGCAGAGCGGCCAGTTGCTCAAGGTGGTGTCGACCGACGCCGGTTCGGTGCGCGACTTCCAGGCCTTCGCCCGGCAGACGGGCAACGAGCTGGTGGAGCAGCAGACGGTCGAGACCGACTTCATCCACATCCTTCGCCGCAGGTAGCGGCGGTCCCCGGCTTCAGCTGAGGTCGAGGTTCTTCAGGTATTCCTTAAAGCCCGGGCCGAGTTGGGGGTGGGCCAGGGCCAGTTCCACGTTGGCTTCCAGGAAGCCTTCCTTGCTGCCGCAGTCGTAGCGCCGGCCGTCGTAGCGGTAGGCAAAGACCTTTTCGCGGCGCATCAGCGCGGCGATGCCATCGGTCAGCTGGATCTCGCCGCCCACGCCGCGCGGCTGGGCAGCGATCTCGCGGAACACACCGGGCGTCAGGATGTAGCGGCCGGCCACACCGAGGCGCGAAGGTGCGTCTTCCGGTGCCGGTTTCTCGACCATGTGGGTCAGGTCCATCAGCCGGTCGTTGACCGGCGTGCCGGCGACGATGCCGTAGCGCTTGGTATGCGCATCCGGCACTTCCTGCACCGCCAGGATGGAGGCCTGCCACTCGTCGAACTGCTCGGCCATCTGCTGCAGCACAGGCGGCTTGCCGACCATCAGGTCGTCGGCCAGCAGCACGGCAAAGGGCTCGTTGGCCACCACACTCTGCGCGCACAGCACGGCATGGCCCAGGCCCAGCGCCTTGGCCTGGCGGATGTAGATGCACTCCATGTCGTCGGGCTTGATGGAATGCACCAGCGCCAGCAGTTCCTTCTTGCCCGCGGCCTCCAGTTCGGCTTCGAGTTCATAGGCGGTATCGAAATGGTCGGGGATGGAGCGTTTGCTGCGGCCGTTGACGAAGATCATCTGCCGGATGCCGGCGGCATAGGCCTCTTCCACCGCGTACTGGATCAGCGGCTTGTCGACCACCGGCAGCATTTCCTTGGGCTGCGCCTTGGTGGCCGGCAAAAAACGGGTGCCGAGGCCGGCCACCGGGAAGACGGCCTTGTTGATGCGGGGACGGGCGGAACTCATGCGTCTTTTTCCAGGTGAGGTTCTTCTGGCCGGCAGGCACCGGCGTACAGCGCCATGCTAATCGACGAATATAACGGTAGCTGTAAAGCCGTGTTGTTCAGCCCAGGCGCGCCAGTTGCTCGCGCACGCGGTGGAGCGTGGCGCCGAAATCGGCCACCCGCTGCTTTTCCTGCGCGATCACCGCTGGCGGCGCCTTGGCGACGAAGGCCTCGTTGGCCAGTTTGCCGCCGGCCTTGGCGATCTCGGCTTCGAGCCGGGTGGCCTCCTTGCCCAGGCGCAGTTTCTCGGCCGCCGCATCGACTTCCATGTGCAGGCACAGGCGGGCCTCGCCGACCACCGCCACCGGGGCGGATTGCGCCGCCTCCTGCCAGGCGGCGGCATCGTCGAACACCTTGACCTCGCTCAGCTTGCCCAGTGCCTGCAGCAGCGGCGCGGCGCCCCGGAGGAAGTCGGCATCGCCCACCGCGAACAGGGGCGTGCGGGCCGACACGTTCATCTCGCCGCGCAGGTTGCGGCAGGCATCCACCATGGCCTTGAGTTTGACGACATAGGCCTCGGCGGCCGTATCGATGCGCTCGGGCTGGCTTTTCGGGTACCCGGCCACGCTGATGGAGGCTTCGCTGCCCGCGGCGCCCGGCCAGCGCTCGGCCACCGGCGCCACCTTCTGCCACAGTTCCTCGGTGATGAAGGGAATCACCGGGTGCGCCAGCCGCAGGATGGTTTCCAGCGTGCGGATCAGGGTGCGGCGTGTGCCGCGCTGCTGCGCCGCGTCGCCGGTCTGGATCTGCACCTTGGCGATTTCCAGGTACCAATCGCAGAACTCGTTCCAGACGAATTCGTAGACCGCGTTGGCCACGTTGTCGAGGCGGTAGTCGGCAAAACCCTTTTCCACTTCGGCCTCGACACGCTGCAGCGCCGAGGAAATCCAGCGGTCGGGCTGGCTGAACCTCATGTAGCCGTGGGCCTTGCCGCCCGGGGCGCAGTCGGCCTTGGTGTGCGGCATCATCCCGTTGTCCTGGCCTTCGCAGTTCATCAGCACAAAACGCGTGGCGTTCCACAGCTTGTTGCAGAAGTTGCGGTAGCCCTCGCAGCGTTTGCTGTCGAAGTTGATGCTGCGGCCCAGCGAGGCCAGCGCCGCGAAGGTGAAGCGCAGCGCATCGGCGCCATAGGCGGGAATGCCCTCGGGGAACTCCTTCTCGGTGTTCTTGCGCACCGCGAGGGCCGTCTCGGGCTTGCGCAGGCCGGTGGTGCGTTTGTCCAGCAGCGGAGGCAGGGCGATACCGTCGATCAGGTCCACCGGGTCGAGCACGTTGCCTTCGGACTTGCTCATCTTCTTGCCCTGCGCGTCGCGCACCAGGCCGTGGATGTACACGTCCCGGAAGGGCACACGCCCGGTGAAGTGGGTGGTCATCATGATCATCCGGGCGACCCAGAAGAAGATGATGTCGTAGCCCGTCACCAGCACCGAAGAGGGCAGGTAGAGGTTGTAGTCGCCCAGCGTGTCGTCCGACTGCTCCGGCCAGCCCATGGTGGAGAAGGGCACCAGCGCGGAGGAGTACCAGGTATCGAGCACGTCCTCGTCGCGGGTCAGTGTCTTGCCGGGGGCCTTGGCCTGCGCCTCGGCCTCGTCACGCGCCACGTACACCTTGCCATCTTCGTCGTACCAGGCCGGGATCTGGTGGCCCCACCACAGCTGGCGGCTGATGCACCAGTCCTGGATGTTGTTCATCCACTGGTTGTAGGTGTTGACCCAGTTCTCGGGCACGAAGCGCACCTGGCCGGTCTGCACCGCGTCGATGGCCTTCTGGGTGATGCTCTTGCCCGTCGGGTCCTGCTCGCTGACCTTGGTCATGGCGACGAACCACTGGTCGGTCAGCATGGGCTCGACCACCTGGCCGGTGCGGGCGCAACGCGGCACCATGAGTTTGTGTTTTTTCACCTCGACCAGCAGGCCCAGGGCCTCCAGGTCGGCCACCACCTGCTTGCGGGCGACGAAGCGGTCCAGGCCGCGGTATTTTTCAGGCGCGTTGTCGTTGATGGTGGCGTCCAGTGTCAGGATGCCGATGATGGGCAGCTTGTGGCGCTGGCCGACCGCATAGTCGTTGTAGTCGTGCGCGGGCGTGACCTTGACCACGCCGGTGCCGAAGGCCTTGTCCACGTAGTCGTCGGCGATGACGGGGATGGTGCGATCGCACAGCGGCAGTGCCACCTGTTTGCCGACCAGGCCGGCGTAGCGCTCGTCCTCCGGGTGCACCATTACCGCGGTGTCGCCCAGCATGGTTTCCGGGCGGGTGGTGGCGACCACCAGCGAACCCGAGCCATCGGCCAGCGGGTAGCGGATGTGCCAGAGGAAACCGTCTTCCTCCTCGCTCTCGACTTCCAGGTCCGACACGGCGGACTTGAGTGTCGGGTCCCAGTTCACCAGGCGCTTGCCGCGGTAGATCAGCCCCTGTTCGTACAGCCGCACGAAGGTCTCGGTGACCACCGTGGACAGCTTGGGGTCCATGGTGAAGTATTCGTGGCCCCAGTCCACCGTGTCGCCCATGCGGCGCATCTGGGTGGTGATGGTGTTGCCCGACTGCTCCTTCCACTCCCACACGCGCGCGACGAAGTTCTTGCGGCCGAGCTCGTGGCGGCTGGTGCCCTGGCCCAGCAGCTGGCGCTCCACCACGATCTGGGTGGCGATGCCGGCATGGTCGGTGCCGGGTACCCACAGGGTGTTGTCGCCCAGCATGCGGTGGTAGCGGGCCAGCGAGTCCATCACCGTCTGGTTGAAGGCATGGCCCATGTGCAGCGTGCCGGTGACGTTGGGCGGCGGCAACTGGATGGCGAAGGCGGCTTCGCCGGCCTTGGGTGCGCCGGTGCCGCGGTGCCCGGCACGGGCATAGCCGCGCGTCTCCCACAGCGGGCCCCAGTGCGCCTCGATGGCGGCGGGCTCGAAGGATTTGGGCAGGCTGTTCAGCCCGGGTTGCTGGATGTCGCTCATGGGGAGGCAGGCTTGCAAATGAAGACGGCACCCAGGGGTGCCGTCTTCTTGGTGTGTGTTCAGGCGGGAATGGGTCGATTCTACCGAGGCGGGGGTAGCCTTGCGGAGGCCGCCTGCGACCCTTGCGGAGAGCGGCCGGTGGGGTAGCCGGGTACTGGACTGTCATTCCGCCGCCTGTGGCGGCTCCCTTCCTGATGTCCTGTACCCGGCTACCCCACCGGCCGCGGGAGTTTGGACTGGTGGCGCGGCACTCCCTGCGAAGGAGGCCACTTGCCCCAAGGAGGCAGCGCCAGATCTGAGGTTGGCAAGGAGTGTTCGTGTCCTGGTTGGGCTTTGTCTTTAGCCCAAATGCGCAGTATCCAATGATAAATTTTATTATTGCAACGAACGTCCGAAAGGGGGCCCTTAGCAGACCTTTATCCTTCCGCCTCATTAGACCCTCTTCGAACATGGACTGGATCACCTCCCAGCATTAAATATCTGCATGAGCATTTTTTCCACGCGTAAGGAATCCATATTTTTGGCAATAGCGCTGCGAGGGAAGAGTTGTCTGTCGCAGGTTGCGTCACGCTTCGGCTGCAATTCATCCCCTGTGTCCGCGAAAACCCAAGGAGCCAAAAGGAACGTTACTAAGCGTGGGCCGCCTGCCAAGGTAGAGATAAGACATAGGATGCTTTGCCAGAGCCGCCCGATGTGCGCCTGAGAACTTTGCTACCGATGTCACTATGCCTGCACCAAGTCCGGCGAGAACGGTCCAAGTCTGACCAAATATGGCGCCAGCGCTCACCAACCCAACAGTCTCTTTAGACAGAAAAAGGTCGCGCTTCGCAGCGCCTAATTCGTCCCTAAGAAACGCCAAGTCATCCCTCATTTTGCGCTCAAAGTCAAATGCTATGCTGCGACGTTCTTCCAAGGAACTAGCTGCAACTGCCTTCAAAGCGTTTTCTTCGATCTTTTCTGCGAAATTCTCACGAAAAAGCCTGTAGTGGTGTCCGCCAGCTTTCGCTTCCCGCTGTCGCATTTCAAGAATGTTCTTCAGCGGAACTCGTTCTGCATTCAAGGTTCTTAGAGCAATACTCACCAAGCCGGTTCGCGCTGCACTATTGGCACCAAAATCTGCGTCCTGCGGGGGGTCCACCAGTTCTGCCGCTCTCATCTTCCATAAGAAACCATACGCATCTGTGCGATCAGTAATTTTTCGCAACTGATTGCTTTCGGCGCAAGCGTCGGCGAGAAGCGACATTAAGAAAAATCCCATCATGGGCTTTGCTGCCTGGTGGCGATAGCCTCTTTCGGATTGTTTCACCAACCCGGCCGCTTCAAGTAATTTCCAAGTGCGCATGTCAAGCTTCTGCGCATACATCTGGTATTCGTCATCTATAGGACCCGTGCCATGGCCAACATTGTCTAGCAAAGGAGCGCGCTCCGTTGCCAGCCACTCAGGAATCGGCTTATTCAGGAGCGCAACCACCCTCTTGTGAACCGTATTTCTCTCCTTTTCTGTTGGCACGTGAGAGCGGCATAATAGCTCCAGAGCCTCAATCTCATCACGAGGGCTCCCTGAAAATTGGTAGCCTTTGAACGGGGCAACAAAGCTGACGGTATCCCATAGCAGCAGTGATGTTCGCAAGAACCGATCATCTCGAATCTGTGTATGGGGGTAGTAAAGCGCGTTTCTCATATGAAGACCACGTAAGGAAAGAGACTTTAGCTACAAAAATGAACTTATACCTCGATGGCGAACTTTGAGCGATCTTGGTCTGCAATCCATTTAAGTGCTTTGCCACGACCCGTCCAAGTGGCGCCGGTGGCGGAATCGCGGTATTTCGCCGCTACAGCCTTGCCTATGGCGGCGCTAGGCACCCAGCCAGTCCGGCCAAACACGTCGTCCGGTGCCAAACCGAACTCTTGGATCATTTCACGCTCGCGCGAAATTGCAGTCGACAACTCAGTCCGCCTAGCTTCTTCTATTCGGCTGCAAGAGAGGTGCGCTGAGCGAGCAGTTGTTTGTACGTTGCCATGAGTTTCCTTAAGGTGACTGTGGATGTGGGGGATGATTATAGCGCCGCTTATAACGACCTAAGCCCACTGAGAGTTGTTCATCACGATGGCTACGCGCTGCCCTTTGCTATCAATTTAGAGGCAGCTTGGGGAGCTATCAGCTTCTGCGTGGATTGAATTCGCCAGTGTGCTCATCAAAGTCCAAACAGCGCGGCCGGTCGAAAATCTGCCAGAAGGCGTCCAGGGCCGGCCGTAGCACCGAACTAAGATTGACCGTTTCGATGTCTTCCACGTATACCGGAGGCACGATAAAATTGGAACGGTCGGCGACGCTGTTGCTTATGTAGCTGAATACATCTCCAATGCCAAGCTCATATCCTTTGGCAGTAAGGAGGGCGCAGCCAATGAGTGCAGGTCCTGAGAAGCCCATGCGCTTGAGTTCCGTCAATGCCAGAAGGGTCCGCCTCCAAAAGAACTTGGACATGTCTAACGACCACACGATGGACTTCTCCTCCCCACCATCCTGCAAAACACGCTTTGCGCCGCCCGTCGAGGCGCATTCGATCGTGCCATTGCGAAATATTTGAGCGTAGGTGTAGTGCCCCTTGACCCAATCACCCCCAGGATGGATCGTTAGCCCATCAAAGTTGAAGGTTCTGCTTCCACCACCCCAATCGGACTCTAGAAATCTCGTGAATTCAGTCTGGTACAGCTCGCTTAAGGGCGGGGAAGATTTCCCACTAAGCCCTGAGAGGGGGCTGACGTGGAGAGCCCAGACAGGGCCGGCAAGAATGGGATTCGAAGTGTCTCGGGCCGCGATCTTGGAAAGTCGCTGCCTGATGAAGTCATTTGCGCGATCTGCAAGTGTCGCCGTGCGATCGAATGCATTTCGAATTTGATCAATGCTCATGTCGGTGATGCCTACGCCGTTACGCACAACAAAACGGCGCGACTCCCCTGCAGTTCTGAAAGAATGCGGGCCGTCGTAAGACGAAGGTACCCTGACCACGATGGCGTAGCCTCCGGCGGCCAGGCGAACTTCACGCATCGCGATTCCAGGCACTCTTGGTTCGACGCGAGAATTCAAGACCTCTGTGAGTCTACGAGCTAGAGCATCGAATTGTTCTCCTTCGATGGGCTTGAGGGCCGACGCCGTGTAGTTGGTGGAAGATAGCCCGATGACTATGTCTCCACCCTCAGCGTTTGCGAATGCGCAAACGTCCTTGGCAAATTCCAACTTGCCATTGTCGCTTTTGTCGTAGGGGATTGCTTTGAAATCGACCGTGGTGGATTCTGATGCACGGTCTGCGACCAGTGCATTGAGAAGTGCCTCGTCAACTTGGTTGATGCTCTGTGTGATCATGGCGCGGTCGTTGCCGGTTTGTCGGGCGGTTTGATTTTAGGGTTTTAGACCGGTGCTTGCCTCCTTATGAGTACCACGCCGCGTCACCGTCCCCGTCCTTCATGAGCCAGTCTGGCCACGTAGTGTTTGACGCCGTGATTCAATTTGGCTGAGCGTCCGCTGTGGGGCCGAAACCGGCTGCCTCAGAACGTCGGTATTCTGCCTTCTTCCCATTATTGCCTTACCAAAGGGCGCGCAGCCCAAATCGACTCCCGCGGTCGGCGGGGTAGCCGGGTACAGGACATCAAGAAGGGAGGCGCCGCAGGCGACGGAATGACAGTCCAGTACCCGGCTACCCCACCGGCCGCTGCCCGAAAAGGGCAAAAGCCCAAAACCTAGTCCCCCGCCGAAGCCGCCTGCTTCCAGGCCGCAGCCGTAGCCTGCGCATCCCCCCGCTGCTCCGCCAGCTCGGCCAGCGCCCGCCACGCACGGCTGCGCAGCACGTCGTGCGCCAGCTGCCGGCTGGCCTGTTCCAGCAGCTTTTGCGCCTTGCCCCACAGCTGCAGGCGCAGGCAGGCGATGCCGGCCAGGTACTGCAGGTGCGGGTCGCGCGGGTTGTACTGCTGGGCGGTCTCGATGCGTGCCAGCCAGACCGGATCGACCTCGTCCAGGCTGTCTTCCAGCGCACGCACCAGCTTGACTTCCAGCGCATCGGGCAGGCTGCCGGGCCGGGACGTGAAGGCTTCCCACGCCGGCAGCAGCCAGTTGCGGGCCAGGCTGGCATCGCCCTGCAACTGCTGCAGGCGCTGTGCCGCGTGCACGCCGAGTTCGGGCATGGCGCGTTCGGTGGCGTCGAGCGACTGCCAGACCTGCACCAGTTGCTCGGTGTCGTGGGCGTTGTTGATCAGCTCGGTCGCCAGGCCGCGCACGATGCTTTGCGCGGCGGCGGGCGAGAAGGCCCGGTGTTTGGTCAGCAGCCGTGCGGTGTCGATGGCGGCCTGGGTCTGCCGCGCCAGCCGGGTGGCGCGCAGCTTGGTGCGCAGTGCCAGCGTGCGCCGCGCTGCGCCCTGCGGCAGCGTGTCGAGCCAGTCGAGGGCGGCCTGCGCATCCCGGTCCTGCAGCGCCCAGCCGGCGGCGCGCAGCTGGGTGCCTTCGCGCACCTCTTGCGCGGGAGCCGAGGGGTTGTCGGCCGTTTGCTCCAGCGCTTGTTGCAGGTGGCGTTCGCGGCTCTGCCGGTCCTGCAGGGCGTGGGCGCTTTCGGCGGCGATCAGGTGGGCCAGGGCCCGCACCTGCACCGCGTGCGCCAGCGGTTCGGTGGAGCCGACCAGCGCTTTTTCGTGCGCGATGGCGGCCTCGGCCGCCTTGCGTGCGCGGATGAAACGCCCCGCGGTCAGGTGGGCCAGCCCGTCGAGCAGCGCGACGTGCATGGCGCGCTCCTTCTGCTGGGTGCGCCAGCGGCTGGCCTGCACCGGCAGGTCGACCAGCGCGGCCAGCGCCCGCAGCGCGGCATACACCAGGGTGAAGCCGCCGAACAGGATCAGCAGCACGAAGTTCAGCGAGAGGTCGACCCGGTAGGGCGGCCAGAACACGGTGACCGTGCCCTGGTTGTTGCCCGCGAACAGCGCCACCGCGGCCGCGATGCCGAACAGCGCCAATAGCCAGAGAGCAGCGCGCATCTTCTAGCGACCCGCCGCCGCAGTGGCTAAGGCCGACAGGGTTTCGTCGGGCCGGGGCAGGGCGGTGCCGTTGATCTGGCTCTGCGCCTGCCGCAGCAGGTCGGCTGCCACCTGTACCCGGCGCGAGGTGGGGTCGAAGTACTTGGTGAGCGCGGTCGCCGCGGCGGCCAGGTCGGTGCGGGCGGCCTGGTCCTGCCGCGCCAGCACACCCAGGCGCGCATTCACCAGCTTGAGTTTCAGGTTCTCGCGCAGGAAAAACGATTGTTCGGGGGCCAGCAGCACCGCCTCGGGCCGGTCGATGTGGCTGACCCGGACCAGGCCGCGCACTTCGTCGCGCACGGCGGTCCAGGTGCTGTTCAGGGCGCGGCGCCACCAGGGCAGGGCCTCTTCGGCGGCACCGGCTCCGGCGGCGTGCACCGGCACCACGGAGCGCATGGTGGCGACCTGCGCCACGGCGTTCTGCAGCGGCAGTTCGTCCACCAGGCGCACCATCTCGTCGAGGCGGGCCAGCAGGCCCGGCACGTCGGTGACGCTGGCGGTGCGCACCCGCTCGATGTCGCGTGCCAGCGCCCGCTGCACCGGCGCCAGCCGCGGCTGTGCCGCCCGGCCGATACGCTGGTCGGCGCTGCGCAGCGCGGCCAGCAGCGGCTCGGCACTGCCGGTCAGGTCGGCCTGCTGCTGGGCCAGCCGCAGGCCCGATTCGATATCCACCACCAGGTTGTCGTCGCGCGAGCGCGACAGGCTCTGCATCAGCTCTTCGAGCTGCGAGCGCTGCAGCGCGACCTCGCTGAGCCGGGCTTCCATCACCCCGACACGGGCCACACCTTCCTGGGCGGTGTCCTGGGCCTGGCGCGCCATGGTGCGCGCCTCGATCGCCTGGGCGCCGGAATCGGCGCTCTGCCGCGCCAGCTGTTCCTGCACCGACGACAGCCGCTGCCACAGGCTGATGGAGGCCACCGTGGCCACCGCCGCCAGCACGGCCGTGCCATAGAGCAGCGGCCGGGCCAGGCCGGGCGCGGCATCGCGCGGCGCGGGCGCGCCTGCGGCCGCGGGAGGCGCCGCGGGCTCGGGAGAACTGTCCTGGGAGGGCTCGAAACTCATGCGGCCATTCTATCGAGGGCGCGGGAGGTAAAACTCCCCGTTACCGCGGGGGCCGGGGTGTGCCCGGATTCAGGCCCCGGCCGCGGGCCGCCGGCCTGCCGCATCGAGAGCCATGGCCACGCTTTCGAGCGTAGGCCGCGCATCGGCCACCCAGGCGAATCCGGCCTCCCGGGCGGCCGTGGCGATACGCGGATGGGTCGCCACCGCGGCACCTTCCAGCAACCGGCCACCGGCGGGCAGCAGGCGCAGCAGGTGGCCGATGGCCTCCGAGTTGCTGAATACCCAGGTGGTGGCCGGCCGGGCCAGGCTGGCGGCAAATGCGGTTTCTTCGGCATTCCATTCGGGCGGCCCCCGGCGGTAGGCCACCACATGGTCCACCGCGACCCGCGCGGCTTCCAGGCGTTTGGCCATCCACTCGCGGCCATGCCCGGGCGGCGCCTGGGCACCCGGGGGGCTGGGCGCGGCCGGCTCGCCGGGGTTTTCGCCGCGCACGATCAGCACCTCGTCGCCGGCGTCCACCCCGGCGCCGGCGGCCTGCCACAGGGCTTCCGAATCGAACTGCGCGGCGTCGGCTTCGGGCGTGTCGATGCGCCGGGCGTCGATGCCGGCGTCGCGCAGCGCACGGGCGGTGCCTGGGCCGGGTGCCCAGGCACGGGTATCGGCCGGCCAAGCGGCGGGCCCATCAGGCCCGGCCGGGCGGGCGGCGCAGAAATGGGCCACCGCGTTGGCACTGACGAACATCACCGCGCGGTAGCGTGCCAAGCGGGACCAGGCCGCGCGCACCGCGGCGGCATCCGCCGTGCCGCCGATGGCGATCAGCGGCAGGGCCACGGCATCGAGGCCGCGTGCCCGCAGGCCATCCACCCAGGCGCCGCCTTCGTTTTCGGGGCGGGTGACGACGACACGCATGGCCGGAGGCGGGCTGGTCAGTGCGCCCCGCCTGCGCGCAGGTCGGATGCGGCTTTTTCGCCCATGGCGGCGGCTTGTTCCAGGGTGGCGGCGGGGCCGGCGGCGGTGACTTCGACCAGACTGCCGTCGCCTTCCGGGTCGCCCCAGGCGGCGCGCAGGCGCAGTTCCGTGCCTGCGGTGCTTTCAAAGAGGGCGTGGGCCGCCAGCGGCATGGAACAGCTGCCGCCCATGGCGCGGCTGACGGCACGCTCGGCACTGACCGCCAGCCAGGTCGGCTGGTGGGCCAGGGGCGCGAGCGCGGCGAACAGGTCCTGCCGGTGCGCGCACACCTCGATGCCCAGGGCGCCCTGGCCGGCGGCGGGCAGCATGGCTTCGGGTTCGAAGGAAAAGCGCACGCGTTCTGCCAGGCCCAGGCGCTTCAGGCCGGCCGTGGCCAGCACGATGGCGTCGTAGCCGCCTTCGTCGAGCTTGCGCAGCCGGGTGTCGAGGTTGCCGCGCAGCGGGTGGATCTTCAGGTCGGGCCGCAGCGCACGCAGCAGCACCACCCGCCGCAGGCTGGAGGTGCCGACCACGGAGCCCAGCGGCAGTTCGTCCAGGCTGGCGTAGTAGGGCGACACGAAGGCGTCGCGCGGGTCCTCGCGCTCCATCACGCAGGCCAGGGCAAAGCCTGCGGGCAGGTCCATCGGCACGTCCTTGAGGGAGTGCACCGCGATGTCGGCCCGACCTTCTTCCAGCGCGGTTTCGAGTTCCTTGACGAACAGGCCCTTGCCGCCGACCTTGCTGAGCGAGCGGTC
>JAZJYT010000009.1:0-87819 GCA_040390235.1 Pseudomonadota bacterium | reverse complement strand
CCGCCCACACCTGCCCCAGCGCATTCCACCCCGCGCTGACGGTCGGCTCGTCCACCCGCGAGGCCAGCGAGATGAACTGCAGCTCGCACGGCAGCTGCACCCCGTCGACGATGACCAGGCCGTGCGCCTGGCTTTCGCGCATGGCCACCGCGTCGCGCACCAGGCTCAGGCCCACGCCGGATTTCAGCAAATCGATCATGGAGGTTTCCTGGTCCACCAGCGCGGCGTAGTGCGGTGCCAGGCCGGCGGGGTCGAACACCTTGGCCAGCAGCCGGCTGTGTACCGACTCGGGCGGCGTACCCAGCCAGGGCAGGGCGGCCAGCGCCTTCCAGCCGCGCCCGCGCACCTGCGGTTCCCAGCCGGCGGGGGCCACCACCCGGTAGTGGAAGCGGCCCAGGGTGCGCACCGCCAGGGCCGGCTGCAGGGCCTGCGAAGACACCAGGTCGGGGCTCAGGTAGAAACCCACGTCCAGGTCGCCGCGCAGCACCTGGCCCAGCACCGTGCCGCTCATGCCGTGGCGCAGCTCGGTCGTCACCTGCGGTGCGCTGGCCACCAGGCTGCCGAGGAAGGCGCCCAGGCGGATGAACTCGGGTTCGAGGATGGTGCCGATGCGCAGCTGCCCGCGCACCGTGCTGTGCAGCCGTTCGATGGCCAGGCCGAAGTCGCCCATGGCGTCCAGCACGCGTTCGGCCTGCGGCAGCAGCACCGCGCCGTCGGCGCTCAGCGCCAGGCCATGGGCATTGCGGTGGAACAGGGTCAGGCCGGTTTCGTCGGACAGGCGCTTGAGCTGCAGGCTCACCGCTGGCTGCGAGCGGTGGAGCCGCCGGGCCGCGCGCGACACGCTGCCCTCGCGGGCGACAGCGACGAAGGCACGCAGGGTTTGCAGGTCGGTGGTGGCCAGGTTCATATTTGCCATATTTATATCTGCATTTTGGCGAAGTCATTGGCGTGCGGGCGCTGATGGGTTGAAACTCCGGGCCCAGCACCGCAGCAAAACCCACAGGCTGGCAAATATCCGGGTAGGCGGGCAGGAGACAAAAAGCCGTGAGCGACACCACCAGCAGCGACACCCTTTTCGATTACGTCGTCGTTGGCGCCGGCACGGCCGGCGCCCTGATGGCCAACCGGCTGTCGGCCGACAAACGCAACCGTGTGCTGCTCATCGAGGCCGGCGGCCGCGACGACTACCACTGGATCCACATCCCGGTGGGCTACCTCTACTGCATCGGCAACCCACGCACCGACTGGCTCTACCACACCGAGCCCGATGCCGGCCTGAACGGCCGCACGCTGCGTTACCCGCGCGGCAAGACGCTGGGCGGCAGCTCCAGCATCAACGGCATGATCTACATGCGCGGCCAGTCGCGCGACTACGACCAGTGGGCGCAGATCACCGGCGACGACACCTGGCGCTGGGACAGCGTGCTGCCCGCCTTCAAGCGCCACGAGGACTACTACCTGGGTGCCGACGAGATGCACGGCGCCGGCGGTGAATGGCGGGTGGACAAACAGCGCCTGCGCTGGGACGTGCTCGACGCCTTCGCCCAGGCCGCGCAGCAGGCCGGCATCCCGCACAGCGAGGACTTCAACCGCGGCAGCAACGAGGGCGTGGGTTATTTCCAGGTCAACCAGAAGAACGGCTGGCGCTGGAACACTGCCAAGGCTTTTTTGCGGCCCGTGTGCTTCGGCCGGCCCAATTTCGAGCTGTGGACCGGCGCCCAGGTGGCCCGCCTGGTGGTCGAGGCGCAGCCCGACGGTACGCAGCGCTGCACCGGTGCGGTGGTGTGGAACGGGCACGAATTCGTCACCGCCGAGGCCAAACGCGAAGTCATCCTGTGCGCCGGCGCCATCGGCTCGCCGCAGATCCTGCAGCTCTCGGGCATCGGTCCGGCCGAGCTGCTGCGCCAGCACGGCATCCCGGTGGTGGCCGACCTGCCCGGCGTCGGCGCCAACCTGCAGGACCACCTGCAGATCCGCGCCGTGTTCAAGGTCACCGGCGCGCCCACGCTCAACGTGCTGGCCTCGTCCTGGCTGGGCAAGGCGAAGATCGGGCTGGAGTACCTGCTGAAGCGCACCGGCCCGATGAGCATGGCACCGTCGCAGCTCGGCGCCTTCACCCGCAGTTCGCCCGAGCACCTGTGGCCCAACCTCGAATACCACGTGCAACCCCTGTCGCTCGATGCCTTCGGCGACCCGCTGCACCCCTTTCCGGCCTTCACCGCGAGTGTGTGCAACCTCAACCCCGAGAGCCGGGGCACGGTGTCTATCCGTGCCAACGACTTCCGGCAGGCACCGGCCATCGCGCCCAATTACCTCTCGACCGCAGGCGACCGCCAGGTGGCGGCCGATTCGCTGCGCCTGACGCGGCGTATCGCCGCCCAGCCCGCGCTGGCGCAGTACCAGCCGGAGGAATTCAAGCCCGGCCTGCAGTACCAGAGCGATGAAGAGCTGGCGCGGCTGGCCGGTGATATCGCCACCACCATCTTCCACCCGGTGGGCACCGCCCGCATGGGCGCCGATGGCGATGCCGGCGCGGTGCTCAACGCCCGCCTGCAGGTGCGCGACGGCAAGGGCGGCAGCGGTGTCATCGCCGGCCTGCGGGTGGTGGACGCCAGCGCCATGCCCACCATCACCAGCGGCAACACCAACAGCCCCACGCTGATGATTGCCGAGAAGGCCGCCGAGTGGGTGCGTGCCGAAGCACGCTGACGCGGCCTCTTTCCCATTCTTCCCGGATCTTCCGGACACCACACCCCCTCCGAACCAGGAACCACCGCATGACCCGCAACCAGAAATTCCGCAGCCTCTTCCAGCAGGGCGCAGCCTTCATGTGCATGGGCGCGCACGACGCCATCACCGCCAAGCTGGCCGAGTCGGTGGGCGCGCCCGCCATCTTCGTCAGCGGCTTCGTGGCCTCCGGCATCATCGCCGGCGAGGCCGACGTGGGCCTGCTGTCGCAGACCGAGATGTTCGACCACATCCGCCGCATCTGCCGCGCCACCAACCTGCCGGTATTCGCCGATGCCGACACCGGCTACGGCGGCATGCTCGATGTGCAGCGCACCATCCAGCTGTGGGAAGAGGCCGGCGCCTCCTGCCTGCACCTGGAAGACCAGGCCCTGCCCAAGAAGTGCGGCCACTTCGCCGGCAAGCAGCTCGTCAGCCAGCAGGACATGGTGCAAAAGGTGCGTGCCATGGTCGAGGCGCGCCGCGACCCCGACTTCTTCATCGTCGCCCGCACCGACGCCATCGCGGTGACCGGCCTGGAAGACGCCATCGCCCGCCTCGAAGCCTATGCCGCGGCCGGTGCCGATGGCCTCTACGCCGATGCGCCCGAGAGCATCGAACAGATGCAGGAGCTGACCCGCCGCCTCAAGCCGCTGGGCAAACCCATCCTCTTCAACATGGTGCGTTCGGGCAAGAGCCCGGTGCTGAGCCTGCAGCAGGCGCAGGACCTCGGTTTCGGTTTCACCATCTGCCCGGTCGAACCCCTGCTGGCCATGCACAAGGCGGTCAAGGACATGATGGAAACCTTCATGCGCGAAGGCTGCAGCACCGACGCCATCGCCAGCCAGATGACCTCGTTCGAGGACTACAACAACTTCGTGGGCCTGAAGGAAGCCGTGGCCCGCGAACAGAAGTTCACCGCCGTCGGCTGAGCGCCGGGCCACCGCCGCCACCGATCCTTCCTCCCCTGCAACACAACAAGAGACAACCACCATGGCTTCCTCCTTCCAGCGCCTGGCCTGTACCCTGGCCGCCGGCTCCGTTCTTCTGGCTTTCGGCAGCACCGCGTCGGCGCAGGCGCCGGCCTACCCGAACAAGACCATCCGCCTGGTCATCCCGTCCACACCGGGCGGTGGCACCGACTTCATCAGCCGCCTGCTCGGCACCAAGCTCGGCGACTCCGCCGGCTGGACGGTGGTGCCCGACAACCGCCCCGGCGCCGCCGGCACGCTCGGCCTGGCCGAGACCGCCCGCGCCAAGGCCGACGGCTACGAGCTGGTGGTGGGGCAGACGGCCAACGTCTCGCTCGCCCCCTGGCTGATGAAACTCAGCTTCGACCCGGTGAAGGACCTCACCCCCATCGCCCTGGCGGTGGAGGCCCCCATGGTGCTGGCCGTGGCCGAGAACTCGCCCTACAAGACCTGGGCCGATTTCGTGAAGGCTGCCAAGGCCGACCCGGCCAAGCCGATGAACTTCGCCACCTCGGGCACCGGCAGCGTGGCCCAGGTGGCCGGTGTGATGGTGCAGGACGCCAGCGGCTTCAAGATGCAGCACGTGCCCTACAAGGGCTCGTCCCCGGCGCTGGCCGACCTGATGGGTGGCCACGTGGACCTGGCCGGCACCTCGGTCGCCTCGGCCCTGCCGATGCTGCTGGGCGGCAAGGTGCGGGCGCTGGCGGTCACCTCCGAAAAACGCAGCGCGGCGCTGCCCAACGTGCCGGCCCTGTCCGAACTGGGCTACCCCAAGTTCCACATGGTCGAGTGGTATGGCGTGTTCGCGCCCGCCGGTACGCCGCCGGCCATCGCCGACCAGCTCAATACCGAGATCAACAAGGTGCTGCAGCGCACCGAGGTGAAGAGCGCCATCCAGGCCCAGGGCCAGGAACCGCGGCCCGAGCCGCGCGCCGCCTTCGCCGCCATGGTCAAGGCCGACAACCACAACTCGCAGACCATCATCACCAAGGCCGGCATCAAGCTCGAATAAAGAGAAGCAAGAACAACAATACAAGAGAGGCAAGACACCATGCACCCGAACTCCCGCCTGTTCGCCGCCTCCGGCCTGGCCCTCGCGGCGCTGTGCGCCAGCGGCGCCGCGGCGGCCGAGGAATTCCCCTCGCACGCCGTCACCATCGTCGTGCCCTACAACGCCGGCGGCGGCACCGACGGCACGGCGCGGGCACTGGCCAAGGGCCTGACGCAGGTCTGGGGCCAGCCGGTCATCGTCGAGAACGTGGGCGGGGCCGACGGCCTCATCGGCACGCAGAAGGTGGCGCGTGCCAAGGCCGACGGCTACACCCTGGTGCTGTCGGTGCCCAACCTGCTGCTGTTCAAGCACCTGAAGGAGCAGGGCGCCTTCGATGCCGGCGCCGCGCTCACCCCGGTGTCGCTGGTGGCCAAGTACCCGGTGGTGGTGATCGCCAGCAAGAAGTCCGGCATCCGCAGCGTGGCCGACCTGCAGAAGACCTGCAAGGACCCGGCCGCCAACTGTTCCTGGGGCAGCGGCGAGCAGTTCTCCTGGCTGGCCGGCCAGAGTGTGCTCGACGCGCTGGGCGTGGGCAGCAGTGTCACCAACGTGCCCTACCGCGGCACCGGCCCGGTGGTCAACGACGTGCTGGGCGGCCATGTGACCCTGGGTGTGGGTGCGCTGGCGGCACCGCTGCCGCATTACCGCAGCGGCGGCCTGGCCATCGTCGCCGGCCTGGCGAAGAAACGCGACGCCAGCACACCCGACGTGCCCACGCTGGAAGAATCCGGCGTCAAGGGCCTGTCCGTCGGCGACCCGTGGTACGGCCTGTTCGCGCCCAGGGGCATACCCCCCGCGGTGCTGCTGGCCTGGGGCACGGCGCTCAAGGCGGTGCAGAAAGATGCCTCGGTGCTGGGCGCGCTCGATGTGGTCAACGCGCAGCCGGTGTTCTCCAGTGCCGCCGAATTCAGCGCCCAGGTCGCGGCCGACCAGAAGACCTTCGACACCCTGCTGGAAAAACACCCGCTGCCCAAGCAGCAGTAGGGCGCACGCGCCGGAGGCCCGGCGTGGCCCTGCGCAGTGGCATAAGCATGTGACGAATCGGTCGTTGGGAAAAAGGCCGGGGTGCCCGAAAATCGCGCCCTTTGCCTGCCGAGAGCCCTGCCATGCGTGCCGCCGCCGTTTTTTCCCCGCTGTCCAAGACCCTGCTGGCCCTGGCGGTCCTCGCCGGAGCCGCCGGCAGCGCCTGGGCCCAGGGCTACCCGGCCAAGGCGGTGCACCTGACCGTGGCCAACACACCCGGCAGTTCGCCCGACGTGCTGGCGCGTTACCTGTCGCCCAAGCTGTCCGAGGTGTGGAAGCAGGCGGTGGTGGTCGACAACAAGGCCGGCGCCGCCGGCATCGTGGCGGCCGACGGCACCGCCAAGGCGCCGGCCGACGGCTACGAACTGCTGGTGGGGGCGGACGGCCCCATCACCATCCTGCCCAACCTGCGCTCCGGCATTCCCTACGACGCGCAGCGCGACCTGGTGCCGGTGGTGTCGCTGGGCCAGATCGACTTCGTGCTGGTGGCCAACCCCAAGACGGGTTTCCACACCCTGGCCGATTTCGTGCGGGCCGCCAAGGCCCACCCGGGCCGCTACAACTACGCCTCGGCCGGCAACGGCAGTCCGCAGCACCTGAGCATGGAGGTGCTCAAGCAGAAGGCCGGCATCTTCGTCACCCACATTCCCTACCGCGGCGGTCCCATCGGCATGCAGGACGTCATCGCCGGCCAGGTCGAGGTGATGTTCATCGCCATCGGCCCGGCGCTGCCGCAGATCCGCGCCGGCAAGCTGGTGGCCCTGGGTGTGGGCGGCGCGCAGCGCCATCCGCTGCTGCCCGAGGTGCCCACCGTGGCCGACGCCTACCCGGGCTTCCGCGCCGGCACCTGGTTCGGCCTGTTCGCTCCAGCGCGTACACCGCAGCCGGTGCTTGACGCCATCGCGGCCGACACCGGCCGCATCCTGCGCACGCCCGCCGCCAAGGCCGACCTGGCGGCCCAGGGTATCGATGCCACGGGTTTTCCGCAGGCGCAGTTCCAGCGCCAGGTGGCGGGGGACTTCGCGCGCTACGGGCAGGTGGCGCGGGCGGTGAAGATCAGCCTGGACTGACGGTGCCGGGGACGGCCAGCGGCAGGCCGGGCGCCTCCAGCTCCGCCCGCAGCACATGGCCGTGGGTGGAGTCGGTCACGTACACATGCCGGCGTTCCGGCCCGCCGAAGGCCAGGTTGGTGGTCGAGGCCCCGGCCGGCCCGCGCAGCACCCATTCGGGCTCGGCGCGGCCGTTGAGCACCCACACATAACCCAGCCCCGGGTTGGCGACCAGCAGCCGCCCCCGGCTGTCCACCGCCAGGCCGTCGGGCCCGCTGGGGCCGTAGGAAGTGAAGAACTGGCTCACCTTGGCCACGCTGCCGTCGGCCAGCAGCGGCACGCGCCAGACGCAGTTGCCGCGTGTCACCGCCAGGTACAGCAGCTTGCCATCGGGCGACAGCGCCACGCCGTTGGGGCTCGGCACGTTGGCCAGCAGCAGGTCGAGCTGGCCCGAGGGGCGCAGCCGGTACAGGCGGCCGGACGGGTCGTGCAGGCCGGTCTGCCCCTGGTCGGTGAAATACAGGTTGCCTTGCGTGTCGAACACCAGGTCGTTCACCCCGCGGAAACGCTCGGTATTGCGCCGCTCCAGGTAGGCGGTGGTGCGGCCGCTGGCGATGTCGAGCCGCACCAGGCCGTTCTTGTAGTCGGTGATGAGCAGCGTGCCGGCGTCGAGGAACTTCATGCCGTTGGGCTCGCCGTCGTACTCGGCCACCAGCGTCCAGGCGCCCGCCGCATCGATGCGGAAGATGCGGCCGAAGGGGATGTCGCTGACGTACAGGTTGCCGGCGCCGTCGAACACCGGTCCCTCCAGGAAGGAGTCGGTGCGCTGGCCGCCGCGGTTGGCATCGCCCCACACACTCTGCGTGCGCTGGCGGAAAGAGGCGGGCAAGGCAGTGAACAGTTCCAGGTCGCGGACCTGGGGGGGCTGGAGCAGGAACATGGGGGGCCGGGGTTGGGTGGACGTCCGGCTCAGTCGAGCTTGATGCCGCCCTTGCGGATGACACCCGACCACTTGGCCGCTTCCTTCTTCAGGAAGGCATCGAATGCGGCCGGGGTGGAGCCGATGGGCTGGGCGCCCAGGTCGCCGAAGCGTTTTTTCACCTCGTCTTCCTTCAGCACGTCGGCCACCGCCTGGTGCAGCTTGTCCACCACGGCCGCCGGCGTGCCGGCGGGCAGCAGGAAACCGTTCCACTCATAGGCCTCGTAGCCGGGCAGCACGGTTTCGGCGACCGTCGGCACGTCGGGCATGAGTTTGGAGCGCTGGGTGGAGGAAATGGCCAGGGCGCGCAGCTTGCCGGAGAGGACCAGCGGCGAGGACGCGGCCAGGGTGCTGAACATGAAGTCGACCTGGCCGCCCATGACGTCGGAGATGGCCGGGCCGCCGCTCTTGTAGGGCACGTGCAGCATGTCGAGGTCGAGGCCCTGGCGGAACAGTTCGGCCGCCAGCCGCTGCACCGTGCCGCTGCCGCCCGAGGCGAAGCTGAGCTTGCCCGGGTTGGCGCGGGCGCGGGCGATCAGGTCCTTCTGGTCCTTGATGGGCGAGTCGTGGCGCACGATCAGGATGTTCGGCGCCAGCGACACCAGGGCCAGCGGCTGGAAATTCTTGTCCGAATACGGCAGGTTGGGGTACAGCCCGGGGTTGATGGAAAACGGCGTTGCGTCATACAGCACCGTGTAGCCGTCGTTGGCCGCACGGGCCACGTAGGCCGCGCCGATGGTGCCGCTGGCACCGGGTTTGTTGTCGACGATCACACTCGTGCCGAGTTTGGCACCCATACGTACCGCCAGCACACGGGCCAGCGCGTCGGCCGCGCCGCCAGGCGAATACGGCACGACGATGGTGATGGGCCGCTCCGGGAAAGCGGCCTGGGCGGCGCCGGCCGCCAAGGTACAGGCCAGCAGAAGTGTCTTGAGAAGTTGTTTCACGGTCGGGTCCTTGTTGTCTTGGCTTGGCGTGGCTTGGCTTATTCCACCTTGAGGTTCAGCGCACGCGCGATCTGCGTGGCGCTGCGGATCTCGCGGTCCATTTGTGCGGCGAACGCGCCGCCGCAGGTGTTCTGCGCATCCAGGCCCATGCCACGCAGCTTGTCCACGGTGGCCGGGGCGCGGGTGAACTCGCCGGCCACGCGGGTCAGCGCGGCCAGCACCTCGGGCGGCGTGCCGGCGGGCGCCAGCAGGCCGTACCAGGCGTCGGCCGCGTAATCCTTCACCCCCGACTCCTCGAAGGTGGGCACGGCCGGCAGCAGGCCCGAGCGCTTCGGTGCGGCCACGGCCAGCGCGGTGAGCTTGCCCGCCTGGATCTGCGGCAGCACCGATGCCAGCGTGGCGAAGGAGCTGTCCACCTGCCCGCCCATCAGGTCGGTGACCGCCTGTGCCGCACCCTTGTAGGGGATGTGGTTCATGCGGGTGCCGGTGAGCCGGGTGAACTGCTCGGCCGCGAAGTGCCCCGAGCTGCCGCTGCCCGGTGTGCCGTAGGTGCGCTCGCCCGGCCTGGCCCGCACCTGCGCCAGGAAGTCGGCCAGCGTCTTCGCCGGCAGCGAAGGGCCGACCACCAGCACCGTCGGGCTGTTGGCCAGCGTGCACACCGGCGCGAAGGAGCGCAGCGCGTCGAACTTGACCCGCGCGCTGTACAGTGCCGGGATCATGGTGTGGTTGGTGGCGCCCAGCAGCAGTGTGTAGCCGTCCGCCGGGGCGGCGGCCACGGCTTCGGCCGCCAGGATGGTGTTGGCGCCGGGTTTGTTGTCCACGATGAAGGACTGGCCCAGCGTCCTGCCGGCGTACTCGGCGAAGGCGCGCGCCACCACGTCGGTCGGTCCGCCGGCGGAAAAACCCACCACCAGGCGTACCGGTTTGGCAGGGTAGGCGGTTTGCGCCTGGAGGGCGGGCGCGTATCCGAACGCGCCGGCCGCCAGGGCCGCCAGGGTCGTAATGGCAAGGCGGGTCCTGCGCACCCAGGCGACATTGCGGTGTGGGTTCATGTCCTGTGTCTCCTTTTTTTGTCGTGGTCTACCGCCGTGCGGGTTCAGGCGATGGCGGCCGGCTCGACCCGCTCTACCACGGCCCGCGCGTTGCGTGCGGCGGCGGTACCCATGTTGACATAGGCATCGCTGGTCACCCCGCCGATATGTGGGCTCAGCAGGATGCCGGGCTGCCGCTGGAACGGATGGCCGGGCTGCATCGGCTCGGCCGCGAAGCTGTCGAGGCCGGCGCAGCGCACCTGGCCCGACTGCACGGCGGCGAGCAGCGCCGCCTCGTCGACCAGGCCGCCGCGGGCGGTGTTGACCACGATGACACCGGGCTTGCAGGCGGCCAGCGTCTGGGCGTTCAGCAGGCCGCGGTTGTCCTCGGTCAGCGGGCAGTGCAGCGAGATGGCGTCCGATTCGCGCCAGACCGTCTCCAGGTCCACGGCCTGGATATAGGCCGGCAGGTCCTGGGCATAGGGGTCGAAGCCGATGACCCGCATGCCGAGGGCTTCGGCCATCCTGGCGAAACGCTGGCCGATGGCGCCCAGGCCCACCAGGCCGATGGTGCGGCCGCCCAGCTCCAGGCTCTTGTGGGTGGACTTGTCCCAGTGGCCGGCGTGCATACGCGCGTCGAGCGGCACCACCGACTTGGCGCAGGCCAGCAGCAGCGCCAGGGCCTGCTCGGCCACCGCCGCGGCATTGGCGCCCACGGCAGCCCGGACCTCGATGCCGCGGGCGGCGGCTGCCGCCTTGTCGATGGTGTCGGTGCCGCTGCCGTGCTTGGAGATGACCTTGAGCGAGGGCGCCGCGTCCATGGCCTGGGCGCCCACCTTGCCGTAGCGCACGATGATGGCGACCGGGTCGTGCGCGCGGCACAGCGCGGCGATGTCGTCCTCGACCGGCGCCTTGCCGGCATAGACCACCTCGTAGCCGGCCAGCAGGTCCAGCGCCTGCGGCGCCAGGTCGGCGCCGGTGACGATGACGACAGGCTTCACAGTGCCTCTCCGTCTTGCAGCATGCCGGCGGCGCGCAGCGCGGCGGGCAGCCAGGGCGATGCGGTGTCGTTGCGGGCGATGGCGTCGAGCCGGGCCTGCTCGGAGGCGACCTTCTTCGTCGCCAGGTCGAGCATGGCGGGGGCCTTCTCGCGCTCGATCACCACCACGCCGTCGGCATCGGCCACCACCAGGTCGCCGGGGTTGACCACGCAGCCGCCGGCGGAGATCGGGTGGTTGATGCGGCCGGGCACGAACTTGGTCGGGCCGGCGGGGTTGAAGCCCGCGCTCCAGACCGGGAAACCCAGCTCCAGCAGCTCCAGGCGGTCGCGGATGGCGGCATCGACCACCACGCCGGCAATGCCGATCTTCTTGCAGGCGCTGAGCATCAGCGTGCCCATGAGGGCCGCCGTCTGGTCGCCCTTGCCGTCGACCACGATCACGTCGCCGGGGCGGGCGATGGCCATGGCGGCGTGGATCGCCAGGTTGTCGCCGGGGCGCACTTCGACGGTGATGGCGGGGCCGGCGCAGGCCATCTTCGCGTCGACCGGGGCCACGCGGCCATGGAGGGTGCCGCGGCGGCCGGCCACGTCGGCCAGGATGGCCGCCTGGAAGGTCGCGGCCCGGGCCACCACGTCGGGGGCCACACGCTGGATGTCACGGATGATGTCGGGGAGGGTGCTCATGGAAGATCCTTGTGGGGGGGAGGGGGCAAAAAAAGGAATGGAAAACTTCAGTCGGCCTGGATGCCGCCGTCGCGGATCACCTTGGCCCACTTGGCGGAATCGGCGCGCTGGCGCTGCCCCAGTGCCTGCGGCGTGTCGCCGACCAGGGTCACACCCAGCTTGTCGGCCAGCTCGGTGATGCCCGGGTCCTGGAGCGCCTTGCCGATCTCGGTGTTCAGCCGCTGCACGATGGCCGGCGGCGTGTGGGCGGGAGCGAACACGGCCTGCCACTGCTCGACCACACCGAAGTTCTTCAGGCCGGCCTCGGCCATGGTCGGCACCGCCGGCAGGGCCTTGAGCCGTGCCCCCGATGTCACCGCCAGGGCGCGCAGCTTGCCGGACTGGATATGCGGCAGGGCCGCGGCGGCCGGGGCGAACATGAAGTTGGCATGGCCGCCCAGCACGTCCTGCAGCGCCGGGGTGTCGCCCTTGTAGGGCACGTGGATGAACTGCGCACCGGTCTGCTGCCGGAGCAGTTCGCCCTGCATCTGCAGGATGGTGCCGGTGCCGCCCGAGGCGAACGACAGCGTGCCGGGCCGCGCCTTGGCGGCGGCGATCAGCTCGGCCACGCTCTTGAAGGGCTGTGCTTCGCCCACCACCAGGATGTGCGGAATGGTGCCCAGGGTGATGACCGGCGCGAAGCCGCCGATGGGGTCGTAGTTGAGCTTGCCCATCAGGTGCGGGGCGATGGCCTGCGGGCCGATGGACGTGCCCAGCAGCGTGAAGCCGTCCGGCTCGGACTTGGCGACGTAGGACGCGCCGATGGTGCCGGTGGCACCGGCCTTGTTCTCGACGATGACGGTGGTGCCCAGCGCCGCGCCCAGGCGCTGCGCCACGTTACGGCCCAGCACGTCGGTGCTGCCGCCCGGCGGATAGGGCACGACCCAGGTGATGACCTTGGCGCCGGGCCAGCCGCCCTGCGCGGCGGCGGGGAGCGCCAGGCCGGCCGTGGCCAGGCCGCAGGTAGCCGCCACGAAGTGCCGGCGCGAGAGAGAGGGGGTGTCGGTAGCGAACATGGTCGTGTAGGTCAAAGAGGAAGGGGGCGCGCGGCCGGCGCGAAGCCGTACAGCGCCTGCGGGTTGTCGACCAGCACACCTTGCAGCGTGCGGCCATCGCGGCTCCAGCCGGCCAGCACGTCGAGCTGTTGGGCGTCGTCGGGCATGGGATGGAGGCCGGCGGAGGCGGTGGCGTGCGGCCAGTCGCTGCCCCACAGCACCCGCTCCGGCGCGGCGTCGATATAGCTGCGGGCCAGGGCGGCCAGTGCCGGGTCGTCCACCGCGTGGGACGGACTGACGATGTAGCCACCCGACAGCTTGACCCAGGCCCGGCCCGTGCCCAGCAGGTCGAGCAGCAGGCGGTGCGCCGGATGGCGCCCGGCATCGGCCGGTGCGATGCGGCCCAGGTGGTCGAACACCACCGGCACCGGCAGCCGGCGCAGCACGCCGGCGAGTGCACACAGCGCATCGGGTGCCATCAGCAGCTGCACGTGCCAGCCCAGCGCGGCGATGCGGTGGGCCAGCGGCAGCAGCTCGGCGGCGGTGTTGGCCGACCCCAGCGACAGATTGAAGCGCACGCCGCGCACACCCAGGGCGCCGAGCCGCGCCAGTTCCGCATCGGACACCGCAGCATCGACCACCGCCACGCCCCGCGCCGCCGTGCCCAGTTCGGCCAGGGCGACCAGCATGCAGCGGTTGTCCGTCCCGTAGGTCGAGGGGGTCACCAGCACCGTCCGGCGAGTGCCGATGCGCTGCTGGAGCCGGCGGTAGTCGGCCACCGACGCATCGGGCGGCCGCAGCCGGGCACCCGCTGCCGCCGGATAACGCCCGTCGTAGACATGCATGTGGCAGTCACAGGCGTCCGGGGGCACCGGTGTGTGCGGGCGTGCGCCCTCCTGCCAGGGGCCTGGCATGGCTTGCGTGGACATGGGGGAAGGCTCTGGCGGCGGCGCGGCGCGCGTCAGTCGATGGTCGCGCCCGAGGCCTTGACGATCTGGCCCCAGCGCGGGATCTCGGCCTTGAGCAGGGCGGCGAACTTCTCGGGCGTGCCGCCGATCACGTCGCCGCCGTCCGACTTGAGCTTGGCGGCCACGTCGGGGTGGCGCATGGCCTTGTTCATCTCGGTGTTGAGGGTCTTCACGATGCCGGCCGGGGTGCCCGCGGGCGCCAGGATGCCGAACCAGGTCACCGCGTCGAAGTCCTTGTGGCCCGACTCGGCCAGCGTGGGCACGTCGGGCAATTCACCGGAGCGCTTCGCCGAGGTCACGGCAATGGCGCGCAGCTTGCCGGTGCGTACCTGGCCCAGCAGTGTCGGGACCGAGGACATGTAGAGGTCGATCTGGCCGCTTATCAGGTCGGTCATGGCCTGGGCCGCGCCCTTGTAGGGGATGTGCTGCAGCTCGATGCCGGCGGCGTTCTCGGCCAGTTCGCTCGACAGGTGGGCCACCGTGCCGTTGCCCGAGTAGCCCAGCGTGACCGACTTGGGTTTGCCCTTCGAGGCGGCCACCACGTCGGCCCAGGTCTTGAAGCGCGACTGGGCGGACGTGGCGATGGCAATGGGCGAGGACGACACCAGCACCACCGGCGTCAGGTCTTTCACCGGGTCGTAGGGCAGCTTGGTGTACAGCGTGGGATTGATGGCCAAGTTGCTGGTCTGCCCCAGCACCAGGGTGTAGCCGTCGGGCGCTGCCTTGGCCGCCATGTCCACACCGAGGTTGCCGCCCGCACCCGGGCGGTTGTCGATGATGATCGTCCACTTGAGTGTGTCGGTCAGGTTCTGCGCCACCGTGCGTGCGATGAGGTCGGTGCCGCCGCCGGGCGGGAAGGGCACGATGAGCCGGATCGGCTTGGACGGATAGGCCTGCGCGAAGACTGCGCCGGCGCCCAGGGTAGCGCCCAGTGCGACCGTGGCGGCGATGAACATGCGGCGGCCGGTGCCGTAAGGATGGGTCATGGAATATGTCTCCGTCGGTGGATGCGAACCGCGCCGTATGGCGTCAGTGACGGGACTGTAGGACCAAGTTTCGGCAGCTACAATTGGCTTTCGACTGTCGAAACGATGCCCAACATACGAAACGCTCCCCCCGAGGCCCGGGCGCAGGCCGCCGCCGTGCCCGAACCCAGCACCGGAAGTGTCGTCGCCGTCACCCGCGCGCTGCAGCTGCTGGGTGCCTTTGCGCTGGGCGAATCGCAACTGCCCCTGGCCGAACTGAGCCGGCGCTGCGAGATGCACAAGACCACGGTGCTGCGTATCGCCCGTACCCTGGCGATGGCGGGTTACATGGTGCAGTGCGAAAACGGCGAGTGGCGGCTGGGCCCGGCGGCCGGCTGGCTGGGCGCCCGTTACCAGTCGGGCTTCGACGTGCAGAACGTGGTCGAGCCGATGCTGGGGCAGCTCAGCAAGGCCACGGGCGAGAGCGCCGCCTTCTACGTGCGCGAGGGCGACTTCCGCACCTGCCTGATCCGGGTCGAAGGCCCGCAGCCGCTGCGCCACCATGCCCGCATGGGCGAAGCGCTGCCGCTGGACCGGGGTTCGCCCGGGCGTGTCATCCTGGCGTTTTCCGGCGAGCCCGGCGAGGTGTACGAAGGCATTCGCCGGCGCGGCTACCACCTGTCGATCGGGGAGCGGGAAAAAGGCGTGGCCACGGTCTCGGCGCCCGTGTTCGGCCTGCACTGGCGCCTGCTCGGTTCGGTCTGCATCTCGGGGCCCGCCGTGCGGCTGTCGGAAAGCAAGCTGAGGGCCTTGGCCAAGGTGGTCATCAGCGCCGCCAACCAGTTGTCCTATAGCCTGGCGGGCGACCGGTCGAGCCATACCCCCCGGGTGGTTTCGACCTGGCATCCTTAGGGCCGCGGCCACAGGCTCAGGCCGTCATGCCCCCATCCACACTGATGTTCTGCCCGTGGATGAAGCGCCCCGCGGGTGATGCCAGCAGCACCGTGATGCCGGCCACGTCCTCCGGTTCGCCGATGCGCCGCAGCGGTGTCGCCGCCACCACACCGGCCTCGCGTTCCGGTTTTTCCCACAGCCCGCGGGAGAAGTCGGTGCGCACCGGCCCCGGGCACAGCGAGTTGACGTTGATGTTGTGCGGCCCCAGCTCGATGGCCAGGCAGCGCACGTACTGGTCGGTGGCGGCCTTCGACATGCCGTAGAGCCCCAGCAGCGCCGTGCCGCGTTTGGCCGCCCGGCTCGACATGAAGACGATGCTGCCGTCGCGCCGCGCCACCATCTGCGGCGCGAGGGCGTTCACCAGCACGAAGTTGGGCCGCAGGTTGCTGGCCATCACCTCGTCGAACAGGGCGGGGGACTGGGCCAGCAGCGAACCCGTGGGCGCAGCGCCCGCCGCATTGAGCACCAGCACATCGACCCGGCCGAACGCGGCCAGTGCCTCGGCCGCGAAGCGCTCCACGCGGGCCGGGTCGGCCACGTCCAGCGCCAGCCCCTGGGCGGCAAAACCCTGGGCGCGCAGGCCCAGCGCCGCCGCCTCGGCCGATGCCGCGCTGCGGCCCGACACCACCAGCGAGGCACCGGCCTGCCCCAGCGCCTGCGCCATCGCCAGGCCCATGCCCCGGGTGGAACCGGTCACGACGGCCACCTTGCCCGTCAGGTCGAACATTGGCTGCATAACGCAATCTCCTGCTGTGGAAGCACCATTCTCCATCGGTCAGCCCGCCTGCGCCGACGGGCCGATGGCGGGCACCACGGTGCCGGTGCTATGCCCGAAACCGATACGCGCGAAGCCCGGCCTTTCGCACCAGCCGCCCAGACGGACCGTGTCGCCGTCTTCCAGGAAACCGCGCTGCTCGCCCTCGCTCCCGCCCTCACCATCCCCCAGCACCACCGGCCGTGTGCCACCCACGCTGAGTTCGATCAGTGCGCCGGCCTCGCCCGCGCCGGGCCCCGAGATGGTGCCGCTGCCGAGCAGGTCGCCGCCCTGCAGGTTGCAGCCACCGGCCGTGTGGTGCGCCACCATCTGGCCGATGGTCCAGTACTGGTGGCGGAAGCTGGTGCGCGACAGGCGCTGCGCCGGTCGGCCCTGTGTCCGCATAAGCGGCGTCTGCAGCAGCACCTCCAGCTGGATGTCGAGTGCGCCCTCGGCCCGGTTGCGGGCATGGTCCAGGTGCGGCAGCGGCTGGGGTTCGCCGGCCGGCCGGGTGCGTGGCTGGCGGTAGGGGGCCAGCGCCTCCAGCGTCACGATCCAGGGCGAGACGGTGGTGGCGAAGTTCTTGGACTGGAAGGGGCCCAGCGGCACCGTCTCCCAGCGCTGGATGTCGCGTGCCGACCAGTCGTTGAGCAGGCACAGGCCGAACACGTGGTCCTCCGCGTCGGCCATGGCGATCGGCTCGCCCTGCGGATTGCCGGTGCCGATGTAGATGCCCAGTTCCAGTTCGTAGTCCAGCTTCTGGCAGGCGCCGTACACCGGTTCGCTGGCGCCCGCGGGCAGCCACTGGCCCATGGGCCGGCGCACCTGCTGGCCCGACAGGCCGATGCTCGACACCCGGCCATGGTAGGCAATCGGCATCCAGCGGAAGTTGGGCGACAGCGGGTCGTCGGGCCGCACCTGGCGGCCGATGTTCAGGGCATGGTCGACCGAGGTGTAGAAGTCGGTGTAGTCGCCGATGGCGGCCGGCAGCGAGAACTCCGCCGCAGCCTGTGCCACCAGGCACGGGCGTACCCGGTTCTGCACCGCCTGCGGCGCCTGTCCATGCAGAGCGTCGAACAGCGCATGGCGCAGCGCACGCCAGGCAGCAGGCCCGAGGCCGAAGAAGGCGTTCAGCCGGGGCAGGGCGCAGGCCTCGGTCGCCTGCTGCGCAAGGCCTTCGAAGAGTCCGGCCCGCGACAGTGCCGCCATGTCGACGATACGGTCGCCGATGGCCACGCCGCCGCGGAAGGCTTCGCCGGTGCCATTGGTGCCGCGGATGCGGAACACCGCGAAGGGTAGGTTCTGCAGCGGAAAGTCGCCCTGGCCGTTGGCCGCCTCCACCCAGCTGGTGGCCGCTGCGTCGTGCGTGCGGTCGATCTCAGTCATAGGCCCCCCGCGGCGAACGGCGGCTCAGCAGCACGCGCCGCTGCTGCAGGTCGGCGATCAGGGCCGGGTCCACGTTGCGTTCGGCCAGCAGTTCGGCGTTGTGTTCGCCCTGGAAGGCCGGTATGCCCGGCGGCGGCAGCACCGATTCCGAAAAACGCCAGGGCGGGCCGGGCATACGCACCGTGCTGCCGCCGCGGTCGTCCACCTCCACCACGGCACCCCATTCCTTCACCCAGTCGGACTGCGCGAACTCCTCGGTGCTGCGCACCACGCCGATGGCCAGGCCGGCCTCGCTGACCTGGGCCTGCAACTGGTCCAGGTCGGTGAAGGTCATGATCCAGGCGCGCACCTCGGCCAGCAGGGAGGCGATGTTCTCGCGGCGCAGCGGCGCGCTGGCGAAACGCGGGTCGGTCAGCAGGTCGGTGCGCCGCATCATGGCCGCGTAGCGGGTGAACATGGGCGTGTAGATGGGGCTGGCCGCGATGGTGACCTGCCGGCCGTCGGGCAGGGTGTAGATGTGCGACTCGGGTGCACTCAGGGCCGGTGGTTCGCCCAGGGTGTCGATGCCCGACATCTGCGCACCGGCGCGCTCGTTGACCGACAGCATGGTGGCGGCCATGGACACGTCCACATGCTGGCCTTCGCCGCTGGCATTGCGCGCCTGCAGGGCGGCCAGCACCGCAATCACGCCGTGCAGGCCGGTGTACACGTCGGCATGGCTGCAGGCGTCGTTGCTGACCTCGGTCAGCTTGTCGCCGTAGTGGCGCTGCAGGAGGTCGGTGAGCCCGGTCTCGGCCTGCACGGTGGGCGCGAAGGCCGGGCGGTTGCGCCAGGCGCCGGTCTGTCCGTAGCCGCTCATGGAGACGTAGACCACCCGCGGGTTGAAGGCCTTGACCTGTTCGTAGCCCAGGCCGAAGCGCGTCAGCGTGCCGGGGCGGAAGTTCTCCACGATCACGTCGGCGTCGCGGCACAGGTCGGTGACGATCTCGCGCGCCTCGGGCCAGTTCAGGTCCAGGCTCAGGTTGCGTTTGCCGGCGTTCTGCTGGGTGTAGTAGACCGACATCTGGTTGACGTGCGGCACACCGGCGCGGCCGGCGTCGCCCGCGGGGGGCTCGATCTTGGTCACGTCGGCACCCAGGTCGCGCAGCGTCTTGGTGCAGTGGGGGCCGGCCAGCACGCGGGTGAAGTCGATGACCCGCAGGCCCTTGAGCGGTGCGTCCATCTCAGTTCCCTTCGAACACGGCCGAACCGGGGCCGGTGGCCATGAAGGCCGCCAGGCCACGTTTCTGGTCGGCGCTGGCCCACATGGTGTTGTTGGCCTCTGTCTGCGCCGCATCGGCCCCGGCGATGCCGTGGCGCGCCGACAGGTTGGCCAGCTTCTTGATCTGCCGCAGCGCCACCGTGGGGCCGGCGGAGAGCTGGCGCGCCCACGAGAGCGATGCGGTGTGCAACTCGGCCTCGGCCACCACCAGGTTGATGAGGCCCCAGCGCTCCAGTGCGGCGGGGTCGTGGCGGCGGCCGAACATGGCCATTTCCTTGGCGCGTGCCGGGCCCACCCGCTGCACCACCCGCTGCACCCCGCCCAGCAGCGGCAGCAGGCCCAGCGACGATTCGGCCATGCCGAAGGAGGCGGTGTCGGCGGCGACGACCATGTCGCAGGTCATGGCCAGCTCCAGCCCGCCGCCGAGGGCCGCACCGTGCACGGCGGCGACGGTGGGCAGGGGTACGTCTTCCAGCGCACGCAGCAGTTCCTCGAACTGCGCCTGGTCGCGCCGGCGCCCACCGGCGCGGAAACCCTCCACGTCGGCCCCGGCGCAGAAATGGCGCTGGCCGCTGCGCAGCAGGATGGCGCGGCAGCCCAGCGCCTGGGCCTGGTCGTAGGCGGCGAGCATGCCCTGGAGCAAGGCATCGTCGATCAGGTTGTGAGGTGGCTTGGCCAGGGTGACGATGCCGACGGCGCCGTCTTTCTCGAACTGGACGATGGACATGGTGCGGGTCTCCTGGACGATGGTGTTGGACGGGGTGTTCATTGGGGTTCGAGCTTCAGCGCGCGGGCCACGCGGGTGAATTTCTCGGTCTCGGCCTTCAGCAGCGCGGCGCATTGCGCCGGGGTCATCGGGTCGAGCTTGCGCTGGTAGCTGGTGGCGATGCGGGCCGCGTTTTCGGGGCTGCCCACCCACTCGTTCATGGCGGCGGTGAGGCGGCCCACCACCGCGTCGGGCGTTTTGGGCGGGGCCAGCACGCCGGCCCACTGGCTGTACTCGAAACCCGGCGCGCTGCGGCTTTCGCCGATGGTGGGCAGCTGCGGCATCAGCGGGTGGCGGTTGTTGCTGGCCACGCCGATCAGGTTGAGCTTGCCGCTTTGCGCCATGCCCACGGTGGGGCCGCTGAAGGGGATGAAGGTCAGGTCCACCTGGCCGCCGGCCACGTCCACCATGGCCGGCGCCGCGCCTTTGTACGGCACTTCCAGGAATTTCACCCCGGTGCGGACCTGGAAATCCGCGCCCACGATGTGCGGCGCCGAGCCGTTGCCCCAGTGGCCGATGGAGAGCTGGGGGTTGGCCGGGTTCTTCGCGTAGGCGACCAGGTCGTCGATGTTCTTGAAGTGGTGCGCGGGACTGGACACCAGCGCGAAGTCCGACCAGCCCGAGATGCCGACGAGGCGGAAGCTGTCGGGCTGGTATTTGGCCGAGGCGATGGTGAGCGGGGCCACCATGAAGTCGGTGCCGGTGGTGCCCAGCAGGGTGTAGCCGTCGGCCGCGGCGTTGAGCACGTTCATCGCCGCGATGGAGCCGTTGGCGCCGGGCAGGTTGTCGGCCAGCAGGGGCTGGCCCAGGTTGCGCTGCAGCACCACGTTGGCGGCGCGGATCGATGCGTCGGCCGGCCCGCCCGTGGGGAAAGCGACCTTGACGAGGATGGGCTTCGATGGAAAGGCCGCGGGCTGCGCGAAGGCCACGAGCCCCCAGCTGCCGAGGGCGGGAAGGCACAGCCCCTGGCGCAGGGCTGCGCGGCGGGAAATGGCGTGCATGGTTTGTCTCCTGTGTGTTGTCGGCTTTGATGTTAACGTGCCTAACTTATCTGCGCAAGAGGCACTGTTAACATGAGCGCGTGCAGCACAATCGGCACATGGACAGACCTCTACCGGCCAAGACGCGGGCCGCCCGCCCGGCCACCACCTACCACCACGGCGATCTGCGCAATGCGCTGCTGCGCGAGGGCCGGGCGCTGCTGGAAACCTTGGGCGCCACCGAGCTCAGCCTGCGCGAAGTGGCGCGCCGCGCCGGTGTCTCCGAGGCGGCGCCCTCGCGCCACTTCGAGGGCAAGGAAGGCCTGCTGGCGGGCATCGCCGCCGAGGGTTTCCGCGAGCTGGCCGCCCAGCGCCGCGCCATTGCCGCGCAGGACACCGGCACGCTCGCCAAGGTGCGCGACATGCTGCTGAGCTACGTGCGCTACGCCCAGCAGAACAAGGGCGTCTTCCACCTCATGGTGGGCCCGCGCATCCTCGACCCCACGCGGCACCTGGAACTGGTCGAGGTGGGCAACGAGTCGTTCCAACTGTTCGCCGGCGCCGTCGTCGATCTTGCGGTGGAGCATGGCTGGCCGCGGCGCCAGGTGGAACTGGTCACCCACAGTGCCTGGGCGGTGGAGCACGGACTGGCCACCTTGATCCTGGCCGACCGGGCGCCGAATCGGGCAAGCAGTGTGCAGGTGGACCGGATGATCAGCTTTTCAGTCGACATGATCCTGAGTGCCATCGTGGCGGGCCCGGACGGGCTGCTGGAGGTGCAGAAGGGCGGGCCGGCGCGACGCCGCAAAGCATCGCCGACCGCTGGCTGAAGTCGTTTTTTCTGGCTTTTCGCGGTGGGGCGGGGCATCAAAACCCCTATGAAGCTGCGGTAAAGATGATATCGATTCGTATTAGCATTGATAGACTCGTCGCTTTTTGAGCCGCGAGCCGATGACCCTTCCCCCCGCCGACCGACGCCGTGCCTGGTGGCTGCGCCAGCTGCACGAGTGGCACTGGATCAGCTCCGCCCTGTGCCTGGTGGGCATGCTGCTGTTCGCCGCCACCGGCTTCACGCTGAACCATGCGGCGCAGATCGACGCGCACCCGGCCGTGGTGTCGCGCACCGGCACCGTGCCGCCGGCCTTGCTGCGCCAGGTGCGGGATGCGGTGCCGGCCTCAGGCGGCAAGCAGGCCGGCCTGCCCCTGCCCGCGCCGCTGGCCGCGTGGATGAAAGACCAGTGGCAGCTCGATGCCGGCCGCCTGCCGGCCGAGTGGTCGCGCGAGGAGGTCTACCTGTCGCTGCCGCGGCCGGGCGGCGACGGCTGGGTGCGCCTGGCGCTGGACGACGGCGCGGTGGAATACGAGACCACCGACCGCGGCTGGATCGCCTACCTCAACGACCTGCACAAAGGCCGCAACACCGGCGCCGCCTGGAGCTGGTTCATCGACATCTTCGCCGGCGCCG
Source organism: Pseudomonadota bacterium (assembly GCA_040390235.1). Classification (GTDB taxonomy): domain Bacteria; phylum Pseudomonadota; class Gammaproteobacteria; order Burkholderiales; family Burkholderiaceae_C; genus Xylophilus. The sequence continues at coordinate 65,824 of JAZJYT010000009.1, read as the reverse complement.
CCCTGGTGTTCTGCATCACCGGGCTCTTCATCCTGAAGATGCACGCCCGCAACCGGCCGCTGACCTGGCCCGTCGTCGGCCTGGGTTTCGTGCTGCCGGCGCTGCTGGCGCTGCTGCTCATCCACTGATTACCAACCCGCCTTCCACAGAAACGAGGTCTCTTTTGCATATGCGTCCACTGCGTTATTCCATCGCCCTGGGGTCGCTCGCCACCGCGCCGGCCTTCGCCGCCGGCCTGGCGGTCAACATCGAGGTGCCGCGCCTCAGCGTGGCCGAATACCACCGTCCCTACGTCGCCGCCTGGATCGAGCGCGCCGACCAGGGCGTGGCCTCCACCCTGGCGGTCTGGTACGACGTGCGCACCAAGGCCAACGCCGAAGGCGAGGGCACCAAGTGGCTGAAAGACCTGCGCCAGTGGTGGCGCCGCACCGGGCGTGAACTGCAGGTGCCCATCGACGGTGTCACCGGCGCCACCCGGCCCGCCGGCAAGCACCAGCTCAGCTTCGCCGAAGGCAGCGCGCCGCTGGCCAAACTCGCCCCCGGCAGCTACAAGCTGGTGGTCGAGGCCGCGCGTGAATCCGGCGGGCGCGAGGTGGTGAGTTTCCCCTTCACCTGGCCGGTGCAGAAGGCCGAGCAGCAGCAGCAGCAGGGCAGCAGCGAGCTGGGCGCGGTCGCGCTCGAACTCAAGCCGTGACCGGCCTGTCCGGCGATTCATCCCGCGGCTTTTTCCACCCGTCCACCGGAGTTTTTCCCATGCGAATCACCACCACTTTTGTGCGCTGCGCCCTGGCGGCCTCCCTGCTGCTGTCGCTCGCCGCACAGGCCCACACGCCCTGGCTGCTGCCCTCGTCCACCGTGCTGTCCAAGGGCGAGTGGATCACCGTCGATGCGGGCGCCTCGACCGGCGTCTTCATCTCCGACCATGCCGCGCTGCCGATCGACGCGGTCAAGGTCACCGCGCCCGACGGCTCCAGCCTGGCGCCCGAGAACGCGCTGCGCGGCAAGCTGCGTTCGGTGTTCGACCTGAACCTGACGCAGGTCGGCACCTACCGCGTGGCCCTGGTCAACGCCGGTGTGTTCGCCAGCTACAAGGACAAGGCGGGCCAGACCAAACGCCTGCGCGGCACCGCCGAGTCGCTGGAGCGCGACATCCCTGCCGACGCGACCGAGGTCACCGTCACCCAGTCGGCCGGCCGGGTGGAAACCTTCGTCACCGTGGGAAAACCCAGCACCCTGGTGCCCTCCAACCAGGGGCTGGAGCTGGTGCCGGTGACGCACCCCAACGACCTGGCCAAGGGCGAGGCCGCCACCTTCGCCTTCCAGATCGACGGCAAGCCTGCCGCCGGCCTGGCGGTGGTGGTGATGCCCGGCGGCTCGCGCTACCGCGATGCGGTGGGCGAGATCAAGGCCACCACCGACGCCAATGGCCGCTTCAGCATCACCTGGCCCACGGCCGGTGTGTACGCCATCGAGGCCGGCACCCGGGACAGCAAGACCACCATCGCCCGGGCCAAGGAACGACGCCTGTCGTACAGCGGCACGCTGGAGGTGCTGCCCTGAGCGGCGGCGCCTTCCACACGCCGGACTTCGGCCGCCGGTCCGCGGGCTATGGCGCGGTGCGGCTGGCGCCGCCCGTGCCGCCGCCCGTGCCGCCGCGACTGGGAGCCACCGCGCTGCGCACCCTGACGGGCACCTCCATGGGCACCCGCTGGGCGGTGAAAATTCTCTCCGCCGCCGCGACGGCCGATGCGGCTACCCGCGCCATCGCCACCGCGCTGGCCGAGGTGGTGGAGCAGATGAGCACCTGGGAGGCCGGCTCGCACATCAGCCGTTTCAACCGCGCCGCCGCCGGTAGCTGGCACCCCCTGCCGGACGCCTTTGCGCGTGTGCTGACCTGCGCCCTGGCCTGGGCCGAGGCCAGCGGCGGCGCCTTCGACCCGACGGTGGGCCCGCTGGTCGATGCCTGGGGTTTCGGCCCGCGGCCGGGCGACGACCGCAGCTATGCCGGTGCGGTGCCACCACAGGAAGCCGCCGTGGCCGCCGCGCGTGCGCACGCCGGTTGGCAGCGCCTGCGTTTCGATGCGGCAGCCGGCCAGCTGTGGCAGCCCGGTGGCGCCCGCCTGGACCTGAGCGGCATCGCCAAGGGCTTTGCGGTGGACCAGGTGTGTGCCGCCCTGTCGGCCTGCGGTGTGCAGGATTTTCTGGTCGAGATCGGTGGTGAACTGCGTGCGCGCGGCCACCGGCCCGACGGCGGCGACTGGGCCGTGGGCATCGAACAAGCCGGCGGCGGCGCCCCGCTGCCCCTGCCGCTGCGCGATGGCGCCGTGGCCACCTCGGGCGCCACCTGGCATGCCTTCACCCACGGCGGGCGGCGCTACGCCCACACCATCGACCCGCGCAGCGGCGCGCCGGTGGTGCACGGCCTGGCCAGCGTCACCGTGGTCCATGCCCGCTGCATGGAGGCCGACGCCATCGCCACCGCGCTGCTGGTGCTGGGGCCCGAGGCCGGGCCGGTGTTCGCCCGGCGCCACGGCATCGCCGCGTGGTTCGTGGAACGGGATGGCGAGGACGAGGGTGCGGGCGAGGGCGGCAGCCGGGATGGCCGCTACCGCGGCCACGCCAGCCCGGCCTTTGCCGCCCTGCTGGCATGAACTGGCCCGTAGACACGCTGCGCCCCTTGTGCGCCGCCGGCCTGGTGCTGGCCTATGCGGGCCTGTGCCTGGCCATCGGCTGGGGCCGGCTGGCACGGGTGCGGGCCACAGCGCGCGAGGCGCGGGCCCTGGCCACCACAGCCACCGGCGCACCGCCGCTGCTGGTGCTGTTCGCCAGCCAGACCGGGTATGCCGAGCGGCTGGCGCGCCAGACGGCACAGGCCCTGCATGCCGCCGGCGAGCCGGTGCGCCTGCTGCCGCTGGCCGCGGCCACCGCGCCGGTGCTGCGCCAGGCACGCAAGGCCCTGCTGCTGCTCAGCACCTACGGCGAGGGCGACGCACCTGACAACGGCGCGGCCTTTCTGGACACGCTGGCGCGCCTGCCCCCGGTCTCGGACACCAGCGCCGCCACGGCCGCCACAGCCATGGCAGGCAGCCTCGGCCAGTTGCACTACGGTGTGCTGGCCCTGGGCGACAGCAGCTTCCGCCACTTCTGCGGTTTCGGCCGCGCGGCCGATGCGGCGCTGGCCGCGCGGGGCGCCCGGCCGCTGTTCCCGCGCATCGACATGGACCGCGGCGCGGAATCCGCGCTGTTGCAGTGGCAGGACGCGCTGGCGCAGGCGACCGGCACTGCCGTGGTGGGCGACTGGACGGCGCCGGCCTGGGAGGCCTGGACCTTCGCCGGCCGTCGCTGGCTCAACCCCGGCAGCCAGGGCGGCCCGGTCTTCCTGGTGCGTATCGTGCCGCCGGCCGGCACGGCACCGGTGTGGGAGGCGGGCGACCTGGTGGAGCTGTGCCCGCCGGGGGGTGACGGGCAGCTCGCGGAAGGGGAGCCGGCGCATCCCCGTGACTACTCCATCGCCTCGCTCAGCACCGATGGTGCGCTGGAACTGGTGGTGCGCCGCACCGTACGCGCAGACGGTTCGCCCGGCCGGGTGTCGGGCTGGCTCACCGCGGTCGCGCTGGCTGGCGACCCGGTGCCACTGCGGCTGCGGACCAACCGCAATTTCCGCCTCGGCGACAACGCCGCGCGGCCGCTGGTCCTCGTGGGCAATGGCACCGGCATTGCCGGCCTGCGTGGCCACCTGCGGGCGCGCGCGGCGGCGGGGTTGGGGCCCAACTGGCTGGTATTCGGTGAACGGCAGGCCGCGCACGATGTGCTGCTGGGCGACGAGATCGCCGGCTGGCAGGCCAGCGGCGTACTGGCCCGGGTGGACCTGGTCTTTTCGCGCGACGGCGACGGCCGCAACGACGGCGCCGCGCGTCCCTACGTACAGCAGCGCCTGCGCGAGGTCGGCGACACCCTGCGCCAGTGGGCCGCCGATGGCGCCGCGGTCTACGTCTGCGGCAGCCTGGCCGGCATGGCACCGGGGGTGGACGCGGCGCTGCGCGAGGTGCTGGGCACCGATACGGTGGACGCCCTGGCTGCGCAGGGCCGCTACCGGCGCGACGTCTACTGAGGCGCCTTCTTGTCCTTCGGCGGGTGCACCACCTCGCCGCGCTCCAGCATGCCGATGAACTTGGCGACACGTTGTAGGCGTGTCTTCTCCGTCTTCGCCTCGTGTACCCGGTACAGGATGGCGTAGCGGTTGGCACCCGTCAGCGTCTGGAAAAAACGCAGCGCGGCAGGTGAGCGGTCCAGCGCCGCCTGCAGGTCGGGCGGCACGGTGGCCGTGCTTTGCGGCGCATAGGCGCGTTCCCAGCGGCCATCGGCCTGCGCGGCCTCCACCTGGGCCCGGCCGGCGGCTTGCATGCGGCCTTCATCGATCAGCCGCAGCGCTGTCTTGCGGTTGATTTCCGACCAGGGGCTGCGGGGGGTGCGGCGGGTCATGCGCACCAGCCACCACTGGTCATCGTATTTGTCGATCTGCCCATCGATCCAGCCGTTGCACAGCGCGGCCTCGATGGCTTCGGCGCGCGACACGCTGGGTGTGCCGTTGCCCTTCTTGGCCAGCCGCAGCCACAGACCTTTGGCGGCGGCGGGCTGCTTCGCCATCCAGGCTTCGAGTGCCTTGCCGGTGGCGAAGGCGAGGATCGGCAGGCCGGCTTTTTCTTCGGTCATGCCGGCATTCTGCCGTGTGTCCGCAAGTGCCCGACCCGGCCTCAGTGCCCCAGCAGCGGGCGGCCCGCCATGTACAGCCCCAGCAGCGCCAGGCTCACCAGGAAACACCGGCGGAACAGCGCCAGCGACAACCGCTGCCGCAGCACCTGTCCCAGCGCCATGCCGGCCAGCGCCGGCAGCAGCATCAGCACCGAGCTGCCCATGGCCTGGCCGAAGCCAGGCCCGCCGGCCAGCAGCAGCGTGGCCGCCAGCGCCACGGTCGACACGGTGAACGACAGGCCCATGGCCTGCACCAGGGCATCGCGCTGCAGGCCCAGCGCCTGCAGGTAGGGCACGGCCGGCACGGCGAAGACGCCGGTGGCGGCCGTCACCACGCCGGTCACCGCGCCGACCAGCGGGCCCAGCCAGGCTGCGTGGCGCGGCGGCACGGCCAGTGCGATGCCGGCCAGGCCCCAGGCGGCATAGGCCAGCAGCGCGATGCCCAGCGCCGCCTCGGCCCAGGCCCCGGCCGGGGCCCCGAACACCCAGGCGCCGGCCAGCGTGCCCAGCACCACCCCCACCTGCATGCCGGCCAGGCGGCGCGCCAGCGGCCCCAGCGTGGCCCAGGGGCGCATCTGCCACACGTTGGTCACCAGCGAGGGCACGATCAGCAGCGCAGCGGCCTGGGCCGGCGGCATCAGCAGAGCCAGCAGCGCCATGGCCACGGTGGGCAGGCCCAGCCCGACCACGCCCTTCACAAGACCGGCCAGCAGGAACACCGCGGCCATGGCCGCCAGTGCGAGGAAGGGAGCGTGGATCGATGCCATGGGGCCGATTCTGTCCGCCGGCTCCTGCCGCCACCAGCGGGAATTGCCATGGCCGGCCTCAGGGAGAACCTGAGGCACCCAGGCGCCTTCCGCAGTTCCCGTGCTACCTTGCCCGCATGCACCTCGACCTGACCGACCTGCGCCTGTTCCTCAACGTACACGCGGCCGGCACCATCACCGCCGGTGCCGCGGCCACACACATGACCCTGGCGTCGGCCAGCGAGCGTATCCGCGGCATGGAGGACACCGTGGGCGCGCCCCTGCTGCTGCGCGACCGGCGTGGTGTGCGGCTGGCGCCGGCCGGCCAGGCGCTGGTGCACCATGCCCGGCTGGTGCTGCAGCAGGTCGAGCAGATGCAGGGCGAACTCGGCGCCTACGGCGCGGGCATCGCCGGCCACGTGCGTCTGCTGTGCAATACCTCGGCGCTCAGCGAACACCTGCCGGAACTGCTGGCCGGCTTCCTGGCCGCCCACCCGCGCATCGCGGTGGACCTGGAGGAGCGCGCCAGCCACCAGATCGTCGATGCGCTGCGCAGCAACCTGGCCGACATCGGCATCGTGTCCGACGCCGCCGACCTGGAGGGCCTGTGTGTCCTGCCTTTCCGCCCCGATCCCCTGGTGCTGGTGGTGCCGCGCGGCCATGCCCTGGCGGCGCGGGCCTCGGTCACCCTGGCCGAGGTCATCGACCAGCCCTTCGTCGGCCTGGCTGAGGGCAGTGCTCTGCATGCGCATGTGGCGCAGCAGGCCCGGCGCCTGGGCCGGCAGCCGGACTACCGGGTGCGCCTGCGCGGTTTCGAGGCGGTGTGCCGCATGGTGGGGGCGGGCATCGGCATCGCCATCGTGCCGCAGAAGGCGGCGGCGCGGCTGGCGCGGTCCAGCCGGGTGCATCGGGTGGCCCTGGGCGATGCGTGGGCGCGCCGTGCCCTGGTGCTGTGTGTGCGCCAGCCGGAGGCGTTGGCCGCGCCGGCGGCACTGCTGCTAGCGCAGCTGCGGGGGGCGGGTGTGCACGGCGGCGTGGACCCGGCGGCGGGCGCGGCGGTGCCGGCGGTGCCCGGCGCGCCACGCCGGCCCCGCTAGCAGCATGCGCCGCTGGCGTGCGCCGCCGCCGCTGCCGCCGCGCCCGCCCGGGTGGCTGCCGCTGCCGCCGTCATCGCCATTTTTGCCTTCGCCCTCGCGCATCAGCGCGGCGATGTGGAAACACAGCAGCGCCACCGCCGCCGCCAGCACCACCACGGTGGCTGCCAGCCGCCGCCCGTGCCAGATCGAGGTCAGCCAGCGGTCGAAGCGGTAGATGAACACACCGCCTTCGCCGCCGATCAGCTCCACCGCGCGTACCTCGGGTGAGCGTTCGTCCAGCGGCACGGCAAAAACCTTGCCGTCGATCACCTGGTAGGCCATCGACGGGTCGCGGTCCGGGCCGTCGCCCACCGTGCCCAGCAGGATGGCCAGCGCCGCCAGCAGTCCCGCGCCCAGCACCGTCCAGGCCGCCAGCCATAACCGGCGGTGCGGGGAAGCGGGGCAGCAGAGCATGGCGGATCGACTCGGCGGAGGGACGGTACGGACATCATAGGCCGCTGTCGCCGGCCTGCGTGTGTGCTTTCTTTTTCGCCATGGCTTCGGCCTTCTCTTCCGCGATTTCTTCGGCTTCCTCGCGCATCAGCCCGGCGATGTGCAGGCACAGCAGCCCCACGGCGGCCGACAGCACGGCCACGGTGGCAGCCAGCCGCCGCCCGTGCCAGAGCGAGCCCAGCCACTGGTCGAAACGGTAGGTCTGCACCCCCGCCGTGCCGCTCATCCGTGCCAGGTCCTGCATTTCCGGCGAACGGTCGTCGGCGTCCACCGCATAGGCCTGGCCACCAACGATGCGGTACCCCGCGCCGGAGGCCGCCGGGTCCGCCGCGGTGGCGAAGACCAGCAGCGCGGCCAGCAGGCCGGCCACCAGGATGGCGATGCCGGCCAGCCGCAGGCGGCGGTGCGGGGGCATGGGCGGCAGGGGGGGAGAGGGCAGGGCCATGGTGCGGGCGCCATCATAGGCCGCCGAAAGGCGGTAGAGTTCGCCCGCACGTTCCATTCCCCGAGGCTCTTTCCATGTACCAAGACGTATCCCTCTTCATCGACGGCCACTGGACGGGTTCCAGCGACAAGCGCACCCTGCCCATCCACAACCCGGCCACCGGTGCCGTCATCGCCCAGCTGGCCCACGCCTCGCGCGAAGACCTCGACCGTGCGCTCGACGCGGCCGACCGCGGCTTCAAGACCTGGCGCAAGGTGTCGGCCTACGAACGCTCACAGCTGCTGCGCCGCGCCGCCGGCATCATCCGCACCCGCGCCGAAGACATCGCCCGCCTGATGACCCAGGAGCAGGGCAAGCCGCTGGCCGAGGCCAAGATGGAAACCATGGCCGCGGCCGACATCATGGAATGGTTCGCCGAAGAGGCGCGCCGTGTCTATGGCCGCATCATCCCGGCGCGCGCCGAGGGTGTCACCCAGATGTCGCTGCGCGAGCCCATCGGCCCGGTGGCCGCCTTCACGCCGTGGAACTTCCCCATCAACCAGGCGGTGCGCAAGATCTCGGCCGCGCTGGCCGCCGGCTGCTCGGTCATCCTCAAGGGGCCGGAAGAAACCCCCGCCAGCTGCGCCGAGCTGGTGCGCTGCTACGTCGATGCCGGCCTGCCCGCGGGTGTGCTCAACCTGGTGTTCGGCATCCCGGCCGACATCTCGTCCTACCTGATCCCGCACCCGGTCATCCGCAAGGTCACCTTCACCGGCTCCACCCCGGTGGGCAAGCAGCTGGCCTCGCTGGCCGGCCTGCACATGAAACGCATCACCATGGAGCTGGGCGGCCACGCGCCGGTCATCGTCTGCGAAGACGCCGACGTGCAGACCGCCGCCAGGCTGCTGGCCGGCGCCAAGTTCCGCAATGCCGGCCAGGTGTGTGTATCGCCCACCCGCTTCCTGGTGCACGAAAGCGCCTATGCCAGCTTCCTCGACGCTTTCACCACCGCCGTCAAGGCGGTCAAGGTCGGTGACGGCCTGGCCGAAGGCACCACCATGGGCCCGCTGGCCAATGCACGCCGGCTCGACGCCATGGCCTCCCTGGTCGACAACGCCCGCAAGGCCGGCGCCGGCGTGGCCGTCGGCGGCGACCGCATCGGCGACAAGGGCAACTTCTTCGCGCCCACCGTGCTGGTCGACGTGCCGCCCGAAGCCAGCGTGATGAACCACGAGCCTTTCGGCCCGGTGGTCGCCATCACCACCTTCAAGGAGCTCGACAGCGCGCTCGCCGAAGCCAACCGCCTGCCCTTCGGCCTGGCCGCCTATGGCTTCACCCGTTCGCTGAAGACGGCCACCCGCCTGGGCAACGAGATCGAGAGCGGCATGGTGTCGATCAACCACTTCGGCCTGGCCCTGCCCGAGGTGCCCTTCGGCGGCATCAAGGACTCCGGTTTCGGCTCCGAAGGCGGCAACGAGGCCATCGATTCCTACCTCAACATCAAGTTCGTCACGCAGGTCGGCGCTTGAGCTTGCCAGAGAAGGACGCGACCCGCGCGGCGGTGGACGGCGCGATCACCTCGCGCCGCTCCATCCGCCGCTTCCTGCCCACGCCGGTGCCCTTGGCCGTGGTGGAAGACATCCTGCGGGTGGCGGCGCGCTCCCCGTCGGGTGCCAACACCCAGCCCTGGCAGGTGCATGTGGTCACGGGCGAAAGCCTGCAGGCCCTGATGGAGGCCGTCGCCCGGGTCAACGACGACCCGGTGGCCCTGGCCGCAGTGCCGCCGGACGAGTACCAGTACTACCCGCTGGCCTGGAAGTCCCCCTTCATCGACCGGCGCCGCAAGGTCGGCTTCGCGCTGTACCAGCTGCTCGGCATCGTGAAGGGCGACAGCGCCGGCATGAAGGCCCAGCACGCCCGCAACTTCCGTTTTTTCGACGCGCCGGTGGGCCTCATCTTCACCATCGACCGCGACCTGAACCAGGGCAGCTGGATCGACTGCGGCATGTTCCTGCAGAGTGTCATGGTGGCAGCGCGCGCCCGCGGGCTCGACACCTGTGCCCAGGCCGCGTGGATCCACTTCCACCAGGTCATCGCACAGCAGCTGGCGCTCGATGCGCAGCAGATGGTGGTGTGCGGCATGGCGCTCGGGTCCGCCGACCCGGATGCGGTCGAGAATTCGCTGGTGAGCGAGCGCGAGGACCTGGCGGCCTTCGCCACCTTCCACGGCTGATCGTTGCCTTGCAGGCGGCCGTCCCCCGGCGCGGGGCGGGGATGGCCGCTCTGCCGGCAGATTCAGTCCTTTCTGGCCAGGTAGGCGGCCAGGCTGAGAACCACCAGGCTCAGCGTCGTGATGACCTGGACAAAAACGATGTTGAGCACGAACGAAGGGGACCCCGCTGGTCCCATGGCGTATACGTACCCCACATTGGTCAGGGTGCCCACATTGATGGACAGGGTCAGGGCCTCGCCGGCGTTGCGCACGGCAGGAAGCGCGGTGTACGCTGCGGCCGCATACAGGTAGATTTCAAAATAGCTGAGCAAAGCCAGCCGCACCCGCTCCTCTTTTCGCAGGCCTGTTGCCGTCCTTTCGGCCGTTGCAGTCTGCAGAACATCGAGGCCGAAGGCGTACGTGATCTCGTAGCTCCGGGAGAAGAAACGAACGACGGCTACGGCGGCCGCCACGTGAAAAAACAGCGACCCCGGCCATTGGGCCTTGGCAAGCAGGCAGATGAGGGCTGTCGCCATGCTGAGGCACAGGTTCATCCGGTTGTTCGTGACCACATACGCTTTCAGCAGGTCTGCTCTTGCCGCAGCCGTGGCAGCAGCCTGAAGCCGGTACTTGAACCGGCGCGCCCACCAGTAGTCCGGGCTGATGCAGATCGAAAACTCCTGGCCGGGGCGCCAGGGTTCCCGTGGCAGGGGGCCGCCAACGAGCGCCCAAGGGTACAAGCGCCGCTTCGTGAGGTACACGCCGAGGCTGTATAGCCAGAAAATACAGAAGACCAGGGCCGGATTCATTCGCAATCCGAGATCAAGGGGCATTGAGGGGCGGATTACACCGTGCCGGCCGCATGGCTGCTGTGGGACTGCAAGCCGACTTCAACCGGCTGTTGCCGGCTTCGCGTTCCTGGAAGCATACGCTCCATGCCGACCCGGCGGCCCCCCAGGGCTTACGCGAACAACTGCCCGTTGGCCACGGTCCGCACGGTGCGCACCGTGAGCACCGCCAGCGCCAGGCTCAGCGCGCCCAGCAGCACGATGGCGAGCACCCAGAGGGGCCCGTTCGCCCGGAACTCCGCATACTTCAGCGCCGCATTGGCCAGCGCAGCCATGGGGAAGCCGATGGCCCACCAGGCCGGCGAGAACGTCACGCCCCGGCGGAACACCTTGGGCGCCAGCACGGCGAACATGAAGAGTCCGAAGTAGAAGAGCAGGGCGGCAAAACGGTCGACGCCGCCCACGACGTTGCAGTAAGCGAGGAATCCCACCGGGAAGGGCGCCATCAGGATCATCAGCGAGGGTGCCATGCCGGGCGCCAGCGGGTCGCGGTGCACCAGGCGGCTGACGATCATCGCCAACAGCAGCAGTGCCAGCACCGCGCCGATGGCGCAGGCCAGCAGGTTCGCTTCCGCGGCCCAGGCCATGGGCATGTGCCCGCCGGTCACGGCGATGTCGAGTGTGGCCACGCCCGGGATGAGCCAGGCCGGCACGGCATGCGCGGTGTCCACCTGGCCCTTGAGCAGGCGGGAGAACACGACAAAACACAGCGCAAAAGTCGCCAGCACGCCCACGGTCCAGACGGCGTGCGCCGCAACTGCGCTGTACGGCTCGACCACGGCGGACAGCAGCAGGATAGCGATCACGATGGTGCCGAAGAAGTTGCCGGCCACCGGGTGGAGGAACTCCGCGTGCACCGCCTCCGGGTGCTTCGCCAGCTTGGTCAGGTAGGCTGCCGAAACCAGCAGGAAGACGGCCACGGCGAACGCGCCGATGGCCTCGCCCACCAGGGCCGGCGCCCCCAGGCTGTGGTGCGCCAGCCGCCAGGCCAGCGCCAGCCCGGCCAGGCCCATGACCGAGGCGAACAGGCTCACCGGCAGCTTGCGCACCGAGGTTTCGCCCGGCGGGCGAAAGACCGGCAAGGACGGTGGAAGGGGCGGGTTGTGCACGGCGGACTCCTTTGGCAGAATTTGCATGAGCTGTTAGTTTCTGCCAAACTGCCGCAGCCGTCCCCGCCAAGGTACGGCGTTTTCCGCCAATCACCGGGCCTTGTCCGCCATGCGCATCGCCATACTCGCTTTTCCCCGTGTGCAACTGCTCGACGTTGTGGGACCTGCGGATGTCTTCGCCGAAGCTGCGCGCCAGCTCGGCAAGCCCCGCGCCTACCAGGTGCAGCTGATCGGCACGCGGGACGGCCTGCTCCAGAGCAGCAGCGGCCTGCGCCTGGCGGTCGACGCGACCGTGGCCACGCAGCGCGGGCCCATCGACACCCTGCTCGTCGCGGGCAGCCCTTGCATCGAGGACATGGCCAGCGACCCGGCCTTGCAGGACTGGCTGCGGCGCCAGTCCCGTACCGTGCGGCGTTATGGGTCGGTGTGCACCGGCGCCTTCGTGCTGGCGGCCAGCGGCCTGCTCGATGGCAAACGGGTGGCGACCCACTGGAATGCCGCAGCCCGCCTCGCGGCCGAATACCCCAGTGCCTGCGTCGAAGCGGACGCCATCCATGTGAAGGACGGCAAGCTCTTCACCTCCGCCGGGGTGACCGCCGGCATGGACCTGGCGCTTGCGATGGTGGAAGAAGACCATGGCCGCGAACTCGCCCTGCGGGTGGCGCGTGAACTGGTGATGTTCCTCAAGCGCCCCGGCGGCCAGAGCCAGTTCAGCGCCCACCTGGCGGCGCAGACCTCCGAGCGTTCGGGTGTGCGCGAGGTGCAGGACCATGTGCTGGCGAACCTGAAGGACGATCTGTCCGTGCCCATGCTGGCGGCGCGCGCTGGCATGAGCGGGCGGAGCTTCGCGCGTATCTTCCGCAGCGAGACCGGGACCACACCCGCGGAGTTCGTCGAGAACGCGCGCATAGACCAAGCCCGCCGCCTGGCCGAAGAGTCGGACCTGCCGGCCAAGCGGTTGGCCGATGCGGTGGGGTATACCAATGTGGACGGGTTCCGGCGGGCGTTCGGGCGCCGGCTGGGGGTGGGCCTGGTGGAGTACCGCAGGCGATTTGCCCGGTGAGGTCCAGGGCTCAGCGCCTGCTCAAGGCCGCTCAGCCCAGCAGCGGAATACCGTGGTCGGCCAGGCCGGCGAGTTTGACGGTTTCTTCCTGCGAACTGACGAAGTCCGCCAGCAGGGCGGCGCGGCCGGCCGCGCCGGGCAGGTGGGCCAGCAGGTCGAGGTAAAAGGCCATGCCGCCGCTGTCGGGTGCGCGGTTGAAGGCGTTGGCGTAGAGCTGGGTGACGAAGGCGGCGTCGCCCAGGGAACCATAGGCCTTGGCGAACTCCGCGCTGGCGACGAAGCCGGTCGCCATCTGCGCCACGGTGACACCCTGTGCCGCGGCTGCGACGTAGTAGGCCAGGCCCGCATCCTCCGGGTCGCGGCCCAGGGCCAGCTTGTAGAGGCCATCGACCTGCAGGGCCACGGGCGTCACGTCCAGTGCCAGGGTCTGGTTGTTGAAAACCAGGCGCTCCACGCCGGTCATCTTGACCACCGTGCCGGCATCGCTCACCGACTGCAGGGTGAAACTGCCGTCGGTGTTGTGGGCCAGGGTGTAGCCGGCGCTGCTGCCGGCGATGACCACCGTATCCCGCCCGCTGCCGCCGGTGACGGTGTCGCTGCCGCTGACGGGAAAAAAGGTGTTGCTGCCGCTGATGCCGCTCAGGGTGTCGTTGCCCGCGCCGCCCTGCACCGTGCCGCCGCCGATGGGCGCCGAGGCGGTGATGCCGGGCACGGTGGCGGGCCCGCTGTCCGATGGTGCCGCCGTGGTGTTGGTCACCGCCTGCGCGGCGACGGTGGCCGCGTCGTTGCCGGCCAAGTCCTGCACGGCATTGGGATCGTTGCCGCCGGTGGGGTCGGTGTAGCCCACCGTCACCACCTGGCCCGGGGTCACGGCGGTGGTCAAAGTCAGTGTCACCGTCTTAGCCACCGAGTTGACGGCCACGCCCGTCACCACGTCGGCCGCGCCGCCCGCCAGCACACTGAAGGCGCCGTTGCCCGGGGGGTGCACGGCATCCAGCGCTTCGCCATAGGTCATCACCAGGCTGTTGCCATTGACGGTGGCGGAGGTGTAGGTGGGTGCCGCCGTGTCCAGCATATAGGCCTGGGTGAAGGCGGTGGACGCGTTGTTGCCGCTGATCACCCGCGCCTGCAGCGTATTGCTGCCCGACAGCGTGATGGGATTCTTCCAGGTGGTCGGGTTGGGATTGTTGGAGGCGCTGAACCAATTGAGGCCGTTGTCCACCGACCACTGCACGATCTCGCCCGAGAGCACGGCGGCACTGAGGGTGATGGTGAGCGACTGGGCCGCGGTGGCGGTGATGAAGTCGGTGGTGGAGGCGCCGGTGTCGCCATTGATCGACAGGCCGGTGACGGTGGTGGTCGGTGTGTTGCCCTGCACGGCGATGGCGGCGGTGGCCACCGCGTCGCCGCCGGCGACCACGCCGTCCCAGCCATCGGCCGCCGCCAGGTTGTAGGTGACGTTGCCGCTGGACGCCGCGCCGTTCTTGTTCAGCAGCGCATTAACGGCGGCGATGTCGGCCCCGCTCAGCGTGACCGTGAAGCTGGTGGCGCTGGTGACCTCCACGTTGCCGCTGGTCGACAGTGTGTAGGGGGTACCGCCCTGGCCGGTGAAGGTGAGCTTGCCGACGGTGATGTCGTTCGTCGCGCCCACGGTGTTGATCAGGTGGTTGCCCGTGACGGTGAGCACCGAGGTCGCCGCGTTGTAGGTGGCGCTGGTAATGGTGGGCGCGGCGTAATTCTGGACAGTGACGACGTTGGCCAAGCTGTCGGGCGAAACCGCAGGCAGATCCTGGTCGAAGCCACTGGTCAGCGCGATGTTGTAGGTGGTGCCGTCGGCGGAGGTGGTGCCGTTCTTGTTGAACAGCCGGTTGAGGCTGGCCTGGTCGGCAGCCGCCGCGAGGAAGACACCGGTGCCGAACACCGCCTGGGGGCTCGCCGTCAGCGTGTAGGTGGCACCTCCCTGGCCGGTGACGGTGATATGCGTCGGGTCGATGCTGTCGGTGCCGCCGGCGCCTGCAAAGGTGACCTGCAGGGTGGCACTGGCGGCGTCGTAGATGGCACTGGCGACGGTGACTGTCATGGTGAAGGCCCGCAAGCGGGGCTGGAAAAGAGGGAAAACCAGCTGGCCGGGTAATGCCCTGGCCGACCGAGTGGGAAGGCGCCTTGGCGCCGGGGGAATATATGTTGCACCGTTTTCGTGACGGCGGTGTTGTTCACAGGATACGGAGTCATCGCCTGCCCCTGCCGGCTACGGAGGCTTCTTCCCGATGCCCCCGCCCCCGCGCCAACAAGCACCAGCAAGCCGCCATCGGCAAGGCCAGCAGCACGAAGCCCGCGCGGTAGCTGCCCACCGCCGCCGACACCGCACCGAAGGCCGGCGGCCCGGTGATCACCGCGATGAAGGTCAGCGCCATGGCGCCGCCGGTGGCCATGCCGGCGGTGCCGGGCGGCGCCAGGCGCGCCACCTCGCCCACCACGATGCCGCTCCAGCCCACCGCGCAGGCGCCCACCAGCAGCACCAGCAGCAGGGCCACCCACACGGCGGTGCCGGCGGGCAGCAGCGCCAGGGCGAACAGCAGCACCAGGATGGCGCTGGCCAGGGCCGCCAGTACCCGGCGCGGGCCCAGCGGCGAGTCCGACAGGTGGCCCCAGGCGATGCGCCCGCCCAGGCCGCCCACCTGGGCGGCCGACAGCATCAGCCCGGCGGCCACCGGGGTGTAGTGCATGACCTCGGTGAAATACACCGCCAGGTAGGCGGTGGTGCTGTTCTGCACCGCCGAGAAAAAGAAAGAGATGGCCGTCAGCCGCGCCAGCGCCGGCCGCTCCAGCACAAAACGCAGGGGCAGCAGCAACTGGCCCGGCGACAGCGGCGCGGCGGCGCTGCGGTCGGCATCCATCCCGGCGCGCAGCGGTTGCACCAGCACCGCGGCGAACAGGGTGCATACGGCCAGCGCCAGCAGCGGACATTGCCAGCCGAAGGAGGCCGCCATGCCGGGTACGGCCGCACCCGCCACCATGCCGCCCAGCGGCAGGCCGGTCTGCTTGATGGAGAACACCAGCGACATGCGGCCCGGCGGGGTGGTGCGCACCAGCAGGTGCGAACCCGCCGGTGCGATGGGGCCGTAGCCCAGGCCGATCAGCACCGCACCGGCCGCCAGCGCCCCCAGCGAGCCGGCGCAGGACAGCACCAGGCCCGCGGCACAGATGAGCAGGCCGCCCTGGCTGGTGCGGATGGCGCCCCAGCGTGCGACGGCCGCGCCGCCCGCCAGGCTGGACACCATGGCGCCCACGTAACCCAAGCCCAGGTAGGCGCCGGTGTAGGCGGTGGAAATGCCCAGGGCCTTGGCCACCGCCGGCGCCATGGCCGGCACCGTCAGCAGCGCCATGAAGGTGATGCCCTGGATCGCCAGCGTGACCGCCAGCGGGAAAATCGATCCCAATGTGTCTCCCGTGCCGCCGCGTGCCGGCCTTTTTTCTGCGGCCGCGGTGTTCTTCGTCAGGAGTCCATTGTCGCCGTTCGGCGTCTTGTTATTTCGCCGCGACGCTGGCTGCGGTCTGGCCGAACAGGATCTTCTTGCCTTCTTCGGTGACCGCAGGGCGGCCGGAATATGGCTCGGCCCCGGCGTAGGCGCGGATGGTGGCCGGGCGTGCCGCCATGGCGTCGAACCAGCGGTGCAGGTGCGGAAAATCTTCCAGCTTCTGCTGCTGGCGTTTGTACGGCACCACCCAGGGGTAGGCGGCCATGTCGGCGATGGTCAGCTCGTTGCCGGCGATGAAGGCGCGGCCCTCCAGGCGGCGGTTCAGCACGCCATAGAGCCGGTTGGTTTCGTTCACGTAGCGCTGGATGGCATAGGGAATCTGCTCGGGCGCATACACGCCGAAGTGGTGGTTCTGCCCGGCCATGGGGCCGAGGCCGCCCATCTGCCAGAACAGCCACTCCATCACCACCTTGCGGCCCCGCACGTCGGTGGGCAAAAAGCGGCCGGTCTTCTCCGCCAGGTACTGCAGGATGGCGCCGGACTCGAACACCGTGATCGGCTCGCCCCCGTCGGCCGGCGCGCGGTCGATGATGGCCGGCATGCGGTTGTTGGGCGAGAAGGCCAGGAAGTCGGGCTTGAACTGGTCGCCGGCACTGATGTTGACCGGGTGGATGGTATAGGGCAGCCCGGCTTCTTCCAGGAACAGGGCGATCTTGTGGCCGTTGGGGGTGGGCCAGTAGTAGAGGTCGATCATGGGTGCGGGATCCTTTGGAGGGTAGGTTCGCGGTGGCTGTCGGGAAGGGCGAGGGCGGGGCGCATCATGCCTTCGAACCGTTTTTTCAAGTCGGGCGCGGGCCATCACCCGCACCCCGGCAGGGTGGATGGCGGCAGCCGTGCCAGGTTGCCGGTTCCGAATTATTCTAGGGTGGCCCTTCCAAAAACAACGCCGGAGACTGCCCCCGTGATCCGTTTCTATTTCCACCCCACCCCCAACCCGGCCAAGGTCGCACTGTTCCTCGAAGAGTCGGGCCTGCCCTACGAACTGGTGCCGGTGGACACCAACCAGGGCCAGCAGCACACGCCGGCCTTCCGCGCCATCAACCCCAACGGCAAGGTACCGGCCATCGTCGACACCGAAGGTCCCGGGGGCACCGAGGCGGTCCTGTTCGATTCCACCGCCATCCTCATCTACCTGGCCGAGAAGACCGGCCAGTTCAACGGCACGCCGGCCGACCGGCCGCAACTGCTGTCCTGGCTGTGTTTCCTCGGCACCGGGCTCGGCCCCTTTTCGGGCCAGGCGGTGCATTTCCAGCATGCCGCGCCGGAAAAGATGCCCTACGCCACCAACCGCTACCGGCGCGAAACCGAGCGCCACTACGAGGTGCTGGAGCAGCATCTCGCAGGCCGGGACTGCATCGTCGGCAATGCCTACTCCATCGCCGACATGTCGGCCTGGGGCTGGATCGACCGCGCGCCGCGGGTACTGCCGGGCGAGGGCGGCGGGCTGGCCGCCTACCCGAACATCCGGCGCTGGTTCCAGGCCATAGATGCCCGCCCGGCCGTGGCCCGTGCGCGGGCGGTGGGCCAGGACCACACCTTCCGCAAGGACATGGACGAGGCCGCCAAACGCGCCATGTACCCGTCCAACTACCCACGCGCGGCCTGAGAGCAGCGCGGGGCAGTAGTCCGCCCGTCAGGCGTGCGCCAGCCGCTTCGCGTCGGGCACGGTGAAGCCGTCCTGCGCCAGCGCCGCCGACAGCTTGGCCGCCTGCGTATCGTCCAGTTCCACCAGGGGCGGGCGCACCGTGGCCCAGGCGGCGTCGCCCGAATGGTCGGCCAGCGTGCGTTTCATGCCGGGAATGATGGGCACCGACTGGAAGATGGCGCGGGTGCGGTCCAGCGCGGCCTGCTGCGCGTCGGCGGCGGCCGCGTCGGCCTTCCAGGTCTGGTAGAGCTGGTTGATGGCGCCGGGATTGACGTTGCCGGTGGCGGTGATGCAGCCGGCGCCGCCCGCGCGCAGGGTGGGCAGCAGGAAGGTTTCGCTGCCGGCGAACACGCTGAAGTCCGGGCCCTGGAAGTTCGCCAGCATGGACTGGGTGTTGCTCCAGTCGCCCGAGCTGTCCTTGATGCCGGCGATGGCCTTGCCGTGGCGCTTGAGCAGCCGCTCGATCAGGCCCGCCGTCAGCGGCACCTGCGTCACCGGCGGGATGTGGTACACGTAGACCCGCAGCCGCTCGTCGGCCACCTGGTCGATCACCTCCGAGAAGAAGCGGAACAGGCCCTCGTCGCTCACGCCCTTGTAGTAGAAGGGCGGCAGCATCAGCACACCGGCGCAGCCGGCCTGCACCGCGTGGCGGGTGAGCTCCACCGTCTCGGGCACGTTGCACAGGCCGGTGCCGGGCATGATGCGGCTGCCGCTGATGCCGGAGGCCAGCAAGGCTTCCAGCAGGGCCTTCTTCTCGGCCAGGGCCAGCGAGTTGGCTTCGGAGTTGGTGCCGAAGATCGACAGGCCCACGCCCTGGTCCACCAGCCAGTTGCAATGCTTGACGAAGCGCGGGGTGGAGGGCGTGCGGTCGGCGTTGAAGGGGGTGAGCACGGGCGAAAAAACCCCGGTCAGCGGTGGGGGGGCGGTGGTCATGGGCTGTCTCCTGGTGCGGATTCGAAGGGGGCGTCGGGCTTGGGAGGCCACTCTTTCCATAGTATTCACCGAAACCCCGGCAGCCCCACAATGCGTTGATATTCAGAGGCAAATGTTTTTATCGTAGGCCCATGGAAACCAGATACCTGCAGAGCTTCGTGGCGATTTGCGACCACGGGTCCTTCGCCGAAGCCGCGCGGCGCCTGGCCCTCACACCCGCGGCGCTGTCGGCCCGCATCCGTACGCTGGAAGAGGAAATCGGCACGCCCCTCATCACCCGCGCCGGCCGCGGCGCGCGGCCGACCGAGGCGGGCGTGAAGATCCTGGAGCGCGCCCGCTCGCTGCTGCAGGACGCACGCGACATCCAGGCCATCGCCCACAACGACGAGCAACTCGGCGAACTGCGCCTGGGGGTGTCCACCTCCACCTGGGCCGAACTCACCCCCGGGCTGGTCAAGCGCCTGTACGTGCTGCGCCCCACGCTGCGTATCTACGTCGAGTCCGGCGCCACCACCTACCTGCACGGCCGGGTGGTGTCGCGCGACATCGACGCGGCCATCATCGCCGAGCCGGTGCACCCGCCGCCCAAGGGCTTCGAATGGGTGCTGCTGAAGGAGGAGCCACTGGTGCTGATCGTGCCGCCGCACCTGCGCGGCGCCGACCCGCACGCGCTGCTGGCCAGCGAACCCTTCCTGCGTTTCGACCGCGCGCTGCGCGGCGGCCAGGTGGCCGAGACCTACCTGCGCCGGCACAACATCGTGCCGCGGGAACGGCTGGAAATCGACACCCTGGTCAGCATCGCCTACCTGGTGCTGGACGGCATTGGCGTGGCGCTGGTGCCCGACTGGGCGCCCGAATGGCTGGACAGCATCGGTGTGGTGCGCATCGCGCTGCCGCAGACTGCGCCGACCCGCAACATGGGGGTGTTCTGGGACAGCCACGGCGTCAACGCGCCGCTGGTCGCCACGCTGATCGAGGAGGCCCGGCGGCTGCGGGCGCAGCCGCTGGCCGCCATCCGCTGATCCGCTGGGAAGCTGCCGTTCAGCTTGCTTCTGCCAGGCAGTCCGGCGTCAGCTCCGCGGTGCTGCGCACGCCCAGCATCACCAGGCTGCGGTCGATCTCGGCGGCCAGCAGGTCCACCACTTTTTCCATGCCGGCCCGGCCGGCCGTGGCCGCCGCGTAGGCAAAAGGCCGGCCGACAAAGACGAAGGCCGCGCCCAGGGCCAGCGCCTTGAGCACGTCCGTGCCGCGGCGGATGCCGCCATCGACCATCACCGGAAAACCCGGGCACAGGCGCACGGCCTCGGGCAGCACCGCCAGCGGCGCCACCGCGCTGTCGAGCTGGCGGCCGCCGTGGTTGGAGAGGATCACGCCATCGGCCCCGAGTTCGCGTGCGCGCAGCGCGTCCTGCGGGCTCAGCACGCCCTTGACCACCAGCTGGTGCGGCCACATCTCGCGCACCCGTGCGAAGTGGTCCCAGCCCAGGTTGCTGCGGTCGGCAAAGCTGCGCTCCACGTTGCTTGCGATGATGGGCACTCCCCGCGTGGCATAGTTGTTCTCGAAGTGCGGAATGCCGTGCCGCAGCAGGGTCTTCAGGAAAGTGCCCAGGCTCCAGCCCGGGTGGGTGATGCCCTGCCACAGCAGCCCGGCCGACAGCTGCAGCGGACTGGTGAAACCGCTGCGGATATAGGCCTCCTTGTTGGGGTTGGCGGGGGTGTCCACCGTCAGCACCAGGGTCTTGAAGCCGGCGCGCAGGATGCGCTGGACCAGTGCCTCCATCTTCTCGCGGTCGCCCGGCAGGTAGGCCTGGAACCAGGCGCCGGGGTGGGCTCGGGCCACCTCTTCCATCGGGATCAGCGAGGAGGAACTCATCACCATCGGGATGTTGCGCTCGGCCGCCACCCGCGCCAGTTCCACGTCGCCGCGGTAGGTGTAGAGCGCACTCAGGCCCACCGGCGCCATGCCGAAGGGCTGGCCGTATTCCTGGCCGAGCAGGGCGGTGCGGGCATGGTGGCCGGTGGCGTCCACCAGCACCCGGGGCACCAAGGCGTATTTGTCGAAGGAACGGTAGTTGGCCTCGAAGGCGCGGCGGTCCTCGGCCGCCGCGTGTACGTAGCCGAAGATCGGCCGTGGCAGCACCCGGCGCGCCTCACGCTCGAAATCGTTCAGGCACAGGCAGCGGTCGAGTCGTCGGGTCATGGCGGGTAGGGCGGGCGGGGCGATGGGCAGTGGGCGATGGGGCGGTGCACCGCCACCGGCGGCTCAGGCCAGCTTGTGTGTCTGCTTCTGCTGTTGCAGAAAGGCGAGCATGGCCGGCGCGCAGGTGTCGGGGTGCGAGGCGGCCGGATGGTAGCAGTCCAGGTCCAGCACCAGGATCTCGGCATGCGGCATGCCCTTCTTCACCTGCTCGGGCGGCACCTGGCCGGCGGCGGCGTTGGTGTTGGCCGAGAGTTTGGTCATGATGACCAGGGCCGGGCAGGTGATGGCCGGCATGTCCAGCCCGGCCTGCGTGGTGCCGACCCAGCGCAGGTAGGCGCGGGCGGTGCCCATGGACGTGGCGCCCATCATGTCGGTCCACCAGTCGATGGCGGCGGGCGGCGCGTCGTAGCCCAGGCGCGGCGGCATGGTCTTGCGGGCCCAGGCGCGCAGGCCCTGCTCTTCCATGAAGGGCAGCCAGTCGTCGCCGCCCGGCGCCACCATGGGCGGCGCGCACAGGGTGATAGAGCGCACCAGGTCGGGCCGGGTGGCGGCCAGGCGCACGGTGCTGATGCAGCCGCTCTTGAAGCCGACCACGTGCACCGCCTCGCCCGCCAGTTGGTTGATGACCCGCACCAGGTCGTCCACGTACAGCTCGGTGCTGTACTTGAAGTCGCTGTCCACCGGCGCGGTCTTGCCGAAGCCGCGCAGGTCGTAGGTCACCACGCGGTACTTGCGCGAAAGGTGCGGTACCCAGGCGCGGAAGGCCGTGGTGTTCTCGGTGAAGCCGTGCACGAAGACGATGGTTTCGGGTTTGCTCCAGGGGTCCGTCGCATCGTGGATTTCGTAGTAAGGCTTGAAGTCGGGCGAGAGGTCCAGATACGGCATGTGCTTGGTCTTCCTGTGGGTGGAAATAAGGGGGTGTTATTGGGGCTTGAAGCCGATGGCGGCCAGCGTCTTGCCGATCATGTCGACGTCCTGCACCACCGAGCGCTGCAGTTCCTCAGGCGTGCCGCCCAGCGGGGGCACGCCCAGCGACAGCAGCTGGTCCACCACGGCAGGCTCGGCCAGCACCTGGTTGACGGCCTTGTTGAGTTTGGCGATGACCTCGGGCGGCGTGCCGGCCGGCGCGAAGAGGGCGTTCCAGCCGGTCACGTCGTAGCCGGCCAGGCCGGTTTCCGCCACGGTGGGCAGTTGGGGCAGGATGGGCGAGCGTTTGCCCGAGGAAATGGCCAGCGCGCGCAGCTTGTCGCCCTTGACCATGGGCAGGGCGGCCGGCGGCGAGGTGAAAGCTACCTGGATGTCGTTGCGGATCAGCGCGGTGAGCATCTCGGGCTCGCTCTTGTAGGTGACGGGCTGCATCTTGATGCCGGCCTGGTTCTGGAACACCAGGGTGCAGATGTCGCCCCGGCTGCCGGTGCCGACCGAGCCGTAGTTGAGGGTCTCCTTGCCCTGGCGGGCCTTCTCCAGCAAGGTCTTCATGCTGTCGATGCCGCCGTCCTTGCTGACCAGCAGCACCTCCAGCACCTGGCCTACCTTGGCGACCGGCGCGAAGTCCTTCACCGTGTCGTAGGGGATGGCCTTGATGGTGCTCGGGTTGGCCACGTGGGTGGGAAAGGCCATCAGCAGGGTGTAGCCGTCGGGCTTGGCGGTGGCCACCGCCTGCGAGCCGATGATGCCGCTGGCGCCGGTCTTGTTGTCGATGACGATGGGCTGCTTGAGGATGCCGCCCAGCTTCTCGCCCAGGATGCGGGCCACCAGGTCGGTGATGCCGCCGGCGCCCGCGGGCACCACCAGGCGGATGGGGCGGTCGGGGTAGTCGGCCCAGGCCGCCGGGGCCAGGGCCGTGAGGCCCAGCAGGCCCAATACGCCGGCAACGAGTGCGCGCGCCCACGGCAGAATCGTCCGCTGCATGGTGTGTCTCCTGAATGTTGTGGGCAAATTCTAGGAGCCGCCCCGGCGCTGCGCGGACAATTAAATCTTATTCAACCCATAACATTTCCATCGGATCGGTCAGGCCCTGCCGGGGCCGGCAGGATGTTCGCCGTCCTGCCGCCGAAACGCTTCGACCAGGAAGTCGACCAGCGCCCGGGTCTTGGCCGGCAGGTAGCGGGACTGCGGAAATAGCGCGTACATGCCGGTTGCCGGGGGCTCGAAGTCTTCCAGGACGGCCCGCAGGCTGCCCGCCGCGATGGCCGGTGCGGCCATCGGTTGCGGCAGCATGGCGATGCCGTGTCCCAGCACCGCGTATTCACACACCGCCTCGGCACTGGACGACTGGAAGGCCGTGGGAACCTGTACCCGGAAGGTGCCGCCGCCGCTGCCGTGCTCCCGGAACTGCCAGTAGTCGGGTGCCCCGGCGCCCGATACCCGCAGCCCCGCGTGCTGGCGGAGTTGGTCCGGGTGCCGCGGCTCGCCGTGCTGCGCCAGGTAGCGCGGGCTGGCGCACGCCAGGTAGCGGACGTCCAGCAGGTGCCGGGCCACCAGCGTCGAGTCGTGCAGGCGGGTGACGCGGATGGCC
The DNA here is from genome assembly GCA_040390235.1 of Pseudomonadota bacterium. Lineage (GTDB taxonomy): Bacteria > Pseudomonadota > Gammaproteobacteria > Burkholderiales > Burkholderiaceae_C > Xylophilus. The sequence continues at coordinate 42,247 of JAZJYT010000009.1, read as the reverse complement.
AGGTCGTAGCCCTCGGCCACGAGGTTGAGCGGCTGGTCGGTCAGGTCGAGGTCGAGTGCGATGCGGGGGAACAGCCGGTTGAAGCGGCCGATGTGCCCGATGAAATGCGCGCTGCCGAAGATCGACGGCGCGGCGACCCGCAGCGTGCCCGAAGGGGAGGGGCCTTCATCCCCCGTTGGCAGGTCCTCCGCCTCGGCCACCGCCTCCAGGATGCGCCGGCACCGTTCGTAGAACAGGGTTCCCGCCTCGGTGAGGCGGAAACTGCGCGTCGTCCGGTTCACCAGGCGGGCTTCCAGCCGCACCTCCAGTTCCTTGATGCGGCGGCTCACCCCCGACTTGGCGATGCCGAGCCGCGCGGCGGCGGCGGCGAAGCCCTGGGCCTCGACCACCGTGGCGAAGGTCCGCATGTCACCGAACTTGTCCTGCATCGGAAGGTCCGCGGCGCCGTCCTCAGTCCTTCGGCGGCCAGACCGGCACCGGGGCCTTGCCGGACGGAAAACGGACATTCTTCGAACGCACGAATTCCTTCAGCGTCTCGGTCGCGTTCTCGCGCCCGAAGCCGCTGCCCTTGACGCCGCCGAAGGGCGAGCCCAGGAAGGCGCGGCGCATGTAGTTGTTGATGAAGACCATGCCCGCCTCCATCCGTTGCGCCAGTTGCCAGGCGCGGCTCTCGTCGGTGGTGACGATGGCCGCGGTCAGCCCATAGGCGGTGCCGTTGGCGATCTCCACCGCCTGGTCCTCGCTGTCGAAGCGCATCAGGCAGGCGACCGGGCCGAAGATTTCTTCCTGCGCCACGGTCATGTCCGGGGTGATGTCGGCAAGCACGGTCGGCGCCACCCAGTAGCCTTTGCGGTAGCGCTCGCCTGTGGGCACGTTGCCGCGCATCACCAGGCGCGCGCCTTCGCGCAAGGCGATGTCCACGTAGCGCTCCACCTGGTCGCGTTGTTTGGCATCGACCATCGGGCCGATGTCGGTGCGCGGGTCCAGGCCATCACCGACCACCAGGCGGGCGGCCGCCTGGGCGAACTTGGTCTCGAATTCGGCATAACGCGAGGTGTGCACCAGGATACGCGCGGTCGAGGTGCAGGCTTCTCCCTGGTTGTAGAACATGCCTTCGATCGCGACGTTCACCGCCACCTCCATGTCGGCGTCGTGCAGCACCATCAGCGCGTTCTTGCCGCCGAGCTCCATCGTCGCGTAGGTGATGTTCTGGGCGGCGCTCTGCAGCACACGGCGGCCGGTCGCGGTCGCGCCGGTGAAGCTGATGCGTTCCACCCGCGGGTGCGCGGCCAGCGCCGGCCCGGCCTGGAGGCCGGGCACCACGTTCAGCACACCCGGCGGCAGGATTTCGTTGGCCAGTTCGACCAGGCGCAGCACCGTCAGCGGCGCCTGCTCGCCCGGCTTCACCACCACCGTGTTGCCCGCGGCCAGGGCGGGGGCGCTCTTTTTCGCGAAGTGGATCGGCGGCCAGTTGAAGGGCAGTATCGCGGCCACGACGCCGTAGGGCTCGAACAGTATCCGCGCCTCGATGGCGCCCTGGTCGAGGATTTCGCCGTGCAGCGTATCGGCCAGGCCACCGAAATAGTCGAAGCAGGCGTGGCAGTAGGACACGTCGAAACGCAGGGCGTCGCGTTTGGGTTTGCCCACCTCGCGTGCCTCCAGTTCCGCGAGTTCATCGGCATGCTCGCGGATTTTCGCGGCCACCTGGCGCAGCAGGGCGCCGCGGTCGCGTGGCGACCGGTTGCGCCAGTCGGTTTCGAACGCCCGCCGGGAGTCCGCCACGACCCGGTCCACCAGCGCCGCATCTGCCGACACGACCTGCCCCATCGGTTCGGCGGTGGCGGCTTCCTCGACGGTAAAAAATGCCTGGCCGGGGCCGGCTTCGACGGCCTTGCCGCCGAGGGTGGCACCCCAATAGGCGCGCTGGAGAGGGGATCGGTCCGGTGATGTCATGGTTGTCGGCTCTTTCGGTAATGTGGGCAATCGATTGCCCTAAAGGTTAATGGAACCACTGGACAAGGTTGGCAAGGGTTTTCCCGAGGGTCCGGACATCCCGGCGGACTTCTGTGTGACGGAGATCGCAACGCCCTGCGGGTGGACAATCGCGCGATGGACAAACGACTGCCTTCCGCCGCCGCGCCCACCGACCACCGGTCACCGGCCGCAGTGACGATCGATGACATCGCCCGGGTGGCCGGGGTGCATCCGGCATCGGTCTCGCGCGCACTGCGGGGCAACCGGACCAAAGTGTCCGAAGCCACACGCACCCGCATCGAAGGCATCGCACGGGAACTCGGCTACCGGCCCAACGCCGTGGCGGTGTCGCTGCGCACCAAGCAGACCCACCTGGCGGCGATCGTGCTGCCGCCGCTGGGCCTGGGCAACCCCATGTTCGCGCCCCTGGTCCAGAACCTGGAAACGCAACTCCGGGTGCACGGCATGATGTGCCTGGTGGCCCAGATGCCGCAGGGGCAGGAGGGCCGGGCCGAACTCATCACCGCGCTCGCCAACCGGCAGGTCGACGGCCTGCTGGTACTGGCGGCGCAGGAGGAGGAAGACCCCATGCTGGCCGAGGTCCTGCGCCTGCGTATCCCGACGGTGCTGGTGAACCGCGGCATCGAGGAGCGCCGTTTTCCGAGTGTCGTCAACGACGACCGGGAAAGCGCACGCCTGGTGCTGCAGCACCTGCAGGCCCTGGGCCACCGGGCCATCGCCCATGTGGCCGGACCGCGCGAATCGTCCACCGGGCGGGCACGCCGGCAGGCGTTCGAATGGTTGGCCGCCCGGGACGGGCTGCATGCGCCGGTGGTCGAGGCGTCCGCCTTCACCCGCGAGGCCGGGCGCATCGCCACGCAGGCGCTTTTTGCGGCCGAAACCGGGATCACCGCCGTGTTCGCCGCCAACGACCTGATCGCGCTGGGGGTGCTGGACGTATTGCATGCACGCGGCCTGCGGGTGCCCGGCGACGTGTCGCTGGTGGGGCACAACGATGTCCCCATGGTCGACCTGATCGATCCGCCCCTGACCACGGTACGTGTCGATGTGAGCGAAATGGGGCGGCAGGCGGCGCAGCTGTTCCTGGAGCACCTGGGCACCCCCGGGCTGCCGCCCAGCATGCGGGTGCTGACGCCAGAGATGGTCGTGCGCCGGTCGACCGGCCCGGCCGCGGCGGCGCTCCGGTAGCCCGGGACACCCGAAGAAGGTACGGGGGAGACGATGGATACGCTGCGCCAGCTGGCGGAACTCTATGCCCCCCTGCTGGGGCGGCTGCTGATGGCCTTCATCTTCCTGCAATCGGCCTGTGAAAAGACCGTGCTGTTCACCAGGAACGTGGAGGTCATGACCCGCAAGGGCATTCCCCTGGCCGGGCTGCTGCTGGTGCCGGCGGTGCTGGTCATGTTGTCGGGCGGGCTGTCGCTGCTGCTCGGCTGGCATGCGCGCTGGGGCGCCCTGGCCCTGCTGCTGTTCGTCGGCACGGCGCTGCCCTTCTACCACCCCTACTGGAAGTTCACCGCCATGCAGCGGACGAACGAATTTCTGCATTTCATGAAAAACCTGGCCATCCTGGGCATGCTGCTGTTCATCATCGGCATGGGGCCCGGTCCCCTGAGCCTGTCGGCCGGCTGGTAGTCCCATCCGTTGCGCTCCACGGCACAGACTAGTCTGCGCACGCGCACCCATCCGGAGGAAAACCCGCAGACAGGAACCGGCCATTGCTTCTATGCTCTTGGGCAATCGATTGTCCAACTTCAGGAGACACCCATGCACACAACACAACGCCGCAGCAGCAGATGGATGCGCCTCTGCCTCTGGGCCGGCGCCGGAATGGCGCTTGGCCTGCACCTCGCGGCGGGGGCGCAGGAAACGTCCTACCCGTCCAAACCCATTACCCTGGTCGTGCCCTTCGCGGCAGGCTCGGGCACCGACGTCATCGGCCGGCTGATCGGCGACCGGCTGGGCAAACAACTGGGCCAGGCGGTGGTCATCGAGAACAAGGCGGGAGCCGGGGGCACGCTGGGGGCCGGGCAGGTGGCCGTCGCGGCGCCGGACGGCTACACCGCGCTGGTCCATTCGTCCGGCCATGTCGCCGCGCCCGCCCTGTACCCGAACCTGCGCTACGACACCGCCAAGGACTTCACACCCGTGGCCATGCTCGCCACGCTGCCCAATGTGCTGGTGGTGTCGCCCGCGAGCGGCATCAAGTCAGTCGCCGACCTGGTGCGGCGCGCCAAGGCCAACCCGGGCAAGATGAGCTACGGTTCTGCCGGCAACGGCAGCGCGGCCCATATCAATGCGGAAAAATTCCGTATCGCCGCCGGCATGCAGGGGCAGGTCGTGCCCTACCGCGGCACCATGCCGGCCATCACCGACCTGATCGGCGGCCAGATCGACTGGTACTTCGCGCCGCTGGTCAGCGCGCTGCCCCTGATCAAGGACAACCGGCTGGTGGCGCTGGCCGTGGCGTCGCCGCAGCGGTCCTCCCTGCTGCCGGATGTTCCGACCACGGTCGAGGCGGGTGTTCCGGATTCGGAGTACATCTTCTGGGTCGGCCTGTTCGTGCCGTTCAGGACACCACCGGCGGTCACCGCGCGCCTGGCGCGCGAAGTGGGCAACGTACTGCAGATGCCTGACATCAAGACGGCCTTTGCCAACCTCGGGGCCGAGGTGCCGACGATGAGCCAGCCGCAGTTCGCCGATTTCGTGAACAAGGAGATCAAGACCACTGGTGCGCTGATCCGCAAGGCCGGCATCAAGGGAGACTGAATGGGCCTGGACATTCTGCGGGTCCACGTCTTCCCCGGGGCGGTGAACATCGCGCTGATCGTGGGCATGGAGCAGGGCATCTTCGAACGCCACGGCCTGCACATCGACCTGCACAACACACCGGACTCCGATGCCATCCGCAACGGGCTGGCCGCGGGTGCGTTCGAGATCGCCCACGCCGTCTCCGACAATGCCATCGCCATGGTGGAGGCCGGCGGCCACGACACGGTCATCGTCATGGGCGGCGACTACGGCTTGGTCGAATTCATGGCACGCCCGGAGGTAAGGACGGTCGCCGACGTGCGCGGCGGCACGCTGGCCGTCGATGCGCCCAACACCGCCTATGCGCTGGTGGCCAAGAAGATCCTCCAGCAGCAGGGCTTGCTGGAAGGGCGTGACTACGGCCTGCGCCTGGCCGGCGGCACGCAGCAGCGGGCGCAGGCCATGCTGGACGACGCCGCGCTCTCCGCCGGCATGCTCAATGCGCCGTTCTCCATCACCGTGCGGGAGCAGGGCCTGCATTCGCTCGGCCAGGCACGCGATTTCATCGGCCCCTACCAGGCCACCACCGGTTTTGTCATGCGCGCCTGGGCCGAGACCCATGCGGACGTGCTCGAACGCTACATCGCAGCCTACGTGGAAGCCCTGCGCCTGGCCCTGCACCCGGCACAACGCGAGGCCGGCGAGGCCGCGCTGGTGCGGCGCTTCAAGCTGGTGCCGGAGGTGGCGCGGTTGACCATGGCGGCGCTGCTCACGCCCGGTTTCGGGCTGGCGCCCGATGCGGGCCTGGACCTCGACGGCCTGCGCACGGTGCTGGCGCTGCGCGCCGAGATGGAAGGGCAGTGGGGTGGCGTGCCGCCCGAGCCGGACCGCTATATCGATCTGGGCTGGTACGAGCGCGCCCTGCGCCGGCTGGACGCGCCCGCCCCGGGCACAGCCTCCGGCTAAGCCCGGATCTCAGCGGTCGAACGATCGCCGCACCGCCTCCACCTCGCTGCGCAGCAGCGGCGCCAGTTCACGCTGGCGCGCCGCCGTCATGCGTTCGGTGGTCGAGGCGATGGTCAGCGCCGCCACCGGCGTCTCGAAGCGGTTGCGCACCGCCAGGCCGAGGGCGGTGACACCCACCGCCGCCTTGTCGCCGATGGAGGCGAAACCCTGTGTGCGGGCCGTGGTGATGGCGCCGCGCAGGCCCGTGTCGTCGAGGTGGCCGTAGGCATCGAGCCGCGGGCCGATGGCTTTCAGCACCTGCTCCACCTCGCGGTCGGGCAGGGCGGCCAGCACCGCCAGGCCGCCGGCGTTCACCCCCAGCGGCTGGCGGCTGCCCACCGCCACCACCGGCGTCTGGATGGGAAAGTGGCCCTGCACCCGGCTCACGCAGAAGGCATCGTTGCCGCGGCGCACGAACAAAAAGGCGGTATCGCCCGAGACCTCGGCCAGGCGCTGCAGCGACGGTGCACACACCTCGTGCAGGCTGAACTGCGGCGCCGCCGCATGCCCCAGGTCGAACACCAGCGCACCAAGCTGGTACCGCCGGGTGGTGGGGTCGCGCACCACCAGTTCTTCGGCTTCCAGCGCCTTCAGCACCCGGTGCGCGGTCGGCCGCTCCAGGCCGGCCAGGTCGGCCACCTCGGTAAAACGCAGGCCCTCCGCCGGGTGGGCGGCCAGCAGTTTCAGCAGGGTGGCGACGCGGCGGATGCCCAGGGTGCCGCCCGCGCCGGCGCTGGATTCGGGGGGCGTGGTTTGCTTGGATATGTCCATTAGTTGGAATTATCGTTTTCCCGTTCACGGTCCGTCAATAGGGCTAATAACATTGGCACGGATGCTGCGTAAGAAGAACGTAGCGTCCTTTTTAAAGTTCCAATTATTGGATGTATATGCTGCCAAAAGACAGAATCGACTATTCCGCCATCGTCGACCGCCCCCTTTCCCGCGGACCGGGCGGCGCCCGTGTCATCGTCTGGCCCATCGTCAACGTGGAAGACTGGGACATTTCGCGCCCCATGCCGCGCCAGGTGCTGCCGCCGCCCACCGGCGTCACCACGCTGCCCGATATCGCCAACTGGGGCTGGCACGAGTACGGCATGCGTATCGGCTTCTGGCGCCTGAAGGCCGCACTCGAAAAATTCGGCATCACGCCTTCGCTGTCGATCAACGGGCGCGTCTGCCTGACCTACCCGCGCATCGCCGAGGCCGCTCGCGATGCCGGCTGGGACTTCATGGGCCACGGCTACATCCAGATGCCCACGCACCAGATGCTGGACCAGGCCGCGGTGATCAAGGAAACGGTAGACGCCATCAAGGCCTGCACCGGCAAGCTGCCTTCGGGTTGGCTCGGTCCGGGGCTGACCGAGACCTTCGACAGCGTGGACCTGCTGCACGCCGCCGGCATCCGCTACGTGGGCGACTGGGCCATCGACGACCAGCCCATGCCGATCCGCACCGCCACTGGCGAGATGGTGGCCATGCCCTACCCGGTGGAGCTCAACGACATCCCGATGATGGCCGTGCAGTACCACGATGCCGCCGAGATGCTGCGCCGTACCAAGGACACATTCGACCGCCTGTACGAAGAAGGCCAGGACCGGGTGCGGGTGCTCGGCATCGCGGTGCACCCCTTCCTCAGCGGCGTGCCGCACCGCATCAAGTATTTCGAGGAAGCGCTGGCCTACATGCACGGCCATGCCGACGTCACTTTCATGACCGGCGTGCAGATCCTCGACTGGTACCAGGCCCACCGCGCGCCTGCCTGACGTTTTTACTTTTTTTCCTTCACCGCAACCGGAGTTTTCCCATGCCCCTGCACCGCCGCACCCTCGTCGCCCACCTGCTCGCGCCCACCGCCCTGGCCCTGGCCGGTTTCGCCGGCCCGGCCGCCGCGCAGCCCGACAGCAACTACCCGACGCGCGCCATCCGCATGGTCGTGGGTTTCCCCGGCGGCGGCATCACCGACGTGATCGCCCGCGCCGTCGCCAACGGCATGTCCCAGGTGCTGGGGCAGTCGGTCTACGTCGACAACCGGCCCGGCGCCGGCACCACCATCGCGGCCGACGCGGTGGCCAGCGCCACGCCCGACGGCTACACCATCCTGCTGACCGACGTGACCACCCACGCCATCAACGCCAGCCTGTACCCCAAGCTGCCCTACGACACGGTCAAGAGCTTCACCCCCATCGGCATGGTCGCGTCCACGCCGCTGATGCTGGTGGTCAACAGCAAGTCGCCGGTGAAAAGCGTGCAGGAACTCATCGCCGCACAGAAGGCCAAGCCCGGCTACTACGGCTCGTCGGGCAACGGCACCATCATCCACCTGGCCGGCGCCATGCTGGCCAGCGCCGGCAAGATCGCACCGGTGCACGTGCCCTACAAGGGCAGCGCACCGGCCACCACCGCGCTGCTGGGCGGCGAGATCGATTTCTTCTTCAGCAGCCTGCCGCCCGCGCTGGCCCAGGTCAAGGCCGGCAGCCTGCGGGCGCTGGCCGTCACCACCCCCAAGCGTGTGCCTTCCGCACCCGATGTGCCCACCATGGGCGAAGCAGGGGTGCCCAACTTCAGCGTGGTGCTCTACAACGGCATCATGGGCCCGGCCGGCCTGCCCGCGCCCATCGTGAAAAAACTCAACGACGCGCTGGCCAAGGTGCTGGCTTCGCCCGAGATCAAGAAGAGCTACCTCGACCTGGGCGCCGATGTGGTCACCACCTCCACCGGCGCACAATTCGAACAGATCCTGAACCACGAACTGCGCACCTACGCACCCATCGTCAAGGCGACCGGCGCCAAGGTCGAATAAGCAGCCATGTCCATGCCTTCCGCAAGCACCGCTCCACCATCCCCCGCAGCCGGCGCCGTGCCGGACACCGATGCCTACGTGCGCGCCGCGCTGGCGCTGCAGGGCTACGACACGGCCGTGGTTCCCGCCGCGGCGGTGGCCGAACAGTTCGGCCGCATCGCCGCCATGGCGGCCAGCCTGCGCGACCTGCCGCTGCCGCGCGAGGCCGACGCCGCGCCGGCGTTCCGGCCATGAACGCGGCCATGAGCGCGGCCATGGACACGGTAGGGAACACGGCCGGCACCCCGGCCTTCCCCGGCGCACTGGCGCTGGCCGCCCAGGTGCGTTGCGGCGAGCGGAGCGCGGCCGAACTGCTGCACGACACACTCGCCCGTATTGCCCGGCACGACCCGCTGCTGCGCTGCTTCACCCGGCTGACGGTGGAACGCGCCACCGCCGAGGCCGCCGCGGTGGACGCGGCGCGCGCCCGCGGTGACACCCTGTCGCCGCTGGCCGGCGTGCCCTGTGCGGTGAAGAACCTCTACGACGTGCAGGGCGAGACCACGCTGGCCGGCGGCCACGTCAACGCGGGCGACCCGCCCGCCGCGCGCGACGCGGTGCTGCTGCAGCGCCTGCGCGGTGCCGGCGCGGTGCTGGTCGGCATGACCAACATGGACGAGCACGCCTACGGCTTCACCACCGAGAACACGCACTACGGCACCACCCGCAACCCGCACGACACCGCGCGTGTGGCGGGCGGCTCCTCGGGCGGCTCGGCCGCCGCGGTGGCGGCCGGCCTGGTGCCGCTGGCGCTGGGTTCGGACACCAACGGCTCCATCCGCGTGCCGGCCGGCCTGTGCGGTGTGTTCGGGCTCAAGCCCACCTACGGCCGCTTGCCGCGCAGCGGCACCTTCCCCTTCGCGCACAGCTTCGACCACCTCGGCCCCTTCGCCGGCAACGTGGCCGACCTGGCTCTGGCCTACGACCTGATGCAGGGGCCCGACGCTTCGGACATGGCCTGTGCCCAGCGCCCGGCCGAGCCGGTGCTGCCGCTGGCCACCGCATGGGAGGGCAGGGCGGGGGGGCAACGCATCGGCATCCTCGGTGGCTGGTTCCACAACAACGCCGACGCCGCCGCGCGCGCCGCCGTGGCCCTGGCCGCGCAGGCGCTGGGCGCGCACGACACGGTGCTGTTGAATGGTGCCGGGCTGGCGCGCACCGCGGCCTTCGTCGTCACCGGTGCCGAAGGCGGGGCGCTGCACCGTGCCCGGCTGCAGACACACTACGCGGAATACGAGCCCCACTCACGCGACCGGTTGATCGCCGGCAGCCTGATCCCGGCGCAGTGGGTCATCCAGGCCCAGCGTGCGCGCCTGCAGGTCTACCGCGAGGCCCTGGCGCTGTTCGAGCACTACGACCTGCTGCTGGCGCCGGCCACACCCTTCGTCGCCAGCCCCATCGGTGCCGAGGCCATCGACGTCAACGGCCAGCCGGTGGCGCCGCGTGCCGGCCTGGGGCTGCTGGCGCAGCCGCTGTCCTGTATCGGCCTGCCGGTGTGCTGCGTGCCGCTGTGGCCGGCCGAAGGGCAGGGCCTGCCCATGGGGGTGCAGCTGATCGCCGCGCCGTGGCGCGAAGACCGCTGCCTGGCGGCAGCCGCCGCGCTGGAGCGGGCGGGCGTGGCGTTCACGCGGGTGCCGGTGCTGTAGGGCATCGGGGGCCGCCGCGTTTGGCGCAGGGAAAACGCTAGGTTCTGCGCGACGGGATCGGGCAACAATGGTTTGTTATAGCAAACCATTGGAGACAGCCATGGCCCTGAAAACCACCACAAGACTTGCCGGTATCTGTGCCCTCACCGCGGTGTCCGTCGCCTTCGCCGGGCTGGCCCACGCCGAGATCGAGCGCCTGCCTTCTGGTGCGCCGAAGGCGCACCTCATCGGCAAGCGCTTCAAGAAGCTGACCGAAGAGGAAATGACACCCGAGCAGAGGACCATGGCGCACAACGTGACCTCCGGTCCGCGCGGCTCGCTCAACGGCCCGTTCAGCGCCTACCTGCGCAGCCCGGAACTGGGCGACGCGCTGCAGAAGGTCGGCGAGATGGTGCGTTTCCATTCCAGCTTCCCCGAGCCGCTCGCCGAGATGGCGGTCTGCATGGTGGCCCGGGAATGGAACTCGGCCTACGAGTGGGCCTCGCACAGCGAGAAGGCGGTGAAGGCCGGTATCTCCAGGGAAACCGTCGATGCCATCGGCCAGAAAAAGCGCCCGCCGCACATGAAGCCGGAGGAGGCGGCGGCCTACGACTTCACCCACGACCTGCTGGTCAGGCACGCCGTGAGCGACGCGCATTTCAAGGAAGTGCAGAGCCGCTGGGGCGACAAGGGTGTGATGGACCTGACCGGGGCCGTCGGTTATTTTGTCGTCACCGCCATGGCGCTCAACGTGGACGTGTTTCCGGCCCCTCCGGGTGGTGCCCCGCTGCCGAAACTCGCCGGTAAATAAGCCGCGCGCGGCCGGGGTCAAGGCGGGGCATTCCCGCGGGGCCGGGCAGAATGGCGTTTTTTTCTGCCGCCACCATGTTCTGCTCCCAGTGCGGCACCGCCGCAGCGCCCGGTGCGCTCACCTGTTCTTCCTGTGGCCGCCCGGTGGCCCCGTTGCCGCCCGACCCGGTGGCGGAATGGCGGGCCGCGACCATCGCGGAAATGGGACGGGCCGAGGACGTGGAGGGTGCCCTGTGGAACCCCGCCGCGGCGGCCGCCTGGAGCGTGCTCTTCACCCCCATCTTCGGTGCCTGGCTGCACATGCTCAACTGGCGCGCGCTCGGCGAGCCCGCGCGGGCGGCGGCGTCCTGGCGCTGGGTACAGGCGGGATTTGCCATGGTCGGCGTCTGTGTGCTGCTGGGCCTGGCGCTGCCGGAGTCCAAGGGCGCCGAAAGCATCGCGCGGTCCATCGGCATGGGCCTGTTGATCGCCTGGTACGTCGGTGCGGCCCGCGCGCAAAGCGCCTATGTGCGCGAAAAGTTCGGCAAGGCCTATGTACACCGGCCCTGGGGCCGGGTGCTGCTGCTTGCCTTCGCGGCGATGTTCGGCTTGTGTGTGGTGGTGATGGTGCTGGTCATCGCGCTGCGGCTGGGGCGCTAGCTGTCCGCCCCAGTGGCGCGGTACTCAGTCGGCGCTGCGGATGACCACACAGCAATCCATGGCGCGGTCCATGTCCTTGGCATCGGCCTGCAGCAGCCAACGCACCGTCTCTTCGGAGATGTAGCCGGCGGCCAACCAGCGCTGGTAGTCGGCTGCCTTGCGGCGTAGCGCGGCGAGGTCGTCGTTCGGGCAGGAAGTGGTGTCCATGGCGGGTGGGCGGCCACAAAGCCGCCGCGTGGCACTGTCGGATCCCCAGTAGAAGCCCGGCTACCTGACCGCGGGCTGAACAAGTGCCGCTATGCCTTACGCTAGCGCTTTCACCAGCCACTCCGCCACACCGCATGAAATCCAAAGTGCAGTTCCGCATGCGCATCTACCGCGACGAGGGCATCGCCATCGGCCCGGGCAAGGTGGCACTGCTCGAAGCGATCGCCGAAACCGGGTCCATCTCGGCGGCGGCCCGGCAGATCGGCATGTCGTACCGGCGCGCCTGGGTGCTGGTCGACGAGATGAACAAGGCGCTCAAGTCACCGGCGGTGAATACGGCCACCGGCGGCGCGCATGGCGGTGGCACGGCGCTCACCGCCACCGGCGAGGCTCTGGTGCAGCACTACCGGGCGGCCGAGAACGCGTCGCGGCTGGCGGCCGCGTCGGACATCACGGCGATGACCCGGCTGCTGGCGCCCTGAGAGCCTGTTCAAGGTCTCCCAGGGGCCGTCCGCACCTTACTGTTGCGGCGCGTCGCTGGACTTGGTCCTGCGCGACATCGAGCCGGCGCGGCGGGCTTCCTCGGGGGTGAACTGGTGTGCGTTGCCCGAGCGGTGGGCGGCACGGCCACCCAGGCTGGCGATCTCGCGCTGCTTTTGCGGGTCCATCGAGGCGAAACCCCGGCGGCGTGCCTTGGCGGGCGTCTGGATATGGTTGTCGGCGGTATCGGTCATGGAAGTGTTCCTTTGTTGTGGATTCTTGGCACGGGAAAGGGGTCCGGCTCAGGCCGGCTGCACAGCACCTGCCCAGCCACGCGCGGGGCGGGACGCCGGCAGGGAGCGCTTCGGCGGCGTGCTGGCCGCCGGGGGTTTCGGGCAGTTCAGGGAGGCGTCCAGCGCCTGCCGGCCCAGCGCGGTGATCTCCTGCAGGGTGGCCGCGGGCTGCATAAAACGATGGCCGGTGCGCACCGGCTGCGGAATCACCGCCCGCACCAGGCGCGCGGCCACGTAGACACGCAGCATGTTGATGTCGGCCGTATTGCCGATGGTCAGCGGCAGCGATGCGGCGGCACTGCGCTGGAGAAGTTCGTAGCTCATGGCACGTCGTTCGGTTAGGGAAAGAGTCAACCGAACCCGATGATGCGGGCCGCGTTGCTGTCGTGTGTAGGACAGCGACGATTCCTCCCTGACGGCTAGCTCCGACAGGGGCCGGGATGGCCCCTACCAGCCGGCCCCAGCCGCCGGGCCGCCCCAAGGCCCGGGGCGCCTCCCCCTTGGGGGGTGGCGAATTACATGGAGCGAAGCGGAATGAAAAGCCGGGGGGCCGTCATTCCACCGCCATGACGCGGAGGCGGAAGCCGCGCTGCAGGATGAGGCGGCGTTTGGTCTCGCCGGCCTCGGCCTGGAGGTCCACAAAAAAGGTGTTGCCCGACGACATCACACCCACCACCCGGTACAGCCCCGCCGGTGGAAAATCCTGCAGGTCGACCCGGTCTTCCGGGTGGAGTTTCTGGACGGTCCGGTTGTTGAAAGCGGGGGCGGGGCACTCAGGCATGAAACGTCCGAAATGAAAGGGCCGGGGCGTTATACCCTGGAATTTGTCTAGACAGGTCGATAGACCAGCCGAGCGTAGGCGGCGGGCATGTAGTTTTCATGACACACACTGATTTGTCTATACATGCCAGCACGAATTGCGCCAACAGCCGAGCTGTTTCCCGAAGTGCCAGCTAACCGCAAGCCACATCACCTGCCGTCAATCAGGGAGGTATTCCTGCCCGCCAGGCCCCAGCCGCCGGGCCGCCCCAAGGCCCGGGGCAGCCTCCCCCACGGGGGGGCGAATTACACGCAGCGAAGCGCAGTGAAAAGCCGGGAGGCTAATCTTTCTTCATGTGGGTCATCGCCAGGGTCAGCGCGGCGCCCCCCAGGATCTTAATCAGGCCCGAGTGCTGGGCGTAGAACTGGCTCACCTCGTCGAGTACCGCCGGGTGCTGCGCATGGGCGGCGTTGGCGATGTCGGCCGCATCGGCGGGCGACAGTTGCGAGGCCTGGTCGGGCGTGAGCTGGGTCTGGCCCGGCTGCAGGATGCGGCCCAGCACACCGCCGGCGGCACCCGATGCCACGGCCGCCGTCAGCGTGGGCCCCAGGGTGGCCAGGATCTGGTTCAGGGCACCGGCCTGCTGGCCGGGGCTGGACTGGCCGAACATCTGGCCCACCATGGCGCCGAAGTCGGGTGTCTGGTCCGAGCGCATGGCCGCGGCCAGCCCGGCGCCGAGGTCGCCGGTGGACGCGTTCTGCGCCACCCGGTCGAAGTGTTCCTCGGGATTCGCGCCGTTAAGGGCGCCCTGCAGGATGTCGAAGAGGGACATGGTGAAGATTCCTTTGCTGGACGGCTGGAGCCTACCATTTGTAAGCACCTATTGTTACGAATCGTAGGTGGGCCGAAGGGCTTATGGCACAACTAGGGCAATAAAAAAGCGGACAGGTTCCTGGCGGTTTTCTGCAGGTACTCGATCTCGCTGGCGGGCAGTACCCGCGCCTCGGTATCCAGGTGGCACAGCGTGCCCCGCAGGTCGCCGTGGCAACCCAGTACCGGCACCGCGTGGTAGGCGGCCACGGTGCCCTGGTAGGGGTGGCCGTCGAGCCGGCCATCCTTGGCCGAATCCTCGACCAGGAATATGCCGTCGCGGAAGACGTACTGGCAGAAGCTGTCGTGCAGCGGCACCGCGGCCAGCAGGTCCGGGGTGGCCGCACCGGTCTTGTCGAACAGGTGCTCGCAGCGCAGTTCGTCGTCCTGCAGGCGGTACACCCCGGTGTAGCGGTGCGGCACCCGGGCATTGAGCAGCCGCAGGCCCGCCAGCACCCCTTCGGTGCGCACCGTGGCCAGCAGGTCGACCCGTCGCCGGGGGGCTTGGTTCATGCCGGCCATTCTGCCCCTGGCCCGTTACGTTTTGGTGTATCCGCGCACTACGGGCTTACCCTTGTTTTTTCAGCAGGAAGGCCTGCACACCTTCCTGCACCACCTCGCCGCGCTGGTTGATGACCTGCAGCTGCCGTTTCATCACACCGCGGTCGGGCTTGGAGCTGCTTGCGGTGGTTTCCAGCACGGTGACCTTGGCATGGAGGGTGTCGCCGATCTTTACCGGTTTGGTGAAACGCAGGTTCTCGAACCCCAGGAAGGCGATCAGTGTGTCGTCGTACAGGTGCAACTGGAACAGCAGGCCCGCGGCGATGGCGTAGACCAGCGGGCCGTGCGCCACCCGCGTGCCGAACGGCGTGGTCTTGCAGTACTCCTCGTTGGTGTGCAGCAGGTTGTAGTCGCCCGAGAGGCCGGCGAACACCACCACATCGGTCTCGGTGACCGTGCGTCCTGCCGTGGTGTAGCTGTCGCCCACCTTCCATTGTTCGAAAAACAGACCGACCGTCATGGGGGTGTCTCCTGGTAGCTGGTCACCGCCCGCGACGCCTTCAGCGCCGCGGGCAGCGGCCTGTCCCATGCCGGCCTTACAGCCCCAGTGTGGCGGCGATGATGTTCTTCTGGATTTCCGAGGTGCCGCCGCCGATGGTGGCCAGCCGCGAGTCGCGGAAGAAGCGCTGCATCGGGTACTCGGTGCAGTAGCCGTAGCCGCCGAGGATCTGCAGGCTGACGTCGGAGATGGTCTTGTAGCACTCGGCGATGTAGTACTTGATCACCGCGGTGTCGGCGCGCTCGGCCTTGCCCTGCTCCATCAGCGAGGCGTAGCGGTAGATCATGGTGATCGAGGTGTCGAGCATCACCTTCATGTCGGCGAACTTGTGCTGGGTGACCTGGAAGCTGCCGATGGTCTTGCCGAACTGCTGGCGCGTCTTGGCGTAGTCGAGCGCGAACTCGAAGGCCTTGCGGGCCGCGCCGATA
Organism: Pseudomonadota bacterium; assembly: GCA_040390235.1. GTDB lineage: Bacteria > Pseudomonadota > Gammaproteobacteria > Burkholderiales > Burkholderiaceae_C > Xylophilus. The sequence goes on along the minus strand of JAZJYT010000009.1, from coordinate 26,485 downwards.
CGTGCGGCCGACAAGCACAGGCGTTCGTAGCGCAGCGTGTCCTCGCAGATGCTCCAGCCTTTGTCGAGCTCGCCCAGCACGGCGGTGCGCGGCACCCGCACGTTGGTGTAGGTGACCTCGGTGGTGCCGATGGCGTGCTGGCCCAGCGTCGGGATCTTGCGCACCTCGATGCCCGGCAGCTTGGTGTCTACCAGGAAGGTGCTGATGCCCAGCTGCTTCTTGCCCTGGTCGCTGGTGCGCAGCGCCAGTAGCACGTAGTCGCTGATGTCCATGCCCGAGGTGAACTGCTTGCGGCCGTTGATGATGAAGTGGTCATCGCCATCGGCCACCGCACGGGTGCGCAGGGCCGCGGCGTCGGAGCCGGAGTCGGGTTCGGTCAGCGCGAAGCAGACGGAGAGCTCGCCCTTCACCACGCCGGGCACGATGCGTTTTTTCTGCTCCTCGGTGCCGTGCTTCAGGATGGCGTAGCAGCCGTAGGTGAAGTTACGGAACAGCCAGAGGCCCAGTTCCTCGAAATGGTTGCCGGTTTCTTCCAGCAGGATGGCCAGGTCGGTCGGCGTGCCGCCAGCGCCGCCGTATTCCTCAGGCGCGATCAGGCCGAGCCAGCCGTTCTGCGCCAGGGCCTGGAAGGCTTCGCGCGGGGGGGTCAGGGTGGCGTCGCACTGGGCGGCGTACTCCATCGTGCACACGTCGTCCAGCAGGGCGCGCACGTGGTCGCGCATGGCTTCCTGTTCGCTGGTAAGACCGAAAATCATGGGTGATTCCTCGAGGCTGGGTTGCTGCGGTAATAAAGGGGTGCGCGTCAGCGCGGCGCGCGGATGTTGCCGGAGGGGATTATTGGATCAGCCGATCACTATACCCCACTGTTATATCAAGATTCCGGGTTTCCCCCGGGGCGCGCGGGGGTTTTGGACGCCCGACCCGCACCATAATGCCGCCCATGAAAAAACCCGTGCTGCTCGTCCTCAACATCCTGCTCGCCGCCCAGCGCGCCACCATCGCCGAACACTTCGACATCGTCGATGGGGCCAAGGCGCAACGCGCCGACGCCATCGCGGCGCGGGGTGCCGAGGTGCAGGTGGTGCTCACCGTCGGTGCCGTCGGCCTCACCGCCGCCGAGATGGACGCCATGCCCAGGCTGGAACTGGTCTGCACCCTGGGTGTGGGCTACGAGATGGTGGATGTGGCCCATGCCCGCGCCAAGGGCATCGCCCTGGGCAATGTCGCCGGCGCCAACGACGACGCGGTGGCCGACCACGCCATGGCGCTGCTGCTGTCGGCGGTGCGCTGCGTGACGCAGTACGACAAGGCCGCCCGCGCCGGGGTGGAGCGTTTTGCGCTGGCCCCGCCGATGCAGGTGACACGCAAGCGGGTGGGCATCCTCGGCATGGGCGCCATCGGCCGCAAGATCGCCGAGCGCTGCGGCGGTTTCGGCATGCAGGTGGGCTACCACAACCGCAAGCCGCGCACCGACGTGCCGGCCACCTACGCCTACTACCCCGACGCCCTGGCGCTGGCTGCCTGGTGCGACTTCTTCATCCTGGCCGCGCCCGGCGGGGCCGAAACCCGGCACGTGGCCGGCACACGGCTGTTCGACGCGCTGGGCCCCCGGGGCTACATCGTCAACATCGCCCGCGGCAGCCTGGTCGACACCGATGCGCTGGCGGACGCGCTGCGCGACAAACGTATCGCCGGCGCGGCGCTCGATGTGTTCGAGAGCGAGCCCGAACTGCCCGCGCAGCTGCTGGAGTTTCCACAGGTGGTGATCACGCCCCACGTGGCCGGCCGCTCGCCGGAGTCGGTGGAAGAGACGGTGGCGCGTTTCCTGGCCAACGCCGAGGGGCACTTCGCCGGGCGCGGGGTGCTCTACCCGATTTGAGGGCAGGGGGAGCGCTGACAGCCAATTGAAAGCTCCGGCAGGCACCATGCGGCCTTCCGATAACTTTACAAGAGGCATACAAATGAACGCTCACCTGTCCCGCCGCGCCTTGCTCGGCACGGCCGCCCTGGGCCTGGGCGCCACCGCCCGGCCGCTGCTGGCGCAAAGCACCTGGCCGCAGAAGTCGGTGCGTTTTGTGGTGCCCTTCGCGCCGGGCGGCAGCTCCGAGATCGTCGCGCGCTCCGCCGCCGGCGAACTCACCAAGAGCCTGGGCCAGAGTGTCTACGTCGACAACAAGCCCGGCGCCGCCGGCAACATCGCCATGGCCGAGGTGGCGCGCGCCGACGACCAGCACACCCTCATCCTGGGGCACATCGGCACGCTGGCGGTCAACCCCTACATGTTCGACAAGCTGCCCTACGACCCGGTGAAGGACTTCAGGCCGGTCAGCCTGCTGGCCAAGGTGCCCAGCCTGTACGTGGTGAACCCGGCGGTGCCCGTGAAGGATCTGCGCGAATTCATCGCCTATGCCAAAAGCCGCCCGGGCAAGCTCAACTACGGCTCGGCCGGCAACGGCAGCGCCGGCCACCTGGCTTTCGAGTACCTGAAGATGACGGCCAACATCTTCATGCTGCACGTGCCCTACCGCGGCACCGGCCCGCAGCTCACCGACCTGCTGGCGGGCCGGCTCGACGCGGCGGCCGTGGGTGCCTCGGCCATCCTGCCGCACATCCAGAGCGGCAAGCTGCGCTGCATCGCCACCGGCTCCACCAAACGCCTGGCGCAACTGCCCAACGTACCGACGGTGGCCGAGCAGGGCTTCCCCGGTTTCGAGATGACGCAGTGGTACGGCATGCTGGCTCCGGCCAGCATGACCACCGCCAACATCGAGCGCCTGGCCACCGAGACCCGCAAGGCCGTCAAGTCGCCGGCCGCGCTGGAGCGGCTCAACGCCGACGCGGCCGAGTCCATCGGCGACTCGCCCGAGGAATTCGCCCGCTTCATCGCCGCCGAGCAGGCACGCTGGAAGATCGTCGTCGCCCGCGCCAGGATCAAGCCCGACTGAATCAGGCCCGGCTGAACTCCTCCAGCCAGTCCACGAACAGCTGCGCCTCGGGCGCGGCGTCCGGCGCCACCGCGTAGTAGTAGCGGGTGAGCGGCAGGCGCTGCAAGGGCAGTGGCGACACCAGCCGGCCGGTGGCGAGGTCGTGCCGCACCAGCGAGGTGGGGGCCATGGCCAGGCCCAGGCCATCGACCGCGGCCTGCAGCACCATGTGCAGGTGGTCGAACTGCAGCCGGCCGGCCGGGCGCAGCCGCGCTATGCCGGCGGCGCGTTTCCAGTCGTCCCAGTCCTGCCGGCGGGTACGGGAGGACAGCAGCACATGCGCGGCCAGCGCGCGCGGCGTGGCCAGGGGCAGGGCCTGCAGCAGCGCCGGCGCGCCCACCACCAGCGCCTCGTCTTCGAGGAAGGGCAACACCGGCGTGGAGGGCGGCCAGTCTTCCAGGCCGCGCCGCACCGCCACGTCGAAGCCGCCCGGCGCCCGCGCCGGCGCGGCGGTGCTGGTCACCACCTGCGGCTCGATGCCGGGGTGCCGCTCCACGAAGGCCGGCAGGCGCGGAATCAGCCAGCGCACGGCAAAGCTCGGCCGCACGTTGATGCGCACCGCCCGCACCGCGGCGCCGGCCATCAGCGCCTGCGCGGCGCCGCCGATCTGTTCCAGCGCGGCGGCGGTCTCGGCAAAGAACTGCTGGCCCTCGGCCGTCAGCGCCACCTGGCGCACCCGCCGCTCGAACAGGGGGGTGCCCAGGAAGGCTTCGAGCGCCTTCACCTGGCGGCTGATGGCGCTGTGGGTCACATGCAGTTCCACCGCGGCGCGGGTGAAACTCTGGTGCCGCGCCGCGGCGACGAAGGCCCGCACGGCGTTGAGGGGTGGCAGGCGCGGGGTCATGTGTGCGATTTTCGCACGCATGGGCGGCGGATATATCGTTTGTCGGCAGCGGCCCCTGCGCGCACGATGCCGGCATGCCCCTGCCCACCGCCGTCCCGCCTGCCGCCAACGACCCCGCCATGGTCGATACCCGGGCCGCCGACCGCGATTCGCGCCATGCCTCCCTCACGCTGGGGCTGACCCTGCCGGTGGACGTGCTGCTCTACCTGCTGCTGCCGATGTACGCCGCCGACTTCGGTGTGACGCTGGCCGAGGCCGGTGTGCTGCTGGCGGCCAACCGGTTGGTGCGTATCGCCGGTTATGGCGCGGTGGCACGCTTCTATTCCCGGCACGGCGACCGGCTGACCTGCCTGCTGGCCACGCTCGCCACGGTGTTCTGCGCGCTGGGACTGGCCACGGTGTCGGGCTTCTGGTGGCTGCTGCCGCTGCGGCTGGTGTGGGGGCTGGCCTTCGCGGCGCTCAACCTGTCCACCCAGGCCCTGGCTACGGCCGAGCCGGTGGGTGTGGCGCGGCGGTCGGGCCGCTCACGCGCCTTCATCGCCGTGGGGCCGATGGTGGCGCTGGTCGCCGGCGGGCTGCTGGCGCAGGTCGCCGGGCCGCGGCCCATCTTCTGGATCCTGGCCGTCGTCGCCCTGGCCGGGCTGCTGGCGGCGCGCCGCCTGCCGGCCACCCACCACGCACCGCCGCCGGAGGCGCGGGCGGGGCGCCGCATCCGCTGGCCCCATGCACTCGACGCCTGGTCCTTCATGGAGGGCTTCACGCTCGACGGCCTGTTCATCGTCGGCCTGTCCTTCCTCGGCAAGGACCTGCTGCCCGGCGGCGCGGTGGTGGTCGCCGGCACGCTGATGGCGCTGCGTTATGCGGCCGAGATCGTGCTCGGCCCGGTGGGCGGGCGCTGGGCCGAGCGGGTGGGGCCCGAGCCGCTGCTGGTCGGCCTGTCGCTGGCCACGGCGCTGGCGCTGGTGGTTTTCGGAGCCGGTGGCGCAGGGGGCTGGGGCGGCTGGGGCGGCTGGCTATGGGGCGGTGCCGCCTGCATCGTGGTGCTGCGTGCCCTGCAACTGCCGCTGATGGCGCCCATCGTGGCGCGCCGCAACCCCGGCGCCGGCCGGGTGCAGGCGCTGGCGGGCCGCGCCATCTGGCGCGACATCGGTGCCGGCACCGGGCCGCTGGTGGCGGGGCTGCTGCTGCCGCTGCTGCCCTCGGCCTGGATCTATACCGTGGCGGCCCTGCTGCTGGCGGGGGCGGCGCTGGCCTGCGGGCGCGGTGCGGCGCCGGCCACCGCCCATTGAGCCGGGCGCCGACCATGCCGACCCCGCAGCCTGCCGCCGCCCGCGTGGCGCACGTCGCCCGAAGCCCGGTGCACGGGTTTTCCAAGCCGCTGGCCGGGCGTATCGTGCTGCTGGCCGGCCTGGGGGTGGAGGGCGATGCGCACTGTGGCACCACGGTGCAGCACCGCTCGCGGGTGGCACGCGACCCCACCCAGCCCAACCTGCGCCAGGTGCACCTGGTGCAGGGCGAACTGTTCGACGAACTGGCGGCGCGCGGCTTCGTGCTGGCGCCGGGGGACATCGGCGAGAACATCACCACCCGCGGCATCGACCTGCTGGCCCTGCCGGTGGGCACCGTGCTGCAGCTGGGCCCCGCCGCCCGCGTGCGTCTGACCGGGCTGCGCAATCCCTGCCACCAGCTCGACGATTTCCAGCGCGGGCTGATGGCCGCCACCCTGGGCCGGCATGCCGACGGCTCGCTGCAGCGCAAGGCCGGTGTGATGGCGGTGGTGGAGCGGGGCGGGGCGGTGGCGCCGGGCGATGCCATCGCGGTGACGCTGCCGCCCGCGCCGCACCGGGCGATGGAGAAGGTCTAGGCAAGCCTTTCGGAGCTTTGGGCAACAGCCCCCGGGCCTGGCCGGGATATCGGCCGGCGGGACTTCGGGTTTAAACGCACTGTCTGTATGGTGACGCCATTCCTTTGCGTTTTCCCGTCCACCACCGGAGTCCTCCCATGCAAGCCCACGCCTATGCTGTCCAGCAGCCTGCCGCCCCGTTCGCCCCCCACACGCTGGAGCGCCGGGAACCCGGCCCGCGCGACGTCGCCATCGAGATCCTGTACTGCGGCGTCTGCCATTCCGACCTGCACACCGCCCGCGGCGAGTGGGGCGGGGTGATGTACCCGGTGGTGCCGGGCCACGAGATCGTCGGCCGTGTCACCGCCGTCGGCAGCGATGTCGACCGCGCCAAGGTCGGCGACATCGTCGGTGTCGGCTGCATGGTCGACAGCTGCCGCACCTGTGCGGCCTGTGCGGACGGCCTGGAGCAGTACTGCGAAGGCCCGAACGGTTTTACCGGCACCTACAACGGCGCCATCAAGGGGGGTGTGCCCAACACCTTCGGCGGTTATTCCACCGCCATCACGGTGGACCAGCATTTTGTGCTGTCGGTCGGCCATGCCGAAAAAGACCTGGCCGCCGTGGCGCCGCTGCTGTGCGCCGGCATCACCACCTGGTCGCCGCTCAAGCAGTGGGGCGCCGGCCCGGGCAAGAAGGTCGGCATCGTCGGCATCGGCGGTCTCGGCCACATGGGGGTGAAGCTGGCGCATGCGCTGGGCGCCCACACCGTGGCCTTCACCACCTCCGAGTCCAAACGCCAGGATGCGCTGGCCCTGGGCGCCGACGAGGTGGTGGTGTCGCGCAACGCCGACGAGATGGCTGCGCACGCCAACAGCTTCGACTTCATCCTGAACACCGTGGCCGCTTCGCACGACCTCGACGCCTTCACCGGCCTGCTCAAGCGCGACGGCACCATGACCATGGTCGGTGTGCCCGAGCATCCGCACCCCTCGCCCTCGGTGTTCAACCTGATTGCAGGCCGCCGCCGCATCGGTGGCTCGCTTATCGGCGGCATCGCCGAGACGCAGGAAATGCTGGACTTTTGCGCCGAGCACAACATCGTCTCCGACGTCGAGATGATCAAGATGCAGGACATCGAGACCGCCTATGGCCGCATGCTCAAGAGCGACGTGAAGTACCGCTTTGTCATCGACATGGCCTCGCTCAAGCAGCCCGCCTGAGCGTGCCGCGGCGCCTGCCGCATCCAGGCCGCACCCGCCAGCCGTACCGGCTGGCGGGTGCGGTTTTTTTTGGTCAATTGAATATGTAAAAGGTATTGAGATTGTTTATTTGAGATATTTGACCTATGGAGATAGTCCCTCTACGCTCGGCGCCCACCGCAACACAGTAAAAAAGGACACATCTCCATGACCCGATTCCTCCTCCGCGCCACCTGCCTCGCTGCGGCCCTGGCCGCCTGCGGTGCCCACGCGCAGGACTTCCCGCGCAAGGACCGCGTGCTCACCATCGTCGTGCCCTTCACCGCCGGCGGCCCGACCGACCGGGTGGCACGCGACTTGGCCGAGGCGCTGCGCAAGCCGCTGGGCGGCATGAGTATCGTCATCGACAACACCGCGGGCGCGGGCGGCTCCATCGGCACCGCCAAGGTGGCGCGGGCGGCGGCCGACGGCTACACGCTGCTGCTCAACCACATCGCCATGGCCACCATGCCGGGCCTGTACCGCAAGCTGCCCTTCGACGTCGAGAAGGATTTCGCCTACCTCGGCATCATCAACGACGTGCCCATGACCCTGGTCGGCAAACCCACGCTGGCCGCCAACAGCTACCGCGAGCTGACCGACTGGGTGGCGAAGAACAAGGCCCGGGTCAACATCGGCAACGCCGGTGTCGGTTCGGCCTCGCACCTGTGCGGCCTGCTGCTGCAGAGCACCTGGAAGACCCCCCTCACCGACGTGCCCTACAAGGGCGCCGCGCAGGCCATCGCTGACCTGATGGGCAACCAGATCGACCTGCTGTGCGACCAGACCACCAACACCACGCAGCAGATCGAGGGCAAGAAGGTCAAGGCCTATGCGGTGACCACGCCCAAGCGGCTGACCACGCCCGGCCTGCAGGACCTGCCCACGATGCAGGAGGTGGGCGCACGCGACTTCCAGGTGACCATCTGGCACGGCCTGTACGCCCCCAAGGGCACCCCCGCACCGGTGCTGAAAACGCTCAACGACGCACTGCGGGTGGCCGTCAAGGACCCGGACTTCGTCAAGCATGAAGAAGCGCTGGGCGCGGTGGTGGTGGCCGACAAACGCATCGACCCGGCCGAGCACCGGAAGTTCGTCGCCGCCGAGCTGGCCAAGTGGACACCCGTCATCAAGGCGGCCGGCGCCAGCGCCGACTGAGGCCGCCGGCCACCGGACAACGCAGACACACCCGACAACAACAGGAGACAGCATGTTCATTCCCTTCATCCCCCATCCCCGCGCGCTGGCCGCGTTCGCCGCCACCACCACGCTGGCGCTGACCGGCTGCGGTGGCGGCGGAGGCGACGGTGGCGCCGCGCCCTTTGCGCCGCTGCCCATCACCCAGCAGTCCTGCGCCAGCATGGGCGGGCTGTCCATCCCCGCCAGCGAGATCGCGGTGGCCAATGCCGGCGCCACGGTCAAGTCGGCCACGCTGGTCAAGGCCACCGACAGCGGCAACGCCAATGGCGACTTCTGCAAGGTGCTGGGCAGCTTCAAGGCCATCGACCCGGCCGCGCCGGTCATCAATTTCGAGGTCAACCTGCCGGTCACCTGGAACGGCAAGCTGGTGCAGGAGGGCGGCGGCGGCTTCGACGGCACCCTGGTCACCGGGCTCGACCCGCTCAACTTCACCGCCGCCACCGCCCCCACGCCGGTGGCGCTGGGGTATGTCACCATGGGCGACGACGCGGGCCACGTCGGTGGCGTCACCGACGGCAGCTTCGCCGCCAACGACGAGGCGCTGTTCAACTACGGCCGGCTCAGCCTGAAGAAGACGCACGACGCCACCATCGCCCTCATGAAGCGGCTCTACCAGGTGGCCGTGCCGCGCAAGACCTACTTCATCGGCAGCTCCACCGGTGGGCGCGACGGCCTGTCGGCCATCCAGAACTGGCCGGACGACTACGACGCCATCTTCATCAACCGGCCGGCGCTCAACTACACCGGGCTGCGCCTGGCCAACAACCAGCTGGGCCGCTCGGTCTTCCTGAACAACGGCGCCGGCTGGCTCAACCCAGCCAAGACCCGGCTGCTGCTCGACACGGTCATGGCGTCGTGCGATGCGCTCGACGGGGTGCAGGACGGCATCATCAGCAACCTGCCGTCCTGCAAGGCCAAGGGCGACGCCACGCTGGTGGCGCTGCGCTGCGCCAATGGCGCAGACACGGGCGATAGCTGCCTGTCGGACCCGCAGCTCGCCACCGTGCGGACCATGGCCAGCCCGATCAAGCTCAGCTACCCGCTGGCCAACGGCGTCACCCAGTACGGCGGCTACAACCTGCTGGCCGGCACGGTGTTCGGCCCGCCGTACTCGGCCGCGCGCAACTTCGGGCCTTCGCCGGCCGCACCCGCGGCGCCGAACTTCCTGGCGGTCGGCTCAGGCACCGGCGCCAACGCACCCAATGCCTACGTCACGGGTGACCAGTGGATGAAGTATTTCATCACCCGCAACGCGTCGTTCAACACCCTCACCGTGGACCCGGTGAACCCGGGCGTGTGGCAGGCCCGCATCCAGGCCATCTCGGCGCAGACCGATGCGGCCAGCACCGACCTGGACCGCTTCATCCTCAAGGGCGGCCGGATCGTCTGGACCCACGGCTCGGCCGACGAGGTGGTCAGCACCGATTCGTCCATCGACTACTACAACCAGCTGGTGGCGCGCTACGGCCCGGCCAAGGTGGACGAGTTCGTGCGTTTCTACCTGATCTACGGCAACGGCCACGGCGACACCGGCCCCTTCCTGCCGCAGTTCGACAGCCTGAAGATCCTGTCGAACTGGGTGGAGAACGCGGTGGACCCCGCCAATACCCTGGTGGCCACCAACACCCGTACGGCCAAGGATGCGACCGACAAGTCGCCCGCAGCCACCACCGCCCGCCCGCTGTGCCGCTACCCGCAGTACCCCAAGTACAACGGCGGCAGCGCCAACCCGGCGCTGGCGACCAGCTTCACCTGTTCGCTGTGACACGCGCCTAGGCGCGCAGGCCTGCCGCCGCGGGGCGCGGCAGGCCCCCTGGTTTCTTCCGGTTTCCCATCCACCACCCGGGCCTGCTGCGGCAGCCCGGTGGCCTGGCTGCGCGCGCAGCCACCACAGAAGAAGGAGACACGCATGGCAACAACAAGAACGACACGGACTTTTCCCGCACGCATGTCCTGGGCTGCCGCCGTGCTGCTGCCCGTAGCCTGGCTGGCCGGCTGCGGCGGCGGCGGCACCGACAGCGTGGGAGCGGGCAGTGCCGGCGCGCAGCCGCCTGCCTTGCAGGCCTTGCAGACCCCGGCGGCAACCGGGGCACCCGCCGCCGCACCTCCCACCGCACTGGCTGCCGCATCCTCCAGCGCCTCCCTGCCGCTGCCGGCCCTGAATGCACTGACCACCTTTCCCGCCACCTGCGCCTCGCTGCAGGGCATGGTGATCGCAGCCTCGTCCCTCACCCTGTCCACCCGCGGCGCGAAGGTCGACACGGCGGAGTTCATCGGCAGTGCCGACGCCGGCAACAGCTTCGGTGCCTACTGCAAGCTGCGCGGCCACATCAGCCCGGTCGACACCTCGGCCCCGGTCATCAACTTCGCGGTCAACCTGCCCAACAACTGGAACTTCAAGGCCATCCACTTCGGTGGAGCGGGTTTCGACGGGCAGCTGATCGACGGTACCGAGAAGGTCCGCCTGAGCGCGTCCAGCCTGGCCGCCCCGCTGGCGCAGGGTTATGCCACCTATGGCGACGACTCCGGCCACCAGGCCGACACCATCACCGATGGCAGCTTCGCGCTGAACGACGAAGCGCTGGCCAATTTCGGCCGCGATGCGCTGAAGAAGACGCATGACGTGGCCTATATCCTGATGAACGCGCGGTACGGCAGCACCGCTACGCGGGCCTACTTCCTCGGCACTTCCACCGGCGGGCGCGATGGACTCACCTACCTGCAGCACTGGCCGGCCGACTACGACGGCGCAGTGGTGAACCAGCCGGCGCTCAACTACACCGGCGCGCGGCTGTCGAACGTGGCGACCGGCCGGGCCTTGTACGCCAACGGTGGCGTGGGCTGGCCCAGCATCGCGCAGACCCTGCTGGTGCAGCAGCGGGTGCTCGACACATGCGACGCGCTCGACGGTCTGGCCGATGGCGTGGTGGGCAATGTGGAGGCCTGCCGGCAGAAGAATGCGGCCGTGCTCGACGGCCTGCGCTGCGCCGGCGGCGCAGCGGTGGACGACAGCTGCCTGTCCGATGCGCAGCTGGCCACCATCCGCACGGTGGCATCGCCACTGGAACTGCGCAGCTACACCCTGGCCAACAGCACCGTGCGCTCCGGCGGCTACAACCTGCTGGAGGGCACGCAGATCGTCAACGGCGACCGCAGCTTCGGCACCCGCGCCGTGCCTTCGACCCCGCCCGACAAGGCACTCGACGCCAGCCAGTATTTCACCGGCGACCAGTGGGGCCGCTACTTCATCGCGCGTAATGCGGCCTTCGATCCGCTGACGCTGGACCCACAGAACCCGGGCAGCTACACCGCACGTATCCAGACCGTGTCGGGCCTGACGGATGCCTCCAACCCCGACCTCAGCGCCTTTTTTGCACACGACGGCCGGTTGATCCTGGTGCACGGGCTGGCCGACGAGGTCATCAGCACCAACTCGACCATCGACTACGTGCAGCGCCTGACCGCCGCCGTGGGTGCGGCCACGGTGGCCAGCCACATGCGTTTCTACACGGTGCCGGGCATGGGACACGGCACGGGCGCGTTCAAGCCCACCTGGAACTCGCTCGATGCCATCGTGGCATGGGCCGAGAACGGCACGGCGCCGGTGAACCCGGTGGTGGTGGACAGCGCCAGCGCCACGGCCGGCCGGGCGCGCCCCCTGTGCGAGTACCCGTCCTGGCCCCAGTACGCCGGCAGCGGCAGCACCAGTGCGGCCAGCAGCTTCAGTTGCGGCACCGCTGCGCCCACCCCTCCGGCCTGCGCCAACCTGCCGGCCACGGCGACCAGCTACAAGGGCGGCGACACCTGGGGCGAGGAACTGCACGTGAGCATCGACCCGGCCACCCTGGCCTATACCGTCACCATCGATGCCAGCCTGCAGCGCAGTGCCGGCGCGGCACGCAGCGGCACCCTGCAGCCGCGCGGCAACTGCACCTATGCCAGCCAGGAGAACGGTGCACTGTTCCGCTTCGGCGCGGGCGGGGTGCTGGTGGGCGGTGTCGCTACACCCACCGGCAACAACCTGCTGCCGCTGCTGGGCTTCGCCAGCACCAGCGCGGACTACGTGGCGGTCGCCAACATCTACAACGCCAGCGGCGTCCAGTACACCGGCAGCACGGCGGCGGCCTGGGGTGGCGCCATGCGCCTGCGCAGTTCCGCGCCCACCTGGCAGACCTGCCGCGATCCGTCGGCGGGTTTCATCGTGTACGACGCGGCCTGCGCCACGGTGACCAAGGGCTACATCGGCTACAACCCGGCCCGTGCCGCCTTCGACCTGTACACCACGCCTTCCAGCGGGGGAGCCATGACCACCGGCGGTACGCTGGCAGGTTCCCTGGTGGCCGGGCTGGTGAACGGGCAGGCGGTGCCGCTGGTGCTGATGCGTACTTCTGCCAGCAGCTACGGCCTGCGGGTGCATGCGCCGCAGGCCAGCCTGGTGCCGGGGGCGGCCGACGGTGCCTATACGGCACTCGGCATCGCGGGCGACAACCGGGTGGTGAACCTGGCGGGCACGGTGGTGCATGCCAACGCGTCCGCCGGTGCGCTGGCGTACGACAGTCCGGTGGCGGGTGTGGCCACGTCGGGCAGCGGCTACACCGGCGCCTTCGTGTTCGCCGCGGGCCTCTATGGTTATGGCGACGGCGCAAAGTTCGAGCTGGGCCTGCGTTAGGAGTCCGGGCGAAAATGCGGGCATGGCACTTGAGATCGAACGCAAATTCCTCGTCATCGGCACGGCCTGGCGCCAGGGCGCGGGCACCCGCTTCCGCCAGGGCTACCTGAACCGCGACAAACAGCGCACGGTGCGGGTGCGGCTGGCCGGCGACCAGGCTTTCCTGACCGTCAAGGGCCCGACGCAGGGCGCCACGCGCAGCGAGTTCGAATACGCCATCCCGTTGGCCGACGCCGAGGCCATGCTGGCCCTGTGCGACGGCCCGCTGGTGGAGAAAATCCGCCGGGTCGTCGTGTTCGAGGGCATGGCCTGGGAGGTCGACGAATTCCTCGGCGACAACGCGGGCCTGGTCGTGGCGGAAATCGAGCTGGCCTCCGAAGACCAGCCCTTCGCCCGGCCCGCCTGGCTGGGGCGCGAGGTGACGGACGATGCCCGCTATTTCAATTCCAACCTGGCCACGTTCCCGTTCAGCCGGTGGAGCGCCGGGCCGCAGGACGGCGTCTAAAGATACAAAGGCGCCTACCCGGCGGCCCCGCCCGCATCCCGCATCGCCAGTTCCCACAGCGCTTCGGCCGCCGCCGACATCTGGCTGCGCTGGCGGTACAGGCGCACCTCCACCGGCACCTGCCATTCGGCGCAGCCGGCGGCCACCAGCGTGCCGGCCGCCAGGTCGTCGGCCACCTGGCTGCGTGGCAGCCAGGCCAGGCCGCGGCCCTCCAGCGCCATGGCCCGCAGCAGGGCGGCATGGTCGGCGGTGAACACGGTGGACAGGCTGGCGGGCGCCACCGCCTCGTGCACGACCGGGTGCATACGCGCACGCAGGATGCGGCCCAGGCCGGACACGTCGCCATAGGCCAGCACCCGCACCGGCCCGCCGCCTGGTCCGGCGGCCAGCGTGTGGCGCGGCGCGGTATCGCCGGCCGCCGTCGTCGCCACGGGCGCCGATACCGGCACCAGCACATCCCCGCCCAGGCGCAGCATGGGCAGCTGCATCTCGTCGAGCCGACCGGGCACGGCGGCATGGCCGTGGCACAGCACGAACTGCACCCGGCGCTGCTGCATCAGGTCCTCGCAGGCCTGCCCGCTTTCGGCCATCATCTGGATCGGGCCCAGCTGCAGCCGCGCCTCCAGCCCGCCCAGCCAGTGCGGAAAGAAACCCAGCGACAGTGCATGCGTGGCCGCGATGCGCAGGCTGGCCGCGGCCTGGTCGTGCGCCAGCCGGGTCTTGATGCGGGCCGCCTCCAGGGCCGACAGCACGTCCTGCAGCAGCGGCAGGAAACGCCGGCCCGCCACGGTCAAAGCCGCCGGGTGGGCGCTGCGGTCGAACAGGTCCACCCCCATCCACTCTTCCAGGGCGCGGATGTGGCGGCTGAAGGCGGGTTGGGCGATGGCGCGGTTTTCGGCGGCGCGCGAAAAGCTGCCGGCCTCGGCCAGGGCCAGGAAGTCCTCCAGCCATTCGATGTCGAGCGGTCGGTTGCCAGGTCCCATGCGTGGATAGATGTATGCGATTCGAGTATTGGACCGGTGCGGCTGCTTGCGGGAATGATCCGCTCCGTTCCTTGCACCAACGTTTTCAACGGAGACAGCATGCCTGCCATCGCGAATTATCGCGGGATCATCCCCGCCATTTCCTGCCCCTTCACCTCCGAGCATCGTATCGACGAGGCCGCCTTGCGCCAACTGGCCTCCTGGCTCGCCGGCCACGAGGGGGTGGTCGCCATCATGACCAACGGCCACACCGGCGAGGTGTTTTCCCTGACGCCGACCGAGCGCGCCGAGGTGACCCGCATCGTCGCCGACGAACTCAAGGGCCGCTGCCCCGTCATTTCCTCCATCGTCTGCGAGGGCCTGGCCGAGGCGGCCGAGCATGCACGCCTGGCGCAGGCCGCCGGTGCGGTGTCGCTCGACGTGATGCCCCCGCACCACTGGCTGCGTTTCGGCTTCACGCCCGGCCATGCGCTGCAGTATTTCGAGGCCATCCACCGCGCCGCGCCCGGGCTCGACCTGGTCTGCCACGTGTACCCGGCCTGGACCCGCGCTGCCTACTCGTCGCAGCTGCTGGCCGACCTGGCGCGCCTGCCCTACGTGCAGGCCTTCAAGGTGGGGCAGCGCGACATGAACAAGTACGCCCGCGACATCCAGGCCATCCGTGCGGCCGATCCGTCCAAGGCCATCCTGACCTGCCACGACGAGTACCTGCTGGCCTCGATGGTGCAGGGCGTTGACGGCGCGCTGGTGGGTTTCGCCACCTTCATCCCGCAGCTGATCATCGACCTGTGGAACGCCGTCAAGTCCGGCGACCTGAAAAAAGCCATGGCGGTGCAGGCCCTGATCACCCCGCTGAAGGACGCCGTCTACGGTGGTGGCGAGCCGACCGGCGAGGCCCATGCCCGCATGAAGGCCGGCATGTACCTGGCCGGCGTGCTGGCCGATGCCACGGTGCGCCCGCCGACCGAGGCGCCCAACGCCCAGGAGATGGAGGCCCTGCGCGCGGCGGTGCAGCAGGCGGGTTTGTCCGCCCGCTGATTCCGCCCGCTGGTCCTAACACCCACAACAATCAGGAGACACTCCCCAAATGCAACGCACATTCTTTATCCGGGCCGCGCTGGCCGCGGCTGCCCTGGCGGTTTGTGGCGCCGCGCTGGCGCAGGCCTACCCGTCGAAGCCGGTGCGGGTCATCATCCCGTTCCCGCCCGGCGGCACACTCGACGCGGTGGGCCGGCAGCTGGCGCAGAAGCTCGGCGAGCAGACCGGCCAGGCCTTCGTCATCGAGAACCGGCCCGGCGGCAACGGCAGCATCGGCGCCGACGCGGTGGCCAAGGCACCGGCCGACGGCTACACGCTGCTGTTCAACGCCTCGACCTTCGTCACCGCGCCGATGACCATGAAGTCGGTGCCCTACAACGTGGTGAAGGACTTCACCGCGGTGTCGCTGGTGGCCAAGGCGCCGCTGTCGGTGGCCATCAACAAGAGCCTGCCGATCACCGACGTGAAATCGCTCATCGCCTATGCCCGTGCGCACCCGGGCAAGATGACGTTTGCCGTGGGCTCCATCGGCTCGGCCGGCCACCTGTCGACCGAGCTGCTCAAGCGTGCCGGCGGGCTCGACTACCTGATCGTGCCCTACAAGGGCACGGCGCCGGCCTTCCAGGATTTGATCGGCGGGCAGATCGACGGTTTTATCGACCCCATCCTGGGTTCGCTCCAGTACCACAAGGCCGGCCTGCTGCGGGTGGTGGCCGTCACCTCGGCCCAGCGTGCGCCCAACCTGCCCGATGTGCCCACCGTGGCCGAAACCATTCCCGGCTACGAGTTCTACAGCTGGTACGGCCTGTGGGGTCCGGCGAAGCTGCCGGCCGACATCACGCAGAAACTCAACACCGAGGTCAACAAGGCGCTGGCCACCGACCTGCGCGAGAAACTCAAGGAGCAGGGGCTGCTGCTCACGCCCGGCAGTGCGGAGGACTTCGTGAAGTTCCAGCACGACGACATGGCGCGGTCCCAAAAAATCATCACCGAAGGCAACATACGTGTGGAATAAGGCTCACCCCCAGGCTTCGCGCACTTCGTGTCGCTGCGCCAACCCCCTTGCAGGGGGCAACACCGGAGGCCCGGCAAAGCCGGTTCCTCGGTGTTCCTGGAAGGAGGGCGTGTGAGCGCTGAAGGCGGTTTCCGGCATGTTGCGGTCACGGGCAGCAGCTCGGGCATCGGGCGGGCGATAGTGGAGGCGCTGCTGGCCGAGGGCTGGGCCGTCAGCGGGCTGGACGTGGCGCCGGCCGCGGTCTCGCACGCGGCCTTCACCCATGTGCCGGTGGACCTGGCGCGGGGGGAGGACATCGCCCGTGCGGCCGCGCTGCTGCCGCCGCTGGACGCGCTGGTGCATGCGGCGGGTGTGCTGCGGGTGGGGCCGCTGGGGCAGCTCGACCATGCGGGCGGCGAGCTGATGTGGCGGCTGCATGTGGATGGCGCCACGCGGCTGGCCGATGCGCTGGTGCCGGCCATGGCGGCGCGCGGGGCGGGGCGGGTGGTCTTCATCGGCAGCCGGGTGGCGCAGGGCATGGCCGGGCGCGGGCAGTACGCCGCCACCAAGGCCGCGCTGGTCGCGCTGGCGCGCAGCTGGGCGGCCGAGGTGGCGCCGCGGGGTGTCACGATCAACGTGGTGTCGCCGGCGGCCACGCAGACCGCCATGCTGGACGACCCGGCGCGTGCCGCCAGCACACCGCGCCTGCCACCCATCGGCCGGCTGATCCAGCCCGGAGAGATCGCGGCGCTGGTGGGCTACCTGCTGTCGCCCGCCGCGGCGGCCATCACCGGGCAGGACATCGCCATCTGCGGGGGGTCGTCGCTGAACCGTTAGGCTGTTCTACCCAGGAGGGTTACGCCATTCCGGGGGTGAACTTCATCGCCACGCCGTTCATGCAGTAGCGCAGGCCGGTGGGTTTGGGGCCGTCGTCGAACACGTGGCCCAGGTGGCCGCCGCAGCGGCGGCAGTGGACTTCGTTGCGGGTCATGCCGAAACTGGTGTCGCGGCTTTGCGCCACGGCGTTGTCCAGCGGCTTCCAGAAGCTGGGCCAGCCGGTGTGGCTGTCGAACTTGGTGCTGGACGAAAACGCATCGAGCTGGCAGCCGGCGCAGGAAAATTTTCCGGCCCGGTGCTCGTCGTTGAGCGGGCTGCTGTAGGGGCGTTCGGTGCCTTCGCGGCGCAGCACGTTGTACTGCGGGCCGTCGAGCAGCTTGCGCCATTCGTCGTCGGTGTGGTGCACCTCGAACACGACCTCGGCGGCGCCGGCCTTGCGCTGCGCCAGGCCGAACATCTCGAAAACGGCCAGCGCCACCAGGGAGCCCCCGGCGATGAGCAGGGGGCGGCGTCCGTGCAGGGTCTTCATGCGGGGCTCCGGAAAAGCTTGGTTCCGGGTTCGAGCAGGCCGGCGGTGCAATAGTTCAGTCCGTCGCCACCATCACGCTCGACGCCTTGATCACACCATAGACCTTGCCGCCTTCGGCCAGCTTGAGCGATTCGGCCGAATTGCTGGTGATGGTCGAGACGATCTGCACGCCCGGGGCGATTTCCAGCGTGACCTCGGTGGTCACCGGGCCGCGGACGATGGCAACGATGGTGCCGGGCAGGACATTGCGGGCGCTGATTTTCATGGAATCGGTCTCGGAGGGGGGTTCGGACGGAGGGAACGCAGGTGCCAATCCATTCTGGCATGGCCGGGGCCGCCTTGTGTATCAGGGCAGCAGGCAGGCCTCCACCATCACCAGCGCCTGCAGGTTGCGCGGCCCGCCCAGCAGGTCGGCCGCGGAGATCAGCGACAGTTCGCCCGGGTCGTCGGCCAGCGGCCGGCCGTCGCGCTGCACGATGGCCAGGGCCCGGTCGCCCACGGCGGTGTTGAACAACTCGTTCCAGCTGAAGATGGCGCGGTAGCCGTCCGCGCCGTGGCAGACCACCACACACTGCTTGAGGGTGTTGCGCGGCAGTGTGCCGAAACCGGTCTCGCCCAGCAGGTCGGTGATGCG
The DNA here is from genome assembly GCA_040390235.1 of Pseudomonadota bacterium. Taxonomy (GTDB): domain Bacteria; phylum Pseudomonadota; class Gammaproteobacteria; order Burkholderiales; family Burkholderiaceae_C; genus Xylophilus. The sequence goes on along the minus strand of JAZJYT010000009.1, from coordinate 8,184 downwards.
CACACCGGCATAGTGGTGCGCGCGCCGCACCTGGCGCGCCGACAGGCACACCACCTCGGTCGGCCCCAGGTCCACCTGCGGCAGGGCCTGCAGCTGCGCCAGGCTGAAGGTGCGGGGATGGGGCACATGGCCGTCGACCCGCAGCAGCAGGCCGGCCGTCGGATCACTTTCCGCCATGGGCCGCCATCCGCATCAGGGGGCGGGTGCCGCCGCTGCGGCGAACACCTCGATGGCGACCAGGTTGGACACCGAGCGCCCTTGCTTCACGTCGCCGTCCACCACCAGCCGCGCCACGCCGTTGGGGCCCAGGCCGGCGCCGGCCGTCTGGTAGGCGATGAGGGCGCCGCGGTTGCCGAAGCCCGGATCGATCTCGCCCAGCGACACCATGGCCTTGTAGCCGTCGCTGCCGGTGGCCACCGCGTACATCGCCAGGCTGGGGTTCTTGGCCGTGGCATCGACCGCCAGGCCGGTGACGCTGTTGAGCAGCGTGAACAGGCTGACGCCGGTGTAGGAGGTGCCGGCAATGGCCTGCGTGGTGGCCGGCAGCGCCTGCAGCGCGGCCAGGGTGAAGGTCTGCGGCCGCAGCACCGCGCCGGATACCGCGAAGGAGGGCGACACCACCCCGCCGATGCCCGCCGCGGTGGAGGCCGAGGTGCGCACCGTCAGGTGGTTGAGCATGGACACGTAGCGCCCGCCCTTCACGTCGCCGGGCGCCGTCACCCGCAGCGGGCCGTCGGTGGCGTTGAGCGGGCCGGGCACGTTGGCAACGACCTCGCCGGTGGCCACGATGCTGGGTTTGTTGCCGAAGTCGGGGCTCAGCTCGCCCAGGGCGAACACCACCTTGTAGCCGTCGGCGCCGGTGGCCAGCACGTAGCGGTTGAGGATGTCGTTCTTTTTCGTGGCATCGAGCTGCACACCCGAGCCGTTGAGCACCGTCCACAGCGGCGGCCCGGCGTAGACGTGCGGCACCGGCGCGGCCGAACCGCTGCTGAAGCTCACTGCCTGCGCCACCGGCGGTACCAGCGCCAGGTCGCCCAGGGCGTAGCTGGCGGGGCGGTCCACCGCGCCGTCGACCTTCAGCGCGGTGCCGCCGCCGGAGCCGCTGCCGCCGCCGCAACCAGCCAGCAGCAGGGCGGCCAGCAGAGTGGCCGAACCGTAAACGCCACGGCAGGGCAGGGGGCGTTTCGGTTGCTGCGCAGTGTTCGCCATGTGTCTTCTCCAGGGGGTGTTAGTCGATGTATCCATTCTGACATAACGACAGCCGGCGGACACCCCATGCCGCGCGCTCCGGTCCCGGCCGTCTGCCGCTGTCCGGCCGCCTCAGTCGTCCATGGCCGCCATGATGTTGTCCTGCGTCAGCGGCAGCTTGCGCACCCGCACGCCCAGCGCGTCGGCCACGGCGTTGGCGATGGCGCCGGCCGCCGGCCCCTGCACCGCCTCGCCGGAGCCGATGGGATCGCACTCGGGCCGGTCGATGAGGTGCACCCGCACCCGCGGCACGTCGCCGAAACGCAGGATGGGGTAGGTGTCCCAGCTGTTGCTGGTCAGGCGGGTGTCGTCGAAGCGGAGCTGCTCCATCAGCGCCCAGCTGGCGCTCTGGATGGCACCGCCCTCGACCTGGTTGCGTACCCCGTCGGGGTCGATCACCTGCCCCACGTCCACCGCGATCTCCATGTCGGTCACCCGGACTTTTTCCGCGCACTCCACACGCGCGGCGATGGCGCACCAGGCGCCGATGGTCTTGTAGCGGGCGATGGCGAAGCCGTGGCCGATGCCCTCGCCGCGCCCGGCGGTGTCGTTCCACCAACGGCACTGCGCCATCACCTTGTCCAGCACCGCCAGTGCGCGCGGGTTGTGCTGCAGGTGCCGGCGGCGGAAGTCTATGGCGTCGATGCCGTGGGCCAGCGCCAGCTCGTCCATGAAGGACTCGATGGCGAAGCCGTTTGGGTAGGCGCCCAGCCCGCGGATGGACGAGGTGCGGATGGGCATCACGTCGAGCCGGTGGGTGATGGCCTTCACCGACGGGATGTCGTAGAGCGGCACGCTGTTGCGGTCGGCCCCGCCGCCGGCCTCGTAGGGCATGTTGACCGAGATGGGCGCGGGCTGGCCGCGGGCGCAGTGGCCGGCCCCCAGCAGGGTCGGTATGGCGCTGCGGCCCGGCCGGCAGGCGTAGCCGTTGGCCCATACCTCGGTCTGCCACTGCCGGATCATGCCCTTGGCATCCAGCGCGGCGCTCAGCCGCACCAGCTGGGCGGCGCCCATGGGGCTCCAGGTGAGTTCGTCGGCACGGCTCCACAGCACCCGCACCGGCGCGCCGGGCCAGGCCAGCGCCAGCAGCACCGCGTCGCCGGCCACGTCGTCGGCACCGTTGTGGCCGTAGGCGCCGGCTCCTTCGATGTGGCGCACGGTGATGTTCGCCTCGGGCACCGGCAGACCCTGGTGGGCCAGCAGGTGGACCAGGTCGTCGCGCAGGTTGTGGATGGCCTGGCTGTTGCTCCAGACCTGCAGTTCGTTGCCGCTCCACAGCGCGACACTGCACGAGGGGCCGAGGGAGGCATGGGCGTGGAAGGCCTTGAGGTACTCGGCCCGGTGCTGCACCAGGCCTTGCGAAGCCTGGTCAGGCTCCGGCGTTGCGGGTTGCGAGGTGTCGTACGGAACGGTGGTGACGGCCGGCGTGCTGGTGAGGAATGCGGCCAGGTCGTTCTGGTCGGGCAGGTCGGGCGACTCCTGCCATTCGCACAGGGCGGCCAGCGCCTCGGCGGCCTTGACGGCCGTGTGTTCGCTCTCGGCGATGACGGCGATAAAACGCCCGTCGACCACCACCTTCAGCACACCGGCCAGGGCTTCGACCGCCCCGGGCTGCACGGCCACCAGCCGGGCCGAGCGCGATGGCGGCCGCACGATGCGTCCATGGACCATGCCGGGCAGGCGCAGGTCATGGATAAAACGTGGCTTGCCGAACACCTTGTCGTGCAGGTCGATGCGCGCCATGCCCTTGCCGACGACGGTGAAGGCGGTGTGCGCTTTGGTCCTGGCCTGGCCGGAGGCTTCCACCGCCAGGTCGGTTGGGGTCAGCCACTGCCAGTAGTCGCCGGCCTTGCTTCCATCGGGCAGGAGGATGTCGCCGAGGTGCACCCGGAGTTCTCCGGCCGGGAGGCCATGGGCCGACGCCGCCTTGTGCAGTGCGATGGCGCGCACCTCGGCGCAGGCGTGGCGCAGCGCGCTGCCCGAATGCTGCACCGACAGGCTGCCGGCCGTCACCCCCTCGTCGGGCCCGCTGGCCGTGGTGGCGGGCTCGATCGACACGCTCGCCAGCGGCAGGTCGAGCTCCTCGGCGGCGATCAGCAGCAGCGCGGTGAGGATGCCCTGGCCGATCTCGACCTTGCCGGTGCGGATACGCACCGTGCGGCCCGGGCCGAAGGCCAGCCACTGGTCGAGCCGGCGGTTGGTCTGCAGGCTGCCGGGCAATGTGGGGGGCTTCACGGTATCAAGCATCACACCACGGTAAGGTGCACGTAGGTATCTGTAAAATCGTTTGTGGAGATATGCACCATTGACAATAGCCATGGTTGAAACGATGTGAACCTCAACGGCCTGGACCTGAACCTGCTGGTGGCGCTCGACGCGCTGCTGCAGCACCGCAACGTCACCCGCGCGGGGGAACAACTGCACATCACCCAGTCCGCGATGAGCGGCTGCCTGGCCAGGCTGCGTGCGCATTTCGGTGATCCGCTGCTGGTGCCGCTGGGCCGGCAGCTGCACCTGACCTCCGTGGCCGACGCGCTGGTGCGGCCGGTGCGCGCCATCCTGATCCAGATCGAGGCCGTCGTCCAGACCCAGCCGGTGTTCGAGCCTGCCGCCTCGTCGCGCCAGTTCCGCATCATGGCGTCCGACTACGGTGCCACCGTGCTCATCGCCGACCTGCTGCGGCAGATCCGCGACACGGCGCCGAACGTGGGCGTGGAGATCGTTCCATTCTCCGACGCGCCATCGCATTCGCTGGAGGAGGGCGACATCGACCTGCTGCTGTCCGCACGCGAACTGCTGGCCGCGGACCACCCTTCGGAGGTGCTGTTCAAGGACGACTTCGTCTGCCTGGCGTGGGCCGGCAACCGCCGGATCGGCAAGCACCCGACGCTGGCGCAGTTCCTCGGCCTGGCCCACGTGGTGGTGAAGTACGGCAAACACAGCGTCTCGCATATGGAGGAGCGTTTTTTCCGCAGCACCGGTTTCCACCGGCGGGTGGAGGTGGTGGTCAGCAGCTTCAACACCGTGCCGCACATGGTGGTGGGTACACACCGCATCGCCACCATCCACCGGCGGCTCGCCCTGCTGTACGCGGCGACCCTGCCGCTGAAGGTGCTGGCCTTGCCGGTCAGGCCGCCGACCATCGAACAATCGATGCAGTGGCATGCCCACCGGGAAAGCGATCCCGGCGGCGCCTGGCTGCGCGCGCAGACCCGGGCCGTGGCAAACGGTCTGCGGCACGGCCGCTGAAGTGCTTGGCCATCCCGATATGCTTACTGAAATACAGCGAACAAGTGCCATGAATACGCCCCTCCATACCCCGAACACGGCCTGCGCGGACTGAAGCATGCAGACCGATCACCTGCGCTGCCTGCTGGCCCTGGCCCGGGAAAACGAACTCGGTGCCGCCGCGCAAGCCTGCGGCCTGGCACCCGATGCGGTGTTGAAGGCGGTCTATGCCGTCGAACGGGCGGTGGGCCGGCCCGTGCTGCGGCCCGGCCCCGGCTTCGCGGGCTTCACGCCCGAGGGCCAGCGGGTGCTGGGCTGGGCGCGTCTGTTCGTCCAGGAATACGAGGGACTGCACCGCGACGTGGGTGCCATGCGCGCCCAGGCCGCGGTAGGGCCGCTGCTGGCGCGCCGCTCCGTCTCGCCCAAACGCCTGCGGGCCCCGGGCCCGGGGCCGCACGACATCGGCCCGATGCTGCAGGCCGCCCTGCGCGCGCCGGACCATGGCGGCCTGCACCCGTGGCGGGTCGTTGAATTCGCGTCCGGCCAGCGCGCCGCGCTGGCCGATGTATTCGAAGCAGAAAAACGCCGCCGCGATCCCCTGGCGCCGGCCGACGACTTGCGCCGCGCGCGTGAACACGCCACCCGTCCGCCGGTGCTGCTGGCCTTTGTCGTCTCGCCGCAGGCCCGCAGCCAGGTGCCGGTGCGCGAACAGTGGCTGTCCGCCGGCGCGGCGCTGGGCAACCTGCTGCAGGCCGCGCACCGCCTGGGCTTCGGTGCCATCGTGCTCAGCGGCGAACGTTGTTTCGACGTGGAGCTGGCCGCGCAGCTGGGTGTGCGTCCGGAAGAATTCCTGGCCGGCTTCGTCAGCCTGGGCAGCGTGGCCGAGGCGCCGCCGGCGGCAAAATCCCGTTCACCCGCCGAGGTCTGGTCGGCCTGGACTCCCGGTGCGGTACCGCAGACCGAACCGGCGGCGGTCACCCGAAGGTAAAGGCGAAGGCCTCCGCGCCGGGGTCGAGGAACTCGATCTCGAACAGCCGGTCGGCTACCGGCCCCGCCGTGCGCAGCCCCTCGGCTACTGGGCCGTGCCGCCCGGCAGGCCCATCAGGCACTCCACCACATTGCGTTCGGTGGCCGAGATGTGCTGGCGCAGCAGGCCCAGGGCCTTGTCTTCGTCGCGTGCCAGTACGGCGGCCATCAGCCGCTGGTGCTCGGCGTGCTTCTTGCGCAGCACCTGGCGGTGCCGCGCCGAGAACTGGCGGTAGCGCTCGGCGTTGTCGAACAGCACGTTCACCATATCGCGCAGCAGGGGCGAGCGGCAGGCGGCATAGATCGCCAGGTGGAAGTCGCGGTGCCGGCCCGACCAGGCCTCGTCGAGCACCAGCGGCCCGTCGCCCAGGCGCTGCTCCACCAGGGCCAGGCCGTGGGCGCTGGCCACCACAGCCGCTTCCCAGGCGTCGTCGCCGTGGGCCATGGCATCGCGCAGCGCCTCGCATTCCACCAGCAGCCGCACCCGGGTCAGGTCGGTGATGCCCTCGACCGTGAGCGGTGCCACGTGGAAACCGCGATTCTCGAAAGCCCGCACCAGCCCTTGTTCGGTCAGCCGGCTCAGCGCCTCGCGCAGCGGGCTGCTGCTGATGGCGTACTGGCGGCCCAGTTCCTCCACCCGCAGGCGCTGGCCGGGCTGGAACTCGCAGCGCACGATGGCCTGCCGCAGGCAGCGGTAGGCGTGCTCGGCCAGCGGCGTGTCGGTTTCGGCCTTGGCGGGGGTCGGTGGGGTGGGGCGCATCTCGGGCGAAATCATAGCGGGTCGCCGCATCGATCCTGCGTAGGTAGAAACACTATGCAGATAAATATGTTTTATGCACAAAAATTCCCGGCACGCATTCAGCACAACTTCCCACACGACTTCCAAATGAAAGAGTCCGCATGAAACTGATGTCCTACCGGCACGCCGGCCGCGAAACCTGGGGTGTGGTCGTGGGCGAGGGCGTCGCCGACCTGGCCGCCCGCACCGGCCACGCCACCCTGGCCGACTTCATCGGCAGCCCCGACTACGCCCGGCGCGATGCGCTGGTGGCCGGCCTGCAGGCCGATGCCAGGCTGGCCGACGTGACCTATGTCGAGCCGATTCCGCGCCCGGAAAAAATCATCTGCGCGGTGCGCAACTACATGGACCACCACCAGGAGGTGCTGGCCGCCGGCCTGCAGCGCGAGCTGTCGGCCGAGCCGCCCATCTTCCTGCGCGTGTGGCGCTCGCAGACGCCGCACCAGGGGCCCATCGTGCGGCCGCACATCTCCGACTCGCTGGACTGGGAGGGTGAACTCGCCGTCATCATCGGCCAGGGCGGCCGCGACATCGCCGAGGCGGATGCCTACAAGCACATCGCCGGCTACAGCGTCTACAACGACGCCAGCGTGCGTGAATGGCAGTTCCACGCCAAGCAGATTGCTTCGGGCAAGAACTTCGAGTCCACCGGCGGTTTCGGGCCGTGGATGGTGACGGCCGACGAGATCGCGCCCGGCCGCGTGCTCAAGCTCGAAACCCGGCTCAACGGCAAGACGGTGCAGTCCAGCGACACCGGCCAGCTGATCTTCTCGATCCCCAAGCTGATTGCCTACGCCTCCACCATCTTCACCCTGGCGCCGGGCGACGTGTTTGTCACCGGCACCCCCGCGGGTGTGGGCTGGAGCAAGAAGCCGCCGCAGTTCATGCAGGCCGGCGACACGGTGGAAGTGGAGATCGAGGCGGTGGGCACGCTGGTCAACCCGGTGGTCGCGCAGCAGCGCTGAGCGTCCGGCCAACCCGAAGGAGACAAACATGCACAGAAGACACTTCGCCGCAACGCTCGGCGCCGCCGCCCTGGCACCCTTGCTGCCCGCGGTGCCGGCCTGGGCGCAGGCCTATCCCGAGCGCGCCATCCGCCTGCTGCAGGGTTTCGCCCCCGGTGGCAACGCCGACGCCATCGCACGTGCCGTCGGCATCGAGATGGGCAGGACCATGGGCCAGCCCTTCGTGGTCGAGGCGCAGACCGGCGCCGGCGGCACCATCGCCGCCACCACGGTGGCGCGTGCCAAGCCCGACGGCTACACCCTGCTGCTGGCCACCGGTGGCCATGCGGTCGCCGGTGCGCTCTACCACGCGCTGCCCTACAAGACGGTGGCCGACTTCGACATGGTGTCGACCATCACCTACTTCCCCTTCCTGATCGCGGTCAACGCCAACGCGAAGTTCCAGAACTTCGCCGAAGTGCTGGCCGCCGCGCGGGCCGCGCCGGGCAGCATCGCCTACGGCACCGCGGGCATAGGCTCCACCCACCACCTGGCCGGCGAACTGCTGGCCAGGATGTCGGGGGTGCCGCTGCTGCACGTGCCCTACCGGGGCGACGCGGCCTCGCTCACCGCGCTGCTGGCCGGCGACGTGCCTATCGTCATCATCCCGCCCACGGCGGTGATGTCCAATGTGCAGGCGGGCAAAGTGCGCATCGTGGCCGCCACCGGGGCGCAGCGCTGGCCCGGCCTGCCGGCCGTGCCCACGGTCGCCGAGCAGGGCGTGCCCGGCTACGACGTCAGTTCCTGGGCCGGGCTGATGGCGCCGGCCGGCACGCCGCGCCCGGTCATCGACCGCCTCAACGCCGAAACCCAGCGCGCCCTGCAGGTGCCCGCGGTGCGCACGCGGCTGGAAGACATGGGCGGCGAGGCGCGCGGCAG
>JAZJYT010000008.1:0-113552 GCA_040390235.1 Pseudomonadota bacterium | reverse complement strand
GGCGGGCACGCAACCGGCGGGTGGAAATCTACGTCGGCGAGCCCGGCCGCGGTTAACAAGCGGTCCGGCGGCGGCTAGCTGCCGGCCGTGCGCAGCAGGTTGGCCAGTTCCACGGCCGAGCGCACGTTCATCTTGTCGAAGACCCGCGCGCGGTGGACCTCCACCGTACGCACGCTGATGTCGAGCTGGTCGGCGATCAGCTTGTTGGGCAGGCCTTCGACCACCAGGCGCATGACGTCGCGCTCGCGCTCGGTCAGCTCGGTCAGCTTGGCCTGCACCCCCTGGGCCTCGCGGCGTTGCGCCAGCACGCCGGCCGACTGGCGCAGCGCCTGCTCCACCCGGTCGACAAGCGCGTTGTCGGAAAAGGGCTTCTCGCAGAAATCGAAGGCGCCGCGCTTGACCGCGTCCACCGCCGTCGGCACGTCGCCGTGGCCGGTCAGGAAAATCACCGGCATCACGGTGTGCAGGCCGCGCGCCACCAGGGCGTCGAACAGCGCCAGCCCGCTGGTGCCGGGCATACGCACGTCCAGCAGCAGGCAGCAGGGGTGCGACAGGGGCGCCAGCGAAGCGCCGCCCTCGCCTTCTGCCTGCCGCAGCATCTCGTCGAAAGCCTCGGCGCTGGCGAAGGATTCGCTCAGCAGGCGCCGCGAGCGCAGCAGCCAGGCCAGCGCGTCACGCACGCCGGCGTCGTCGTCGACGATAAAAACCGTTGCATCGAGTCCGGGTCGCATGGGATTCAGGGCCTTTTTTCCACGGGCAGGGTAAAGAAGAAGACGGTGCCGACCGGCGCGTTGGGTGCATGCCCCAGGAAACCGCCGTGCTGCTCGATCACCGTGCGGCACAGGCTCAGGCCCAGGCCCATGCCCTCGGTCTTGGTGGTGAAGAAGGGGGTGAACAGCTGGGCCTCCACCTCCGCCGAGATGCCCGCACCCCGGTCCGCAACGCGGAATTCGAGCCAGCCGCCGCGGGCGTCGGATGCGGCGGCGCGCACCTCGATGTCGAGCACCCGCTCGCCGCTGCCGCAGGCCTGCATGGCCTGCATGCCGTTGCGTGCCAGGTTGAGCAGCACCTGCTCCACCATGGTCCGGTCGCACAGCACACGCGGCAGGCCCGGGTCGGTCGTGGTGCACACCTGTGTGCCCAGGTTGCGCGCCTGCAGGCTGATGAGCGGCATGACCGCGTCGATCAGCGTGCGCGGTGCGATGGCCTCGCGCGACTGCTCGCGGCGGCGCACGAAGTCGTTGACACTGCGGATCACCCGGCCGGCGCGCTCGGCCTGTTCGGCGATGCGGTGCACCGCGACGGCGATGTCGGCCATCTCGCCGGACTGCGGCACGCCCTCTTCCCGCAGCAGGTTGAGCGAACCTGTCGCGTAGCTGGAGATGGCCGCCAGCGGCTGGTTGAGTTCATGGCTCAGCAGCGAAGCCATCTCGCCCACCGTGGCCAGGCGCGCCGTGGCCTGCAGCCGTTCGTGGGTGGCGCGCGACAGCTCTTCGATGCGGCGCTGCTCGCTGACGTCGAGGAAGGCTCCCATCCAGCCCGTGTGCTGGCCCTGCGCGTTGATCAGCGGCGCCTCGATGATGAGGACCGGAAAACGCGAGCCGTCCTTGCGCATGAAGACCGACTCCACACCCTCGCGCGGCGGCAGCACCCCCCCGGCGATGCGGCTGGCGTGGCGGCGGCGGTTCTCGTCGACCCGCTCCGGCGGCCAGTACGGAAGGTCGTCGTCGCGGCCGATCAGTTCCTCGACCGCAAAACCCACCATCTTGCAGAACGCGGGGTTGACGTAGGTGATGCGGCCTTGCAGGTCACGCGCGCGCAGCCCGGTGACCAGCGAATCCTCCATCGCCTTGCGGAAGGCCAGCGCCTCGGCCAGGTCGTATTCGGCCTGCAGCCGGCGCCGGTTGTCCTTGACCAGCAGCACCAGCACCCAGACCAGCGCGATCGACATGAAGGTGACCAGCGCGGTGAGGAAGTTGGGGAACACGCTGGGCGCGCCGTGCCAGCTGTCCATGCGCAGCACCAGCGCGCTGCCCGGCAGGTCGAGCATCTGGTGCGCGCTGAAGAGCCGGGTGCCGCGCCGCACCGAACCGTGCAGCGCGGCCAGCCGGGTGCCGTCGGACTCGGCAAAGGAAATGTCCTGGTGGCGGGTGATCTGGGGGCTGACCAGGTCGGCCAGGATTTCCTGCAGGCCATAGGTGGCGACCAGGTAGCCGGCCGGCCGGGTGCCGGCCGACAGCGGCACGCAGACGTCGAGCACCTCCATGCCCAGGCTGTCCTGGCGCGGCAGGAAATAGCTGGGCGAATACATGGCACCGCTGGCGCGGCGCGCGGCCGCGCAGGTCAGCTGGATGTCCGAGGTGGCGATCACCACCTCACGCTCGGCGCGGCCACCGAAATTCAGCGGGCGGTAGGGGGTGTTGGTGTAGGCCTGCACCGCCAGGGCCGCATCGCGCCATTCGATGCGCATGAACTCGCGGCGCTCGCGCATCAGCTGCGCCGCCGCGCCGGCCCACTGCTCCGGCGTGGGGCCACTGGCCTGCAGGGCCTGCAGGCTCTGCAGGTTGCGGGCCAGCCCGCCGCGGATGTCGGCCACCGCATCGGCCACGTCGCGTTCGATGCGGCCCTGCACCTGGCTGGCCTCGTAGCGGCCGGCCAGCCACACCAGCGTGCCCAGCATCACCACCACCAGCACCACCAGCAGCGGCCAGAGCGACCAGCGCAGCCACAGCGAAGGTGCCGGCCGGCGCACCGGGAACAGCACCCCGGCGGGCAGCGTGGGCAGGACGGGTGGCACCGTCACAAACGCCGGTGTTCCAGCGCCGGCAGGCGGCTGCGCAGGCCCTGCAGGCGCGTGGCGTCGAGTTCCGCCAGGGCCATGCCAGGGCCGTCTTCGCTGCGCTCGGCCAGTACGGCGCCCCAGGGCTCGACCAGCATCGAATGGCCCCAGGTGCGCCGGCCGTTCTGGTGCACACCGCCCTGCGCCGCAGCGGCGACGTAGGCCAGGTTTTCCACCGCGCGGGCGCGCAGCAGCAGCTCCCAATGGGCCTGGCCGGTCACATGGGTGAAGGCCGAGGGCACCAGCAGCAGGTCGCAGCCGTCGGCCGCGTAGCGGCGGTAGAGCTCCGGAAAACGCAGGTCGTAGCAGACCGACAGGCCGACGCGCCAGGTATGGCCGTCGCGCGAGGGCAGGTCGAAGTGCGCCGGTGTATCGCCGCCGTCGAGCGTGCGGGCCTCGTCGTAGGCGTTCTGCCCGTCGTCGAAGCGGAACAGGTGGATCTTGTCGTAGCGCGCGGCGCAGCGGCCGTCGGGACCGAACACCGGCAGCGTGTTGCGGGCCCGCGCCGGGTCGGCCGTGGCCACCGGCAGGGTGCCGCCGGCAATCCACAGGCCCAGTTCACGGGCCGACTGCGACAGGAAGGACTGGATCGGTCCGCCGCCGCCCCAGGCCTCCTGGTGCGCCAGCTTGTCGGTGTCCTGGTAGCCGAACAGGCAGAAGTATTCGGGCAGCACCGCCAGCTCGGCGCCGGCCGCCGCGGCCTCCTCCAGCAGCCCGCGGGCGGTACGCAGGTTGGCCTCGACCTCGGGGCCGGACACCATCTGCAGGGTAGCGACGTGCATGGGGGATTTTCCTTCTGGCAGGGTCTTCAGGGGGTCGATGCGGACGCGGGAGGCTGCGCGCCGAGGCGGTCGCGCCCGGTGAGTTTGACGATTTTCGGGTCGCTCCATCCACCCGTCACATGGAATTCCTGTGTCGCCGCCTGGGTCAAGGGGCCGCGCAGGAACACCTGGGCGAGAAAGGTGCCCAGGCCGACGGCGGGGTTGATGACGGCCGCCACCAGGGAGGCGGTGCCGGCATTGATCTCGGGCACGACCACCACCCGGATGTCCTGGGTCTCGTGCTGGATGTCGGCGCTGCCATCCATCAGCACCGCGGCGTTGACGCCCTTCATCTGCAGGTTGTTGGTGCGGGCGGTGCCGTTGTCGATCCGTACGTCACCACGCACGAAGTCGAAAGCGAAGCCTTCGCTGAACACGTCGCGGAAGTCGAGCGCCAGCCGCCGCGGCAGCGACTGCAGCGACAGCACGCCGAGCAGCTTGGCCAGCCCCGGGTCGGCCTTGAGGAACTGGCCGGACGCGACGTCGAGGTGCAGGGTGCCGTCCATGGACCCGTAGTCGGGCGTGAAGGGCGACCCCTTCCAGTCGACCTGGCCCTGCAGCCGTCCGGCACCGCGCTGCACCACGCCGGCCATGCCGAAGCGCCCCAGCAGCGCCCCCGCGTCGCGGATGTCGAGGCGGAAATCCATGTCGGTGTGGCGCGCCGCATCGCCGCGCGCCAGGCGGGCCCAGCGGCCGGTGGCCGCGAAGGTGGCCTCGGGCAGCGACAGGCTGAGTTTGTTCAGCCGCCATTCGCGGTCGCGGCCATCGGCGTCGGGGCGGTTGACGGCATCGACCTCCAGCTTGCCCAGGTGCCGGTTCTTGAGTTCGAAATCGTCGACCACGATGTCGAGCGCCGGCAACTGGCTGCCGCTGGCCTCGGCCGCCGCAGGCGCCTTCTCGCCCAGCAGGTTCTCGACCTCGGTGGTGGCACTTTCGGGCACCCGCAGGCGCGCCAGCCGCGCATAGACCCGTGGCGGCGCGGCGCCGGCCGCCTCGCGGTATTCCAGGTAGCCGCTGAGTTCGTCCGCGTCGAGGTTGCCACGCCAGACCGTGCCGCTGCGCGAACCGCCCACCACCAGGTTGCGCAGGGTGCGGCCGTCCGCCGTCAGCACACCGACCCGCAGGGCCAGGGTGTCGGGCAGGTAGTCCTGCGCCGCCGTGGCGGCCATGCCCAGCGCCGACGCGGACGAGGCCGTGGGCACCGTGCGCGCGGCGGCTTCCGCCCGGCCGGGGGCCGGGCCCACCAGCGCGGCCTCCCAGGCGTCGGCGTCGAGCTGTGCCACACGGACGTTGGCGCTGACGCCCGCGTCGGGCAGGGGGGCCGACTCGCCGGCGCCCAGGCCGACGGCGATGCTGCCGCGCAGCACCCGCGGCACGGCACCCGACAGGTCGCGTACATAACGCACCTGGAGGCTGCTGCCCAGGTCCAGTGCGATCTGCTCGCGCGGCCCCGCCCCCCCGGACTCGCGTTGCACCGTGTTTTCGTAGCGCAGCGGCAGCGCGGCCTCCGCCGCCTTGCCCAGCGGCGCAGGAAAGTCCAGCGCCAGGCCCTGCAGGCTGCTGTTGATGCTGAGTTCGGGGTGGCCGCCGCCGCGGATGGTCAGGGCCGCGGTATAGGGCGCGGCGCCGCTGGCATGGTCGCCGATGCGCGCCACTGCCCCCAGTTCGCGCGCCTGGCGCAGGCCGTCGGCGGTGGCCGTGCCCTGGGCCCGGAAGGCCAGCACGTACTCGGGGCTGGCGCCGGGGACAGCGGCGCCGGCCGCACCGGTGGCGCCCGGGGCCGGCGCGCCTGTGCTGCGCAGGTTGCCGTCGACCTTGGCATCGCCGCCCAGCAGACGCATCTGTGCACCGGCGACCGCCAAACCACCCTCGGTGAAGGCCACATTGCCCCGGATACGGCCGAGCAGCGGTGTGTCGGGGGTGATGCGCAGGTCGTTGCCGGCCAGCGCGAGGGTGCCCTTCACCTTGCTGTCGCGGATGTTGGCGATGGGCAGTTCCAGCCCCAGCCGCAGCCCGGCCATGCCGGTGGCGGTGGCATGGGCCAGGGCGTCGGCGGTCATGGCCGCCAGCGGCGAGCCGTTGACGATGCCCAGCATCTCGGCCAGCGGCCCCTGGGCATCGGCCTGGACACCGACAACGGAACGCGCCAGGTCGGGAATCCGCGCCTCGGCCCGGGTCACGACCACCTCGCCCGCCTTGCCGCTGGGGCCGACCAGGCGCCCGGCGGCGTTGCGCACCTCCATGCTGTTGCGGTCGAACACCAGTTCACCCGACAGGTTGGCCAGCGCCGGCCAGGGCGGGCGCCCGGCCGGCTGGGTGGAGGGCGGCGCGTAGTTGTAGGCCACGTCGCGCAGCTTGGCGGTGATGTGGAATTCGCCCTGCTTGGCATCGCTCGCCGGCACGTGGCGCAGGTCGCCGCGCACGTGGAACTGCGCGCTGGTCGCCACCCCCGCCGTGATGGCGTCACGTACGTAGTGGCGTGCCTCCGGCGGAATGCCCTGCGGCAGGTAGCGGTGCACCCGCGTGCCGTCGGCGCGCGACAGGCTGCCGCTCAGGTCCAGGATCCCCGGCAGGCGCATGTCGCCCTCGCCGGTGTGCCAGGTGGCCTGGACCTCGCCGGCCGTGTCGGCGTTGGCAAAGACCATACGCGGAACCTGCAGCGAGAGGCGGCCGTCGCCGCCGCGCTGCCAGCGGACTTCACCGCGCAGCGTGTCCATCGGGACCACCGGCTCCTCGAAAACACCGGGAAAGTCGAGCGCGCCGTTGTCGATCGCGACCTGGGCCGTACCGCCGGTCTGGTTCAGGTCGAACTCCACCGTGGCGCCGCGGACCCCGGGTGTGCCGAGGGGCGGGTGCGCGTGGTGGTGTCCGCTGGGGTCGCTGCGCAGCAGGGCGGCCTCGGCCGCCGCCGCGGCGGCAAGTGCGGCCGCCTCGGGTGGCACCGAGGCCCAGGCCAGGTCGCTGACGTGGCCACGCGCCAGGTAGCGCGTAGGGGCCGCCACGTCTCCCTCCCACTGGGCCTCCAGCCGCTCGACCTGGCCGCGCGGCGCGTGGCGGGTCCACTGGCGGTGCACGGCATCGCCCAGCGGCAGGCTTTCGGCGAGTTGCGCCAGCGCACCGAGGTCGAGATGGTCGGCCTTCAGCGCCCCCAACGCGGCCTGGGTCCGGGTCGCCTCGGTATAACGCAGTTCGGCATTGCCACCGGGCCAGCGCAGTCCGTCCGACGTCTCGAAGTCCAGGCCGCGGCTGCTGACGTCGAAACCCGCGTTGCTGCGGTGGCCGGTGAAGCGGCCCTGCAGCTCACGCAGGGCCAGCGGCGCCGGGGCGGCGGTGAAATGCGCGGCAATGTCGCGCAGCGCCAGGTCCAGGGTGCCGCCGGTGATGCGGCCCCGGTCCACGTCCGCCCAGGCCCGCACCGCGCCCTGTCCACTGGCGCTGGCCAGGCCCAGCAGGGCTGGGTCGGCGTGGGCCAGCAGCTGTGCCACGTCGACATGCGGGAAATCACCCTGTACCTCCCCCCCCCAGTCCTGCCAGCGGCCGCTGTGCACCGCCAGCAGCGGCTGGCGGAAACGGCCGGTGACGGTGAAGCGGCTGCCCCAGTCGGCCGGTGGGGTGGCGTCGAGCCGCAGGTCGTGGCGCCAGGTGCGGTTGCGCAGCAACAGGTCGACCTGGGCCAGCGCCAGCGGCGGTGCACCGCGCTGCTCGTCGGTCCAGCGCAGGGTGCCCTGGCGCACCACCACCTCGGCCTGGGAAAACAGCCAGTCCGCCCCGCCGCCACCCTGGGGCTGGTCGCCCACGGCCATGCCCGCGACGAAGATGCGGCCATCGGCCGCCCGGCGCACGTCGAGTTCGGGGGCGTCGAGGTAGAGCTGCTCGAACCCCCGCTTGAACAGGGACCGCGGCGACAGCGCCGCCACCACCCGCGGCAGGCGCAGCGCGGTGCGCCCCTGGGCGTCCAGCAGCACCACGTCGCTCAGGGAAAACGAGGGCACCAGCCCATCCGACCGCGCGCTGATGGACCCGATGTGCACCTGCACCCCCAGGACCCGCGAGGCCTCGGCTTCGATCCGGGGGCGGAAATCCGCGATTCGCGGCACAATCCAGCCGTGCAATGCGCCCCATACGGCGAAGAAGACCAGCCATGCGGCCAAAAACAACCACAAAAGCCCCCGCGCCACGGCGGCTGTTGTCTTCAGCGCACGTGAGGGTTCTGTCGTGGTCGGTTCGATCATGGTCAGTGGGAAGCGTCTGGAATTATGACCCGCAGCATGGGTGGGGGCTTGATGAACGAACACGCTGTTTCGCCCGGAAAGGGCAACGGCCCTGAAATCGACGCAACCGGCGATCTGGCCGGCTACACGCGTTTTGTCCAGCGGCTGCGGCGCCGCTATGGCGATCTGCTGGCGCTGCTGCCGCCGGGGGAGCCCGTTCGCGCCACCATGACCGAGGCCTTGGCCGTACTGCGCAGCAGCGGCCACGGCACCGGCAGCGCCCTGCGTATCCTGCGGCAGCTGGTCATGGAACGCCTGGCGGTGCTGGACTGCGACCGGCAGGCGCCGCTGGCCGTGGTCACCCGGGCGGTGACCGAACTGGCCGAACTGGCGCTCGACGCCGCCTGCACCGAGGCTTTTGCCGAACTCGACGCACGCCACGGCCCGCCGCTGCAGCCCGACGGCAGCCGCAGCCAGTTCTGGGTGGTCGGCATGGGCAAGCTGGGCGGGCGCGAGCTCAACGTGTCGAGCGACATCGACCTGGTCTACGTCTACGACGAAGACGGCGAGACCGCGGGCAACGCCGAAGGCCGCGGCCGCACCACCCACCACGAATATTTCGCCCAGGTGGTGAAGACCATCTACGCCCTGGTCGGGGAGACCACCGAACACGGCTTCGTCTTCCGGGTCGACCTGATGCTGCGGCCCAACGGCAATTCCGGGCCGGCAGCGGTGTCGCTGGCAGCGCTGGAGGAATACTTCCTGGTGCAGGGCCGCGAGTGGGAACGTTTCGCCTGGCTCAAGAGCCGGGTGGTGGCGCCGCGCTGCTGCCTGGGCGATACCCCGGTGCAGGGCCTGCGCCAGGTGGTGCTGCCTTTCGTGTTCCGGCGCTACCTCGACTACAGCGTATTCGACAGCCTGCGCAGCCTGCACCGGCAGATCCGCGAACAGGCGAGCCGCCGCAGCGCCGGCAAACCCGAACGCGCCAACGACGTGAAGCTGTCGCGCGGCGGCATCCGCGAGATCGAATTCACCGTACAGCTGCTGCAGGTGGTGCGCGGCGGCCAGTTCCCCGAGCTGCGCAACCGCACGACCCTGCTGGCGCTGGAACGGCTGGCCCATGCCGGGCTGATGCCGCCCGAGGCCGCCGCCGCGCTGGCCGACGCCTACACCTTCCTGCGCCGGGTGGAGCACCGTATCCAGTACCTGGACGACCAGCAGACCCATGCGCTGCCGGTGTCGGACGGCGACCTGGAATGGATCGCCCGCACCCTGGGCTACGACGGCACCTGCGCCTTCCTGCGCGACCTCGATACCCACCGCGAGCTGGTGGCGCAGGAGTTCGACACCCTGCTGGGCGGCCCCGGCAAGAACTGCAGCAAGGGCGGCTGCGGCCGCGGCACCGCTGCGCCGCCCGACCTGGAAACCCTGCTGCCGACCCTGCCGGCGCGCCTGGCCGAGCGGGTGACGCAGTGGCGCGACCACCCCAAGGTGCTGACCCTGCGCGATGAAGACCGCATCCGCCTGCTGCGCCTGCTGCAGCGCACCGCGCGCTGGCTGGCCGAGGGCGAGGTCACCGAGGAAGCCGCGGTCCAGATGGCCGAATGGATCGAGCCGCTGCTGCGCCGCCAGAACTACCTGGCGCTGCTGCTGGAGCGGCCGTCGGTGCACCAGCGCCTGCTGCACCTGCTGGGCGCGGCGAAATGGCCGGCGCGCTACCTGCGCCAGCACCCCGGCGTGATCGACGAACTGGCCGGCGACGCGCTGTTCGCCGAGCGTTTTGATGCCGCAGAATACGAAAGCGAGCTGGAACGCCGGCTGGCCTCGGTCCGGACCACGGCCGAGGACGACGACGAAACCCTGCTGAACCTGCTGCGCCGCGCCCACCACGCCGAGGTGTTCCGCACGCTGGCGCGCGACGTGGAGCACAAGATCACCGTCGAGCAGGTGGCCGACGACCTGAGCGCCCTGGCCGACGCCACCCTGCGCATCACCGCACGCTGGTGCTGGCAGCGCCTGAAGAACCGGCACCGCACCGACGCCGAGCCGCCCTTCGGCATCATCGGCTACGGCAAGCTCGGCGGCAAGGAGCTGGGCTACGGCAGCGACCTGGACATCGTCTTCGTGTTCGACGACGAGGACGAGCGCGCCCCCGAGGTCTATGCGGCCCTGGTGCGCAAGCTGATCAACTGGCTGACGGTGAAGACCGGCGAAGGCGACCTCTACGAGATCGACACCGCGCTGCGCCCCAACGGCAACTCGGGCCTGCTGATCACCACCTTCGACGCCTACGCCAAGTACCAGCAGCGCCGCGGCAGCAACACCGCCTGGACCTGGGAACACCAGGCCATGACCCGCGCGCGCTGCGTGCTCGGCAGCAGCTCGCTGCACGAGCGCTTCGACGCGGTGCGCGAAGCGGTCGTCACCGCGCCGCGCGATCCGGCCGCGCTGGCCCGGGAGATCACCAGCATGCGCGACAAGGTGCGCACCGCCCATCCGGTGAAGGCCGGGCGCTTCGACGTGAAACACAGCCCCGGCGCCATGGTCGACATCGAATTCGCGGTGCAGTACCTGGTGCTGTCGGCCTCGGCCACCCACCCGGGGCTGTGCGCCAACGTCGGCAACATCGCCCTGCTGCAGCGCACCGAGGCCGCGGGCCTGCTGCCGCCGGGCGTCGGCACGCATGCCGCCGATGCCTACCGCACGCTGCGGGCCCTGCAGCACCGCGCGCGCCTGAACGAGGAACCGACCCAGGTCGCCCCGGAGACGCTGACCGCCGAGCGGGCCGCCGTACAGGCCCTGTGGAAGGCGGTCTTTGGCTAGGCCGGTCGCCCCACTGCCCGCCGCGTTGCTGCTGCGCGGTGGTGGTGCCGCCGCCTGCTGCCTGGTCGCCGCGCTGATGGCCGGCTGCGCCAGCGGACCACGCTCCTCGTCCTCCGGCTCCTCGTTCTCGTCCGCGCCGGTGGCCCGCCCCGGCCGCGATGGCGCGGACGCCAACCCGCCGGCCAACCTGGCGCAGGTACCCGATGCCGAACCCCGGGTCGAACCGATCCGCAGCGGCGGGCCGAACAAACCCTATGTGGTGCTGGGCCGGGCCTACACCCCGCTGCAGGACGGCCGGCCGTTCCGCGAAAGCGGGCTGGCCTCCTGGTACGGCCGCAAGTTCCACGGCGTGCCCACCTCCAGCGGCGAGCCCTACGACATGTACGGCATGACGGCGGCGCACACCACGCTGCCGATCCCGAGCTACGTGCTGGTGCGCAACCCGGCCAACGGGCGCGAGGTGGTCGTGCGTATCAACGACCGCGGGCCCTTCCACGACGGCCGGGTGATCGACCTGAGCTACACCGCCGCCTACAAACTCGACCTGCTGCGCGGCGTGGCGCCGGTGGAGCTGGAGCGCATCACCCCCGACGAGATCGTGGCCGGCAGCTGGCGCCGCGGCAATACCGGCACCGCGCTGGCATACGCGGCGCCCAGCGTGCCGGTGGCGGCCGCCCTGGTGCGCCCCGTGGCCTATGTACCGCCGCCCCCTGCGGCGCCTTCCGCGGTCGCACCGGTACGCCGGCCGACCCCGCCCCTGCCGCAGCCCGTGGCGGTGGCAGCGGTAGCCGTTCCACCCTCCCCGGCCATCGACATCCCTGCGCCCCCGGCCTACGACCCCACGGCCGAGCAGCCGCTGACGGCGGTGGCCCTGACGGCGGACATGGCGCCGGTGGACACCCCGCCACCGCCCCGGGGCGCGATCGGCACGCCGCTGCCCCCGCTGCCGCCCCTGGTACCTGCGGCCCCACCGGCCCCCTTGGCCCCGCTGCCACCGGTGGTCCCGTCCGCCATGGCGCCCGCGCAGTCCCCTCCCCTGGCGTCGGCCGGCGCCTTCTGGGTGCAGCTCGGCGCCTTCGGCCGCCCCGACAGCGCCGCCGCCCTGCAGCAGCGGGTGGCGGGCAGCGCCGCGGCCGTCGCCCCGACGGTGGCGGTGGTGAGCGATGGCGGCCTGCACCGGGTGCAGGCCGGCCCCTTCCCGACCCGCGAGGCGGCGCGCAGCGCGGCCGACCGCCTGGGCGGCAGCCTGCAACTCTCGCCCGTGGTGGTGGAGCGGCACTGAAGGCGGCCGGGGTGGCCCTGGCCCTGCCGCGCCGCGGCTTCAGGCCCGTGGCGCAGGCCGGGGGTCCACCGGCTGGGCACTGCGGTCCGCCAGCGCCCGGGCGCAACCGGCGGAGAACAGCAGGATGGCCGAGGAGAAATAAATCCACATGAGCAGCACGACCAGCGAACCGGCCGCGCCGTAGGCCGACACCACCGCAGCGGTCGACAGGTAGAAGGCCAGCGCGTGTTTGCCCGCGGTGAACAGCGTGGCGCCCACGGCCGCGCCGGTCACCAGGTAACGCAGGCGCGGCTTGGGCCCGCCCGACAGGCGCATCAGGCCGGTGAACAGCGCGGTGCAGAAGGCAAAGGACACCCCTTCATTGAGCAGGGCCAGCAGCGGTGCGACCACCTGCCACTGGCTGGCCCAGCCAGCCACCAGGTTGAGCGCGGTGGTGACCCCCAGCGACACCATCAGCAGGAAACCGAAGGCCAGGATGTAGGCCACGCCGCGCAGGCGCAGCGAGGCGGTGTGCCACCAGCGGGCCTGGGTGGTGGTGAGGTGCCGGTCCTGCATCCACAGGCGTTCGAAGGCCGACTGCAGTTCGGCGAACACGCCGGTGGCCCCCGACAGCAGCAGGCCGAAGGCGATCAGCGAGGCCAGCACACCATCGGACGGCTGCCGGGCGCTCACCAGCGCCTGGCGCACCACGTCGGCGCCGCGTTCGCCCACCACGCCCTGGATCTGGCCGATGAGGTTGCTTTCCACAAAGGACCGGTCGACCCACCAGCCGAGCACGGCGACGATCAGCACCAGCAGCGGCGCCAGGCTCAGCACCCCGTAAAAAGACATGGCCGCGCTCATGCGCAGCCCTTCGGCCTCGGACCACAGCTGGGCCGCACGCAGCAGCGGCTGGAACGGGGCGAGCAGCAGCAGGGCGGCCGGTTTGAGCCGGACCAGGACCAGGCGGAGGGCAGGCGGGAGATGCATCTCCACACCTTAACCCGGGCGGGCCGGACCTTGGTTAGCGGTTGCTGCTGTACACGCCCTGCCGCGGCTCGGCCACCTGTTGGTAGGGCTGCTCGGGCGCGCTCGAATAGGTGCTGCCGCGCCCCAGGCGGAAACCATGGCCTTCCACCGTGACCAGGGCACCCACGGGCGCCGGTTCGGTGCGCTCGAAGCTGCGGCGGGTGCCGTTGTCCATGCGCACGTGCACCTGGTAGACGGTACGGCTGCGGCTGTGCTGCTCCACCGTGTTGCCCAGGTAGGCGCCGCCACCGGCCCCCAGCAGGGTGGTCACCGTGCGGCCCGAGCCATGGCCGAACTGGTTGCCGACCACCGCGCCCAGCACCCCGCCGGCCACCGCGCCGACCCCGGTGGTGGGCGCAGCGCGGTGCACCGGCGTGACCGACTCGATACGGCCGCAGGCCGCGCATACCGGCGCCGCCACGGCGACCGGCTGGCTGCTGTAGGTGCCCGGGGGCGCACTGGCCAGGGGCGGCGGGTAGGCCGGGACGGCCTGGGGCGGATAGGGGTGCGGCGCCAGCACACGGGGTGCCTGCACGACGGAAGGCAAGGGCGCCGGAGCCGATGCCACGACGGTTGGCGCCTTCTGCTCGGTGGTGTCCTGCCTGGCCAGTGCTGCAGGCGCTTGTGCCACGGAGGCGGGTCCTGCCGCCAGGGCGGGCGGCGGTGCGGCGGGCCCGGTATCCCGCGTGTTCTGGTACACCAGCGTGCCGCCGAGCGCCACCACCGCGATGCCCAGCACCCCGATGGCGGCCCACAGCGGCTTCAGGTGCGCGCCGGGGCCGGGTGGCATGGCTTCGGCCGCGCTGCGGGCGGGAACGGTATCGAGGACGGGGTCCATGGCATCTTCCTTTCGGCTGTCATCTGCACCACACAAGGGATCACGCAGGCCCTACGGTACACAGGCCCCGCGAAACCGCTGCAGGGCGTTTGTAAGCACCTTTTACAAATTGGGCGCCAGCAGCCGCGCCAGCAGTTTTTCGTCCATGCCGCGCCGGGTGGCAATGTCACCCAGCTGGTCGTTGCCGATCTTGCCGACACTGAAATAGGTGCTGTCGGGGTGCGCCAGGTAAAAGCCGCTGACGCTGGCCGCCGGTGTCATGGCCAGCGACTCGGTCAGGCCCATGCCGATGTCCTCGCACTGCAGCGTGTCGAACAGCTCGCGCTTGACGCTGTGGTCCGGGCAGGCGGGGTAGCCCGGCGCCGGGCGGATGCCGCGGTATTTCTCGGCGATCATGTCCTCGTTGGACAGGGTTTCGCCGGCGGCGTAGCCCCACAGGTCCTTGCGCACCCGCTCGTGCAGGCATTCGGCAAAGGCCTCGGCCAGCCGGTCGGCCAGGGACTTGAGCATGATGGCCGAGTAGTCGTCCAGGTCGTCGAGGAAATACTGCTCCTTTTTCTCGATGCCCAGGCCGGCGGTGACCGCGAACATGCCCACGTAGTCCTTCACCCCGCTGTCGCGTGGCGCGACGAAGTCGGCCAGGCAGCGGCTGGGGCGCATCACCCCGTCGATCACCTGCTTTTCGGTCTGCTGGCGCATGCCGTACCAGGTCATGGCGGCCTCGGTGCGTGACTCGTCGCGGTACAGCACGATGTCGTCGCCCACGGTGTTGGCCGGCCAGAAGCCGACCACGCCGCTGGCCTGCAGCCAGCGCCCTTCGATCAGGCGCTTCAACATACGCTGGCCGTCGGCATAGACGCGCACCGCCTCGGTGCCCACCACCTCGTCCTTGAGGATCTGCGGGAACGGCCCGGCCAGGTCCCAGGTCTGGAAGAACGGGCCCCAGTCGATGTACTTCGCCAACTCGTTCAGGTCGAAGTTCTTGAACAGGCGCCGGCCCAGGAAGTTGGGCACCGTCGGCGTGTAGGCGCTCCAGTCCACCGGCGTCTTGTTGGCGCGCGCCTTGGCCAGGGGCCACATCGGCACCTGCTTCTTGTTGGCGTGCTGGGTACGCACCTTGTCGTAATCGGCGTTGATGTCGTCGATGTACTTGGTGGCCTGCTCGGACAGCAGGCTCTGCGCCACACTCACGCTGCGCGAGGCGTCGGGCACGTAGACCACTGGGCCCTCGTAGTGCGGCGCGATCTTCACTGCGGTATGCACCCGTGAGGTGGTGGCCCCGCCGATCAGCAGCGGGATCTTGCGGATGCGGAAATGGTCGTCCTTCTGCATCTCGGCGGCTACGTACTGCATTTCTTCCAGCGAAGGGGTGATCAGGCCCGACAGGCCGACGATGTCCGCGCCCTCGACCTTGGCGCGCGCCAGGATCTCGTGGCAGGGCACCATCACACCCATGTTCACGACCTCGAAGTTGTTGCACTGGAGCACGACGGTGACGATGTTCTTGCCGATGTCGTGCACGTCGCCCTTGACCGTGGCGATGATGATCTTGCCCTTGCTGCGCACGTCGCGGCCGGCGGCCTCGTCGAGGCGTTTTTCCTCCTCGATGTAGGGAATCAGGTGGGCCACGGCCTGCTTCATCACGCGGGCCGACTTGACCACCTGCGGCAGGAACATCTTGCCCTGGCCGAACAGGTCGCCGACCACGTTCATGCCGTCCATCAGCGGGCCTTCGATGACGTGCAGCGGGCGGCCGCCCTTGGCCAGGATGCCCTGGTAGGCCTCCTCGGTGTCGGCGACGATGAAGTCGGTGATGCCGTGCACCAGCGCATGCGCCAGGCGCTGGCCGACCGTGGCCGGTGCCTCGGCCGTGCCGCGCCACTCGAGCTTCTTGCTCTCGTCCTTGGCGCCGCTCTTGGCGGTTTCGGCGATCTCGACCAGGCGTTCACCGGCATCGGGCCGGCGGTTGAGCACCACGTCCTCGACGCGCTCGCGCAGCTCGGGCCCCAGGTCGTCGTAGACCCCCACCATGCCGGCGTTGACGATGCCCATGTCCATGCCGGCCTGGATGGCGTGGTACAGGAACACGGTGTGGATGGCCTCGCGCACCGGGTCGTTGCCGCGGAAGCTGAAGGACACGTTCGAGACGCCGCCCGACACCTTGGCGCCCGGCAGGTTCTGCTTGATCCAGCGGGTCGCGTTGATGAAGTCGACCGCGTAGTTGTTGTGCTCCTCGATGCCGGTGGCGATGGCGAAGATATTGGGGTCGAAGATGATGTCCTCGGGCGGGAAATCGATCTCGTCGACCAGCAGCCGGTAGGCACGCTCGCAGATCTCGATCTTGCGCTGGTAGGTATCGGCCTGGCCTTTTTCGTCGAAGGCCATGACCACCGCGGCGGCGCCGTAGCGGCGCAGCAGCTTGGCCTGGTGGCGGAAGGCGTCCTCGCCCTCCTTCATGCTGATGGAGTTGACGATGCCCTTGCCCT
Organism: Pseudomonadota bacterium; assembly: GCA_040390235.1. Lineage (GTDB taxonomy): Bacteria > Pseudomonadota > Gammaproteobacteria > Burkholderiales > Burkholderiaceae_C > Xylophilus. The sequence continues at coordinate 97,244 of JAZJYT010000008.1, read as the reverse complement.
GGATGCAGCGCAGGCCGGCCTCGATGACCTCCCACTTGGAACTGTCGACCATGATCGGCACCCGGGCGATGTCGGGCTCGGAGGCGATCAGGTTCAGGAAACGCACCATGGCGGCCTTGCTGTCGAGCATGGCCTCGTCCATGTTGATGTCGATCACCTGGGCGCCGTTTTCCACCTGCTGGCGGGCGACCGCCAGCGCGTCCTCGTACTGGCCGTTGAGGACCATGCGGGCGAAGGCCTTGGAGCCGGTGACGTTGGTGCGCTCGCCGACGTTGACGAACAGCGACCCTTCGCCGATGGCGACCGGCTCCAGGCCCGAGAGTTTCATCGGGGGGACGGACGGGACGGATCCGGGAGACGCGGGAAACGCGGAAATGGGGGCAGCGGCGGACATGGGCTCACCTGGTTTTTTTGCAAAGGTCAGGCGAGCGTCGTTGCGGATACGGCCCGAGCCTGGCGGGGGCACCTGGCCGGCCGCTGCAACGCTCCTCGGGGAACGGCGATTTTATGCGGCTTTGGCCAGCCCATCCACCGCGGGGGCTTCCCCCGCGCGCACCCGGCTCAGCGTGAAGGGCGGCAGCCCCTGCAGCAGCCGCTGGCCATAACCGGTCTGGACCAGCCGGCGGTCGTAGCAGTAGATGTGCGCCTGGTCGTCTTCGCTGCGGATGGCACGCCCCACCCACTGGGCCAGGCGGATGGCGGTGGCCGGCACCACCAGCTCGGAAAACGGGTCGCGGCCGACCGCCCGCAGCCATTCGGCCCGCGCCTCACCCACCGGATCGTCAGGCGGGGCGAAGGGCAGCTTGGTGATGAAGACCGACTCGCAGAGCCGTCCCGGCAGGTCCAGGCCCTCGCCGAAGGACTGCATGCCGAAGATGATGGACGGTTGGCCCTCGGCCACCCGCGTGCGGTGCGTTGCCAGCAGCGCCCCCCGCGGCAGGGCCGTCTGCACCAGCACACGCGGCCGCAGCAGCGGGGACAGCGCCTCCACCGCCTGGCGCAGCTGCTCGCGCGAGGTGAACAGCACCAGCGCGCCGAACTGCACCAACGCCAGGTCGCGCACCAGGGCGGCCACCATCTCGGCCGTGTAGGCGGCGGCTTCGCGCGGGTCGGCCCGTGTTTCGGCCGCCACGAGCCGGCCCTGGCGGGCGTAGTCGAAGGGGCTCGGCACCTCCAGCGTGGTGGCCGCGTCGTCGCCGTGCAGGCCCGATTCGCGCATGAAAAAATCGAACTTGCCGCAGCTGGTCAGGGTGGCCGAGGTCAGCACCGCACCACGCACCGCCCCCCACAGGTGGTGGCGCAGCGTGGCCCCCGGCAGCAGCGGGCTGGCATGGGCCTGCAGCACGGCGGCCTCGCCCGCTGCCTCGAGCGTGAACCACTTGGCCGCCGGGGCGGAGCCCGGCGCCGTGTCGCGCAACAGCAGTTCGGCCGTGGCGAAGACCTCCTCCAGCCGGGGCGCCAGCGCACCGAGCTGTGCGTACTGGGTCGACAGGCGGCGCGCCTCCTCGGGTTTGTCGCGCATCTCGGCGCGCAGCGCCTTGGCGATGGCGCGCAGGCTGGCCAGGAAACCCGAGGCATGGTGGGCCACCAGGCCCAGCGGCTCCTGCAGCACCTCGGGCAGTTCACCGCGCGGCACCCGCACGCGGGCCGGCGCGAAAGCCGCCCCGGGCGCCGCCAGCGCCGCGCGCAGGGGCTCGCCGTACAGGTCCATCACCAGGCGCTCGACCTGCTGCAGCGCCTGGCGCATCTGCGATGCGTGGCTGGGAATATCGCTGGCCTCGGTGACAGCCAGCAGCACACCGACCCGCAGCGCGCGGTGGGCCAGGCGCTCGGCCCAGGCATGGCGCCCCAGGTCCATGCGGCAGGCGAACTGCGCCAGCGCGGTGGCGGGCAGGTGGTGGGCCTCGTCGAGCACCAGCAGGCAGTTGTCGAGTTCGGGCAGCAGGCGCGCGCCGAGGGAGGACAGCAGCAGGTCGTGGTTGGCGACGATGACCTGGGCGCCGACCAGGGTCTTGCGGCGTTCGTAATACGCGCACTGGTTGAAGGACGGGCAGTGCTTGCCGGTGCAGGAGGCGGCGTCGGCGGCCATGGGCGCCCACACCTCGCCGGCCGGGGGCGTGTCGAGCGCATCGCGGTCGCCGTCCCAGGCGCCGCTGTCCAGGGCGGCGGCCACGCCGGCATAAAAACGCAGGCGCGCCTCGACCTCGTGCTGCGGCCGGGCGGCGTGGGCCGCCCGCGCGGCGGCCTCGTCCTCGGCGAACAGGTCGTCGGCGGCGTCGCCGTCCTCCGTGCCATCGCCGGCCGTGCCGGTCAGGCGTTCGAGCTTCAGGCGGCATACATACCGCCCGCGGCCCTTGGCCAGCGCAAAACGGAAGGGCTGCGGCAGCAGCGCGGCCAGCGCGGGCAGGTCCTTGTGGACCAGCTGCTCCTGCAGCGCCACGGTGGCGGTGGAGATCAGCACCCGGGTGTTGCGCGCCAGGGCCAGGGCGATGGCCGGCGCGCAGTAGGCCAGCGACTTGCCCACACCCGTGCCGGCCTGGATGACCGCGATGGCACGTACCGGGTCGTCCTCCCCCTCCTCCACCTTGCCCAGGGTGGCCGCGGCCAGCGTGCGTGCCACCTGCTCGGCCATGCGGCGCTGGCCGTCGCGGCTGCGAAAACCCGCGCTGGCCTGCACCACCGCGTCAAAAGCCTGCAGGCCGGCGGCGGCCCATTGCGTGGATGGCGTGGATTCCTGGGAAGACATGCAGCAGAGTGTTGCACGGGCGCCGGCAGGCGCGCCCGGACGGCCTCAGGCGGCCGAGGCCGGCAGGCCGAAGACCCGGTCGAAGGCCCAGTTGAAGACAAAGGTGTAGACCAGGAAGAACAGCAGCAGGCCCAGGTCCATCACCAGGGCGTGCCAGAGCGTGACGTCGAAGCCCCAGGCCATCAGCGGCACCAGGATCACCGCCAGACCGCCTTCGAAACCCAGCGCATGCAGGATGCGGCGCTTCATGCTGCGCCCACGCACGGCGCGGGTGGCCTCCCAGCGCTCGAACAGGGCATTGAAGGCGAGGTTCCAGACAACGGCGACCACCGACGAGGCCGCCGCAAGGGCGCCGGCGCGCGCCATGCCGCCGCCGGACGCGGCCTCCAGCCCCAGCGACGCCGCCACGATCGCAAAACCTTCGTACAAACCCACGTAAACCACCCGCCGCCAGATTCCCTGCACCACTGTCTCCTCGACAAAAACAAGCCGTTGTTCCGGCCTGCTGGACTGTAGAGGCAAGCGGCCGGCCGGGCCAGCGGCGGCTGACAAACCGCTGACTGCCGGCAGGTCTTTCCCCGGCCGCCTGCCGGCGGCGAACGCCCTCACACGCCCAGGTAGTCGCGGCGTACCGCGGCATCGCCGGCCAGCGCCGCCATGGGGCCTTCGGCGCGTATTTCGCCTTTTTCCAGCACGTAGGCGCGGTCGGCCACCAGGGCGGCGAAGTGCAGGTTCTGCTCCGACAGCAGGATACCGACACCATGCCGCTTGAGTGCCAGGATGGCGGCGGCCATCTGCTCGACGATCAGCGGGGCCACGCCCTCGGACGGCTCGTCCAGCAGCACCAGGTAGGGGTTGCCCATCAGGGTGCGCGCCACCGCCAGCATCTGCTGCTCGCCGCCGCTCATGCGGCCGCCCGGGCGGCCGGGCATCTCGCCCAGGTTGGGGAACAGGGTGAACAGGCGCTCGGCTGTCCACGGCGGCACGGGGGTGCCGTCTTCCCACTGGCGCGGCGGCTGGCGGCCCACGGCGAGGTTTTCCAGCACGGTCAGCTCGGTGAACACCCGGCGGTCCTCCGGCACGAAGCCCAGGCCACGCCGCGCGGCCTGGTAGGGCGGGCAGCGCGACAGGTCCTCGCCGCGGAACACGATGCGCCCGCGCCGCGTGACCAGGCCCATGAGGGCCTTCAGCGTGGTGGACTTGCCCGCGCCGTTGCGCCCCAGCAGCGCCACCACCTCGCCGCGCCGTACCCGCAGGCCGACACCGAACAGCACCTGGGCCGCGCCGTACCAGGCATCCAGGCCCTCGGCCTCCAGCAGGACTGGCGCCGGCAGCGGTGCGCCGGGTGTCATGCGGGCACCCCGGCCAGCGGGGCAAAGGTGGTGCCGCCGCCAAAATACACCGCCTGCACCTGCGGGTCGGCACGCACCTGCTGCGGTGTGCCGTCGGCGATCAGGCGGCCGCGTGCCAGCACGATGACCCGGTCGGCATGGGCGAACACCACGTCCATGCTGTGTTCGGTGAACAGCACCGCCATGCCGGTCTGGGCCACCAGCCGGCGTGTCAGCGCCATCAGCGCGTGGCGCTCCGGGGGCGCCATGCCGGCGGTGGGTTCGTCCATCAGCAGCAGCCGGGGTGCGTGGGCGATGGCGATGGCCAGCTCCACCCGCTTCACGTCGCCATAGGCCAGTTCGCCGCAGGGGCGCGCGGCCTGCGCCTGCATGCCGACCAGCGCCAGCAGCGCCAGCGCGTCGGCGTGGCGGTAGGCCGACGCACGCCGCCACGGCGAAAACAGCCGGCGGTCGTGCGACAGCAGGGCCATCTGCACGTTCTCGGCGACGGTGAACGTGGTGAAGGTCGCGGCGATCTGGAAGGTGCGGCCCACACCGCGGCGCCAGATGGCACGCGGCGGCAGGCCGCGCAGGTCCTGCCCGTCGAGCAGCACCGTGCCGCGGTCGGCCGGCAGCTGCCCGTTGAGCAGGTTGAAGGTGGTGGTCTTGCCGGCGCCGTTGGGGCCGATCAGGGCCAGCATCTCCCCGCGCGCCAGCGTGAAGTCGATGCCATCCACCGCCTTCACCCCGCCGAAGGACTTGCCCAGGCCACGCACGTCGAGCAGGCTCACCGGCGGACCTCCCCGGCGGGCGGGCCGGCACGCCGCGCCGCCAGGCGGGCGCCCAGTGCCCGCAGCGAACCCGCGATGCCCTGCGGGAACAGCAGCACCAGCAGCAGCATGGCGCCGCCGAGCACCGCACGCCAGTACGCCGTGTTGCGGGCCAGCGTGTCCTGCAGCCAGGTGAACACGGCCGCCCCCACCAGCGGCCCGGCCAGGGTCTGCAGGCCGCCCAGCAGCACCATGACCAGGGCATCGACCGACTTGCCGATGGCCAGGGTTTCCGGCGAGATGCTGCCCTTGGAAAACGCATACAGCGCACCCGCCAGGCCGGCTACCGTGCCGGCGACGGTGAAGGCCACCCACTGGACACGCTTGACGTCGATGCCGATGGCCTCGGCCCGCTGCGGCGCATCGCGCCCCGCGCGCAGGGCATAACCGAAGGGCGAGAACAGCAGCCGTCGCAGCCCCAGCACGCCGGCGGCCACCAGCACCAGCGTGAGCCCGTAGTAGGCGCGTTTGCCCGACAGCCAGTCCGCGGGCCAGACACCGGTGAGGCCGTTGCTGCCGCCGGTGACCGCATCCCACTGGTAGACCACGGCCCAGGTGATCTGTGCGAACGCCAGGGTGAGCATGGCCAGGTACACCCCCGACAGCCGCACCGCGAACCAGCCGAACACCAGCGCCCCGGCCGCCGCGGCCAGCGGCGCCAGCAGCAGCGCGGCCTCCATCGGCAGGCCGCTGCTGCGCACCAGCAGGGCCGCCCCATAGGCCCCCAGGCCGAAATAGGCCGCATGGCCGAAGGAATGCAGGCCGCCCGGCCCCATGATGAAGTGCAGGCTGGCCGCGAACAGGGCCGCGATGAGCAGGTCGATGAGCAGCACCGTGGTGTACGAGCCCTCGGGCAGCAGCACCGGCAGCGCGGCCAACAGCAGCCCGAAGACGGCCGCGCCGATACGCCCGTTGCGGCCGGCGGGGCGCAACGGCGCCTCCTGCTGGTCCGCGGTGATACGGCCCAGGGCCAGCGGCCGGCCCAGCAGCCCCCAGGGCCGCCCCACCAGCACCGCCGCCATGACCAGGAAGTCGGCCACCAGCGTGAGTTTGGAAAACGAGATGCCGATGCCGAACACTTCCACCACCCCGAGCCAGATGCACACCGCCTTGATTTCGGCCACCAGCAGCGCGGCCAGGTAGGCGCCCGGCAGCGAACCCATGCCGCCGACCACCACCACCACGAAGGCGGCGCCGATAGCCGTGAGGTCCATGCCCAGCGTGGCCGGTTCGCGCGGCAGCTGCAGCGCCCCGCCCAGCCCGGCCAGCGCGGCACCGAGCGCGAACACGGCGGTGAACAGCCAGGCCTGGTTGACCCCCAGGGCGGACACCATCTCGCGGTCCTGCGTGGCGGCACGCACCAGTGTGCCGAAGCGGGTGCGGGTGAGCAGCAGCCAGACGGCGCCCAGCACCAGCGGGCCGGCGGCGATGAGGAACAGGTCGTAACTGGGGAAGCGCCGCCCCAGGATGTCGATGGCCCCGGTGAGGCCCGGTGCGCGCGGGCCCAGCAGGTCGTCGGGCCCCCACAGCCACAGCACCGCGTCCTGGATGACCAGCACCAGGGCGAAGGTGGCCAGCAGCTGGAAGATTTCGGGCGCCCGGTAGATACGCCGCAGCAGCGTGGCTTCGACCAGCGCCCCCAGCGCCCCGACGGCCAGGGCCGCCACCGGCAGCGCGCCCCAGAAACCCAGCGGGCCGCCACCCAGCCGGTCCACCAGCGTATAGGCCAGGTAGGTGCCCAGCATGTAGAACGAACCGTGCGCGAAATTGACGATACGTGTCACGCCGAAGATCAGCGACAGGCCCGCCGCCACCAGGAACAGCGAGGACGCGCCCGCCAGCCCGTTGAGCAACTGGACGAGGAGGCCGGACACGCAGAAAACCCTGTCCGGCGCGTCAGTCGGGTGCGCGCGACTTCTTCACATCGGCCGCGGAGGGCTGGAACTTCGCGCCGTCGAAGTACTGGTAGTCGACCATCACGCCCTTGCCCTTGTCGTTCTTCGTCCGGCCGACGAAGGCGCCCATGGTGGACTGGTGGTCTTCGGCGCGGTAGCTGATCCTGCCGAAGGGGGTATCGACCTGCAGGCCGCCGAAGGCGGCCACCAGCTTCTCGGCGTTGGTGCTGCCAGCCTTGCGGATGCCGGCCGCGGCCGACTTGACCATGCTGTAGCCCACCACCGAGCCCAGGCGCGGGTAGTCCTTGTACCTGGCGTGGTAGGCCAGGAAAAAGGCCTTGTGTTCGGGTGTCTGGATGCCGTACCAGGGGTAGCCGGTGACGATCCAGCCGTTGGGCGCCTCGTCCTTCAGGGGGTCGAGGTACTCGGGCTCGCCGGTCAGCACACTGACCACCGGGCGGTCGGTGAACAGGCCGCGGGTCGTGCCCTCGCGCACGAACTTGGCCAGGTCGCCGGCGAAGAGCACGTTGAAGATGGCGTCGGGTTTGGCATCGGCCAGGGCCTGCACCACACTGCCGGCATCGAGCTTGCCCGGCGGCACGGCCTGCTCGGCGACGAACTCCACGTCGGGCTGCGCGGCCTTGAGCAGCTGCTTGAAGGCCGCCACCGCCGACTGGCCGTATTCGTAGTTGGGGTAGACCACGGCCCAGCGCTTCTTGTGCAGCTTCACCGCCTCGGGCACCAGCATGGCGGCCTGCATGTAGGTGCCGGGGCGCAGCCGGAAGGTGTAGCGGTTGCCGCCCTGCCAGGTCAGCTTGTCGGTGAGCGGCTCGCCGCCCAGGAAAAAGATCTTTTTCTGCTTGGCGAAGTCGGCCACCGCCAGGCCGGTGTTGGACAGGTAGGTGCCCGCCAGCAGGTCGACCTTCTCGCGCGACACCAGTTCCTCGGCCGCGCGCACCGCGTCGCCGGGGCTGGCGTTGTCGTCGCGGCTGATGATTTCGAGCTTCTTGCCGTTGACACCGCCGGCGGCATTGATCTCGTCCAACGCCAGCTCCATGCCCTTCTTGTAAGGCTCCAGGAAGCCCGGCTGGGCCTTGTAGCTGTTGATCTCGCCGATCTTGACGGTGTTCTGCGCCACCGCGGCGAACGACAGCGCCATGCCGGCGGCGACGGCGGCCATGGCGGCGCCGGGATGCAATTTCGTGATCATGGGTCCACCCTGTGCAGAGGAGAAACGGCGGGCAGGACTGCCGCGCGACAGCGCCTATTCTCCCCGACAGGCCGGCCGCGCGCTGCCGGCCACCGGCCCGCCGGCACCCGGCCTATGCCCGCATTGGCGGCAAGGAGGCCGCCGATGCCCTACCATTACGGCCTGCCGCGCGCCCTGGCGTACCCGGGACGCAGCCGGCACCACGGTGGATACCCGCCCGGCGCATCCCTGCTGCCGGCCCCGCCCCCAGGGCGGTCCGGGCGTCCTCCATCCCCTTTCGCCGACCGATACCGCCATGAGTGCTTTTAACGAAGAAACCGTCCTGTCCGTCCACCACTGGACCGACCGCCTGTTCACCTTCACCACCACCCGCGACCCGACGCTGCGGTTCTCCAACGGCCACTTCACCATGATCGGCCTGCGGGTCAACGACAAGCCGCTGCTGCGCGCCTACAGCATCGCCAGCGCCAACTACGAGGAACACCTCGAATTCCTCAGCATCAAGGTCGATGCCGGCCCGCTGACCTCGCGCCTGCAGCACGTGCAGGTGGGCGACACCATCATCGTCGGCAAGAAACCCACCGGCACCCTGCTGATCGACTACACCCTGCCGGGCAAGCGCCTGTACCTGCTGGGCACCGGCACCGGCCTGGCGCCCTTCCTGTCGATCATCCGCGATCCGGAGACCTACGAGAAGTTCGAAAAGGTGATCCTGGTGCACGGTGTGCGCCAGGTCGATGAGCTGGCCTACCACGACATGGTGGTCGAGCACCTGCCGCAGCACGAGTTCCTGGGCGAGATGGTGAGCAAGCAGTTGCTCTACTACCCCACGGTGACCCGCGAGAGCTACCGCAACATGGGCCGCATCACCGAGCTGATCGAGACCGGCAAGCTGACCACCGACCTGGGCCTGCCGGAACTGAACGCGGCCGAGGACCGGGTGATGCTGTGCGGCAGCCCGCACATGCTGACTGACCTGAAGCACCTGCTGGAGCGGCGCGGCTTCAAGGAAGGCAACACCAGCACGCCGGGCGACTTCGTGATCGAACGGGCCTTCGCGGAGAAGTAGGCGGCTGGCGCCCCGGCGCTGGCACTACGAAAAAAGGCCTCTCGCGAGGCCTTTTTGCTTTTGCGCGGGGCCGCAGCCCCGACATGCTTTACTTGGACGTCGGCATCGCGAACTCGGCACCCTTGCCGGTGCTTTGCGGCCAGCGCTGCATGATGGACTTCTGCTTGGTGTAGAAACGCACGCCTTCTTCGCCGTAGGCATGCATGTCGCCGAACAGGCTCTTTTTCCAGCCGCCGAAGCCGTGCCAGGCCATGGGCACCGGAATCGGCACATTGATGCCGACCATGCCGACCTGGATGCGGCGGGCGAATTCGCGTGCCACATGGCCGTCGCGGGTGTAGCAGGCCACACCGTTGCCGAACTCGTGGGCGTTGATCAGGTCCACCGCTTCACCGAAGTCCTTGACCCGCACGCAGGCCAGCACCGGGCCGAAGATTTCTTCCTTGTAGATACGCATGGAAGGCGTGACGTGGTCGAACAGCGTGCCGCCGGTGAAGAAACCCTCTTCGTGGCCCGGCACCTGGTGGCCGCGGCCGTCCACCACCAGCGTGGCGCCTTCTTCCACGCCGATTCCGATGTAGTTTTCGATGCGTTCCAGCGCCTGCCGGGTGACGATGGGGCCCATCTCGGCGTCGAGTTCCATGCCGTTCTTGATGACCAGCGACTTGGCGCGTTCGGCCAGGCGGGGGATGATCTTGTCGGCCACGTCGCCCACCAGCACCGCCACCGAGATCGCCATGCAGCGCTCGCCGGCCGAGCCGTAGCCCGCGCCCACCAGGGCGTCGATGGTCTGGTCGATATCCGCGTCGGGCATGACCACCATGTGGTTCTTGGCACCGCCCAGGGCCTGCACCCGCTTGCCGTGGTGCGCACCGGTTTCGTAGATGTAGTGGGCGATGGGGGTGGAGCCGACGAAGCTGATGGCCTTCACGTCCGGGTGTTCGAGCAGCGTGTCGACCGCCAGCTTGTCGCCCTGCACCACGTTGAAGACGCCGTCGGGCAGGCCGGCTTCCTTCAGCAGGCGGGCCATGACCAGGGCGGCGGAAGGATCACGCTCGCTGGGCTTGAGGATGAAGCAGTTGCCCGCGGCGATGGCCATGGGGAACATCCAGCACGGCACCATGACCGGGAAGTTGAACGGCGTGATGCCGGCGACCACCCCCAGCGGCTGGCGCAGTGTCCAGTTGTCGATGCCGGTGCTGACCTGGTCGGTGAAGTCGGTCTTGAGCAGCTGCGGGATGCCGCAGGCGAACTCGACCACCTCGATGCCGCGCATGACCTCGCCCTGCGCATCGGTGAACACCTTGCCGTGTTCGGCGGTGATGATGGCGGCGATCTCGTCCTGGTGCTGGTTGAGCAGCTGCAGGAACTTCATCATGATGCGGGCGCGGCGCACCGGCGGGGTGTCGGCCCACTTGGGGAAAGCCTTGACGGCGCTGGCCACGGCCGCGTCCACGTCTTCCCTGGCGGCCAGGCGCAGTTTGCGTGCGGCCTTGCCGAAGGAGGGGTTGAACACGTCCTGGGTGCGGGTGCCCGTGCCGGTGAAGGGCTTGCCGTCGACGAAATGGACGACTTCGGCCGAATCGGTGAATGCTGCGGTCATGGTGTTTGTCTCGATGGAGAGGATCGGAAAACGCAGTTTAGGAACATGCGGGGCCGCTGCCTAGACCGTGGAACTGAAATGATTGTTCGCCATAGTGAACAATAGACCCATGGAAAACCAAAAGATCGACACCCTGTGGGTGCATCTGCACTGGCTCAACGTGCTGGGCCAGCAGGGCAGCTTCACCGCCGCCGCGGCCCGGCTGGGCGTGAGCAAGGCGGCCATGAGCCAGCGTATTGCCGAGCTGGAACGCGCCGCCGGTGTGCCCCTGGTGCGCCGCACCACCCGCAGCGTGCGCCTGACCGAGGCCGGCGAACGCCTGGTGGACGGCACCCGTGGTGCCTTCGAGCAGATCGCCCACAGCTTTGCCGGCGTGCGCGACCTGGCCGCCGCGCCGCACGGCCTGCTGCGGGTGACGGCACCGGTGGCCTTCGCGCGCCAGCAGCTGGTGCCGCGACTACCCGAATTTTTGCGCGCCTACCCCGACGTACGGCTGGAACTCGACCTGTCGGACCGGCTGCGGTCACTGGCGGTGGAGGGGTTCGACCTGGCGGTGCGCCATGCCGCCACCCCGCCCGATACCCACGTAGCCTGGACGCTGGCGCCCACCCGCTCGGTGCTGGTGGCCAGCCGCGCCTACCTGCGCCGGCGCGGCATACCCGACAGCCCGCGTGCGCTGGCGCAGCACGACTGCCTGCATTACCCACGCACGCAGGACACGCCAGCCTGGACTTTCCTGCGCAACGAGGGGGACAAGGATGGCGTGGACGACAGCGAACGTGTCACCGTGCCGGTGGCCGGGCCGCTGGCCGCCAACAACAGCGAGGCCCTGCGCGACGCCGCCGCCGCCGGGCTGGGCATCGCCCTGCTGCCCGACTTCAGCGCGCAGTCGGCCCTGCAGGCCGGCAAGCTGGTGGAGGTGCTGCCGCAGTGGCGGCCGGTGGATGCCTTTGGCGAACGGCTGTATGCCATCCGCCCCTATTCCGCCCATGTGCCACGGGCGGTGGAAGCCTTCGTGGCCTACCTGCGGCAGGCGTTTGCGGAGGGTTTTGCGTCCTCGCGCCCGGCTGCCTGAGGCGGCTACGGCACAGGCCGTATCAGGGCTTGGCGGGGATGGTGGTCACCGTCTCGCGCACGATGCCACCGCTTTGCACACTGCCACTGCTGGTGGTGCTGGAGCCGGCGGCGCGCGACAGGCAGTCGCTGCGCTCCGAACCTGCCAGGGCCTTGCAGCGGTCGGCCTCGTTGCGGCCGGAGGCCGGACCGGGGCTGGTGAGGTTGCCGCGCTTGGCTTCGAGGGCAGCGGCACCGGATTCGCGTTTGCAGGCGGCCGGGTCGTTTTTCGCCTCGTTGGGGTTGCAGCCGCCGCCGGCCGGGTCGGCGGCATAGGCGCTGGCGCACAGCAGTGCCGTGCCGGCGGCGAAGGTGGCGGTACGGGCGATACGTCGGATCAGGGAGCGAGGCATGGTGGAGTCTCCTGGAGAAAGGAAGGAACGCGGCGAAACAACGGGGCAGGGCACGGGATTTCAGGGCCGCAGGGTGGCCGTGAGTGTGATCTCGGGGACCGCCGCCAGCGCCTTGGAGAGCGGACAGCCCTGCTTGGCGCCCTGGGCGATTTCCTGGAACTTCGCTTCGTCGATGCCAGGCACGCTGGCGGCCAGCGTCAGCGCGATGCGGTCGATCTTGAAACCCTCGCCGTCCTTGGCTAGCCGTACCTTGGCGGTGGTGTCGATGTCCTTCGTCGGGAAACCCGCCTTCTCCGCCGCGAAGGCAAAGGCCATGCTGAAGCACGCAGCATGGGCGGCACCCAGGATTTCCTCCGGGTTGGTGCCGGAGCGGTCGTCCTCGAAGCGGCTGCCGAAGCCGTAGGGGTAGGACTTGAGGGCACCGGTCTCGGTGCTGATCTGGCCCTGGCCCTTCTTGCCGGGGCCTTCCCAATGGACGCTGGCGGTTTTTTCGATCATGGCGGTTTCCTTTCGGTGGATGGACGGTGGTGGTGGTGTTGGTGGTGGTGTTATTTGGTGCGGGCAGGCCGCACACCGCGGTCCGGCTGGCGCAATTCGCCCACGCGCAACTGGCGCACGCCCTGCACGACGGAGCGTGCGACATTGCGCACCTCCTCCTGCACGGCGGTGTCGGCATCGAGCGTGTCGTGGCTGTTGTAGTAGGGCTCGTAGTAGCCGATGTAGCGGTCGAGCTGGGCCTGGTGCCCGGCCGGGATGAATCCCATCCACTCCAGCCAGTCGCTGAGGTTGCGGCGCTGCGTTTCGATTCCCGCCACGTCGCCGTGCACGGCCACGCCGTAGACCCGGCCGGCCAGGTGCTTGGGGTAGTCCCAGCCCTTTTCCTCAATGGCCTTGGCCTCGGCCGCCTTCTTGCCGTGGGTGCTCGATGGATCGGGGTTGCCGCCGTCGGCGCAGACCAGGCGGTCGATCATGGCCTTGAGTGGTGTCGGTGACTGGTACCAGTAGGTCGGCGCCACGATCACCACCCCATGGGCGGCCACCCAGCGTTCGTAGATCTCGGCCATCCAGTCCTCGGCCTGGCCCAGCGAATGGTTGGGGTAGCAGCTGCAGGGCCAGTGGCACAGCGGCATGGCGGTGGAAGCACAGCCCTTGCAGGGGTGGATGTTGGTGCCATAGGTGGAGGTGACCAGGCTGAGGTCGAGCAGGTCGGCCTCCATGCCGGCTGCTTCCACCACCTTCTTGGCGGTCTGCGACAGGCGCCAGCTCTTGGAGATTTCACCGGGGCAGGTGCCATCGTTGCGGGCACTGGCATTGACCAGCAGGATGCGCGAAACGCTGCCCGCCTCGCCCCAGTGCTGCTGCGCGGCGTGCAGGCGGTCGTGGGTCTCCCGCCACTCGACCGACAGGTCGTAGGCCGGGTCGGCATAACCGGGGCCGGCCGGCGTGGTGACCGGTGACTTGCGGCCTGCATGGTAGGCCTGCCAGGCGATCTCCTCCAGCCGCGCGACGGCATCCTTTTCCGCGGCGAAAGCCGGGTCGTAGAAACGGCGGCGGAAACGCTCGCCAAAGGCCGCGCGGTCGAACTTGTCGGGCGCCTGGCCGGTACGGACAGTGGTCATGCGGTGGTGGCCTGTGGGTGGAAGCCCGTGGTGGAAACGCTGGGGCCGGTCGTTCTCTTCTGGGCCTTGCATCATGCGGCCCGGGGCGCCCCCCGGCCGTCGGACGGGGCCGCAAGCAGTGGCGGACCGCTTCCTACACCATCGCCCCGGCCCGCGCCGCTTCAGCCGTGGGCGCAGGGGCCCAGCAGGGCCTGGTCGTCGTCGCCCAGCACCGGCAGCGGCGTCGCCTTGGCGAGCGCCAGCCAGATGCCGAAGGGCAGCGCCATGGGCCGCCGCGGCGCCGGCCGCGCCACCGACAGGCGTGGGGCGTCGGCCGGGCCCTCGGCCACCAGCACGCCGCATTCCGGCGGAATCTCCTCGGGCGCCGCGATGCAGCGGCCACGGGCATCGCTGCCCAGCACGTACCAGCACTCGGCGGCCATGTCGAGGTAGGCGGCACGTTTGGCCGGCTTGCGCAGGTCGCCCAGCAGGTCGGCGCGGCGCACCTTGATCTCGTGCACCACCGGCTGTACATAGGCCTCGACCGAGGTGTTGCGGATGCTGAACACGTCGGGCCGGGCGATGCACCAGCGCGGCGGTCCGTCGGCGGCCTCACCCGGCACCTGGGCACGCAGCGACAGGCCGCGCCAGACGATGCGCCCGGCCCGCTGCATCTCGCGGGCGATACGCTCTTCCAGCGCCTGGTGCGCCGACAGGGCGGCGCGGTTCTTCACCAGCGTGCCGGCCAGCAGGGCGATGCCGCTGTCGGTCACCCGCAGCGAGGCGCGGCCCTGCGGGTCGTGCACCTGCGCCACCAGGCCGGCGGCCAGCAGTTCCACCTCCACCCCGTCCTGGCAAGGCCAGCCGGCCGAGCGGTAGATATCGCGCAGGCGGCGTGCATGGATACGGCCGAGCGGCGGCGCGGTGGCATCCGCAGCGGATGGCGGCACCAGTTCGTCGGACGTGAAAAGCTCGGACATCCACCTAGCCTAGCGCGCCGGCCAATCCACAGCGCGGCCGGGGGATGTTCGGCCACGCTGGTACGCTCATGGAACCTCCACAGGAACCCACACCTCCCGGTTTCCCGCACCCGCCACCATGCCAACACCCGACGAGATCTCCATGGACGCCGCCCTGGCCGAAGGCCGGCGCGCCCTGCCCGCCTGCCTGCCCAACCCGCCGGTGGGCTGCGTGCTGGTACGCGGCGGGCAGATCGTGGCACGCGGTTTCACCCAGCCGCCCGGCAACCCGCATGCCGAGGCGCTGGCATTGGCGCAGCTCGACGGCCCGCTGGACGACGTGACCGCTTATGTGACGCTGGAGCCCTGCTCCTTCCACGGCCGCACGCCCGCCTGCGCCAGGACCCTGGTGGAACGCGGCGTGCGCCGCGTGTTCGTCGCGATGCTGGACCCCGACGCCCGCAACAACGGCAAGGGCATCGCCCTGTTGCGCGCCGCCGGCTGCGAGGTCAAGGTAGGGCTACGGGAAGAGGTAGCAAGGCGTGATTTGGCACCTTACCTGGCCCTGCCCGAGAACGGCGCGCCACCGAGCACCTGAACAGCCGCGGCGAGCGGTCTCCAGCGGGGGCGGGCGAAGCCAAACCAGTGCCACCGTGGAACCGGCTTTGCCGGGCCACAGGTGGCGCCCTCGGTAGGGGGTTGGCGGCTACACGAAGTGAGCAAGCCTGGGGGCGAGCCTCAAAGCTTGTTCCAGCGCCGGGTGCGCCGTTTGCCGTGGCCCTTGATTTCCTCGCCGGAAGTGAAGGGCAGTTCCTTCAGCACGTCCCAGTTGATGTCGGTGCCCAGCCCCGGGCCCTGCGGCACCATGAGGTGACCGTCGACCAGCTTGAGCGGCACGGTGAGCAAAGAATCGCGCAACTGGTTCAGCGGGCTCGGGTCCCACTCGACGTGGGCGCGCACATGCGCCGGAATGGCGGCGGCGAAATGCACGTTGGCCACCTGGCCCAGGCCGCTCAGCGTGTGCGGCGCCACCAGGATGTTGTGGGCGCTCGCCAGGTGGGCGATCTTGATGGCTTCGGAGATGCCGCCGCACTTGACCACGTCGGGCGTGATGAAGTCGACGCCGCCGCGTTCGAACAGGTTGCGCACGTCGTAGCGCGAATACACGTTGCCGCCGGAGGCGATGGGCACCAGGCCGGTCTTGGTGAGGCGGCCCACTTCCTCGTGGTGGTTGGCCACGGTGAAGTCGAACGGGTCTTCCATCCAGAAGGCACCGGCCTCGCCCAGGCCCTTGGCCACCCGCAGCGCCTCGGACCAGCTGTAGCTGGCGTTCATGTCGATGGCCACGTCCACGCCCGGCAGGGCCTCCTTCACCGCCTTGACGACCTCGATGTCACGCTCGATGCCGGCGCCGCCGCGCACCTTGATGGCCTTGAAGCCCTGGTCGGCATAACTCCTGGCCTCGGCCACCAGTTCGTCCAGCGGCTTGTGGCCCAGCACCATGCAGCCCACGTAGGCGATGACCTTCTCCACACCGCCGCCGCCCAGCAGGCGGGCAATCGGCTGCTTGCTGACCTTGCCCAGGATGTCCCACAGTGCGATGTCGATGCCCGAGATGGCGCTGACCGCGGCGTTGCCGAGGTAGACCGAGCCGTAGTAGAGTTTTTCCCAGACGCCCTGGATGTCGAACGCGTCCTCGCCGACGGCCATGGGCGCCAGCTTGTGGTCGATGATGGCCTTCACCGCCAGCGGCGCGTGCGAGTGGTAGGACGAGCCGATGCCGTAGACACCCTCGTCGGTGCGCACGACGACCAGCAGTTCGTCGCGCCGGGTGCCGGTGCCGATGCCGGTCTGCCAGACGGTGTCGAGGGGGGCCGAGACGAGGTAGGTTTCGACGGCGGTGATTTTCATGGATGCTCCTTGGATCGTGTGGTCATGACTGGTGGAAAAAAAGGGGCTGCTGGCGCTAGTGCGCCTGGGCCAGGCCGGCCGCACGCCGGGCCTGGCGCCGGCGGCTGTGGCGGGCGACGAGCGGCGGCAGCACGACGCTGGCCACCGTCATCAGCAGCAGGCCGAGCGAGATCGGCCGCTCGAACAGCAGCGCCAGGCTGCCGGTGCCGATTTCCGACGACTGCACCAGCGAGGTCTCCAGCGGCTTGCCCAGCACCAGTGCCAGGATGAAGGGCGCCGGTGGGTAGCCGAACGAGGTCAGGCCCAGGCCCAGGGCCGCCGCGGCAATGACGATCCATACCCCCGACAGCTCGCCCTGCAGCGAATACGCGCCCAGCACACCGAACACCAGGATGCCGGGATAGAGGAAGCAGTAGCGGAAACGCAGCAGTGCGGCGAACAGCGGGGCCATCGGCAGGTTGAGGATCAGCAGGAAGACGTTGCCGATGTAGAACGAGGCGATGAGGCCCCACACCAGCGTCGGCTGCTCCTTGACCAGCAGCGGGCCGGGCTGGATGCCGAAGAGCAGGAAGCCGCCCAGCAGGATGGCGGTGGTGGCCGAGCCCGGGATGCCGAGCGCCAGCGTGGGGATGAACGAGGCGTTGACCGAGGAGTTGTTGGCCGACTCCGGCCCGGCCACGCCTTCGATCTGCCCGGTGCCGAGCTGGATGCCCTTCTTGGCGGCGACGCGGCGTTCCACGTCGTAGGCGAAGAACGAGGCCAGCGTGGCCCCCGCGCCCGGCAGCAGGCCCAGGCAGAAGCCGAGTGTGCCGCCGCGCAGGATGGGCATCCACGAGCGCCGCAGCTCTTCGCGGGTGAGTGTCATGTCGCGGAAGCGCGCGCGGATCGGCTCGGGCTGGCCGACGCCCACCGCCTTGAGTACCTCGTTGATGGCGAACAGGCCGATGACGACGTAGAGGAAGTCGATGCCGTCGAGCAGCGGCACGATGCCGAAGGTGAACCGCGCCGTGCCGGTCATGGTGTCGATGCCCACGGTCGACACCGCCAGTCCGGCCGCCGCCATGGCAAAACCCTTGGCCAGGTTGCCGCCCGACAGGCCGACCACGGCGATGATGCCGAACAGCATCAGGGCGAAGGTTTCCGGCGGGCCGAACTTCAGCGCCACCTGGGCCAGCGGCACCAGCAGCGCCATCATGAACACCAGGCTGATGGTGCCCGCCAGGAAGGAGCCGATGGCGGCGATGGCCAGCGCCGCCCCGCCGCGGCCGGCGCGCGCCATCTTGTAGCCGTCGAACACGGTGGCGACCGAACTGGCCTCGCCGGGCGTGGCGACCAGCACCGAGGAGATGGTGCCGCCGTACTGCGCGCCGTAGTAGATGCCGGCGAGCAGGATCATGGCGGTCAGCGGGCCCAGGCCCAGCGTCAGCGGCAGCAGCAGCGCCACGCCGGTGGACGAACCCAGGCCGGGCAGCAGGCCGATGACGGTGCCTAGCGTGACACCGATGGCGCAGTACAGCAGGTTCAGCGGGGTAGCGGCCGAGGAGAAGCCCCCCAACATCTGGTGGATGACGTCCATGGCCTACTGCCCCAGCAATTGCCAGACGCTGCCGGTCGGCATGGCGATCTCGAACAGGCGCACGAACAGCAGCCAGCTCACGGCGGCGATGCCCGCGGCCAGGACCAGCGACAGCCACAGCTTCTGGCGTTCGAAGACGAACAGGCAGACGAAGACCAGCACCCCCATCATCGGGACCAGGCCGAACACCGGGGCCAGCAGCACCGCCAGCACCAGCATGACCAGGATGCCAGCCACGGTGGCGGGCTTGCCGACCGCCTCCGGCTCGTCTTCGGAGAAATCGGCCAGGGACAGGTTTTCACCCTCTGGCACGGCGGTGGCCGGTTCGGCCGCGGCGGGTGCGGCCGGCCACCAGGCCTTCCAGAACAGGACGGCGGCGGCGACCGCCAGGCCACAGCCGGTGATGGCCGGCATCAGGCCCGGGCCGACCACACCGTCGCTGAACATCGGGTAGCGCAGGCCGTAGAGCACCACGAACAGGCCGAGTGCGAGCATGCCGCCGGCGCACACGATGTCGCCGGTCGAGCGCGAGCCGCGGGACGGTACGGCAGGCAATGAGGGAGAAGCCATGCCGCTCATTTCTTCTTCGCCAGTACCAACTTGAGCTGCGCCTGGGTCTCGGTCAGGTATTCGCGGAATGCCGCATCGCGCCGAAACTGCGGGAACAGGTAGTTCTTGGCCAGGTAGTCCTGGTACGACGGGGTCTTGCTCCAGTCCTCCATGGCGTCGCCCCAGTACTTGGCCTGCTCCTTGGTGATCTTGCCGCCGGCGAACAAGGCCCGGTACTGGGCGAAAGCGACGTTGACGCCCTGCTCCTTGGCGGTGGGCACGCCGGCCAGCGGGGTGCTGGCGCCGTAGCGCTGGTCCGAGAACGCGACCAGCGGCCGCAGGTTCTTGGCCTTCATCTGGCCGATGGTCTCGCTGGGGTTGAGGATGGTGAAGTCGATGTCGCCGTTGAGCAGGCGCGCGACCGAGTTCGGCCCCGACGACAGCACCACCGACTGGAAGGACACGCCCTGGTTGATCTCCAGCAGGCCGGCGACGATGGCGTCGCTGCTGGTGGTCGAGGTCAGCCCGACCTTGAGTTTGCGTTTTTTCGCGGCCGCGACCAGGTCGGCCATGCTGGTGTAGGGCGCGTTCTCGGCCACCACCAACAGCTGCGAATCCCCTGCGATCTGCGCGATCGGCGTGAAATCAGTCCACTGGAAGGGGGGCGGGTCGATCAGCAGCGGCAGCGCGATGGCCGCCGTTTCGGAGGCCAGCAGGACCAGGGGGTCGCTGGCGCGCTGGCGCAGGTAGTTGTAGCCCAGCACGCCGTTGCCGCCGGCCCGGTTGTCCACCGAGACCTGCACACCGGGGCGCACCGCGCCGATGCCGGCCGCCATGGAGCGGCCCATCAGGTCGCTGCCACCGCCGGGACCGAAGGGCACGACCATGGTGACCGGGCCCTTGGGTTTGAAGTCCTGCGCGCTGGCAAGGCCCGTGACCCCGCACAGCGCGGCCGCCACCGCGCCGGCCTGCGCTACGCCCCGGACAATACGGGCCCATGGGCGATAGCCCACCCTGAGGAATGCTGTCATTTTTGTCTCCTTGCGCCTCGTTCTCCGGAAATGGCGTCTGTGCGCCGTGCTTCCGGAGTGCCTTACGATGCCCCCAGGATTTCCCTAAAGACAACGTTGTCTGGCGAAGATAACGTTGTCTCAATTCCTTGTCAACACCTTTGACGGCTTTTGCGCACTGCTGCGAAACGACTGAACCGACTCTTATGCCTGTCCATCCCCCACGAGCCCACCGCGGCACCGCAACGACGCTGGCGGACGTCGCCCGGAGCGCCGGCGTGTCGGTCAGCACCGCCGGCCGGGTGCTGCGCGACGACGGCTGGCCGGTCGAGGAGGCGCTCAAGCGCCGGGTCCTGGCCGCCGCCGAAGAGCTGTCCTACGTGCGCAACGCCATGGCCCGCACGCTGCGCGGCGGTGCGCCGGCCCTGGTCGGGCTGGTCATCGGCAACATGCTGGATCCGTACTACGGGGAGATCGGCGAAGCGGTCACCCGCTACTCCGAGACCAGCAACAAGATGCCGGTGATGGTCTGCAACATGCAGCGCGACCCGAAACTGGAGCTGGAGTACTGCAAGCGGCTGTGGGAACACCGGGTGGCGGGCCTGATCCTGGCCGGCGGCGGTTTCGACCAGTTCACCTACCGCGAGGAGCTGGCGACGCTGCTGGAGCGCATGGAGCGCAGCGGCGTCGTGGTCACCACGCTGAGCCCGCGCGAGCTGGCGCCGGCCGCCGGTTTCCACGTCGACAACGTTCAGGTGGGCCGGCTGGCGGCTTCGGAGCTGCTGGTCCATGGCCACCGCCGGCTCGGCCTGGTGGTCGGGCCCATCCACAACCGGGTGCTGCAGCAGCGGGTCGATGGCGCCATGGCGCGCTGCGCCGAGGCCGGCATCGAATGCCACCTGGCCGAGACCGACAGCTTCGGCCCGGCCTGGATCGCCCGCACCGTGGCGCAGCTGTTCGAGGCGCACCCGGACATCACCGGCATCGTCGCCGCCTCGGGTGTGACCTCGCTCAACGCCACCCATGCGGTGACGGCCACCGGCCGCTCGGTGCCGGGCGACGTGTCGGTGATTGGTGTCGGCGGCGAAGCCATCGCCCAGTGGTGTATTCCCGAGATCACCCGGGTGGACCTGGCGCTGGACGTGTGCGGCCGCGCCGCGCTGGACTACATCGCAGCGCGGGTCAACGGTGCCACGTCAACGGCCGACTTTTCCCTGGAGCCGCGTATCGTGTCGGGGGGGTCGGTCGCTGCCCTTGGTTGAAGAAGTGCCGCTCGTGCCTCTTGCAGGGGCATCCGGGCACTGGACTGCCATTCGTCCTGCCCTGTGGGCAGTCTCCGGGCTCCGGCCTCTCCCAGCGGGGGGCGTAAGCAAAGATTCGCGCCAGTCCCTGCCCTGTCGCCAAACCCCTAAGCCGCCTCGGCCACCAGCGAACTGAACAGCCCGCCCCGCACCATACGCACCGGCATGCCCTGCACCACCTTGCCGATGGCGCCGATATGGTCCGGCGTGGTGCCGCAGCAACCGCCCACGATGTTGACCAGCCCTTCGGCCGCGAAGTCGTGCAGCAGGCGCGAGGTGACCTCGGGTGTCTCGTCGAAGCCGGTGTCGCTCATCGGGTTGGGCAGGCCGGCATTGGGGTAGCAGGAGATGAAGGTGTCTTCGGCCACCTTGTTGAGTTCCTGCACGTAGGGGCGCATCAGCGCCGCGCCCAGCGCGCAGTTCAGGCCGATGGCCAGCGGCCGCGCATGGCGCACGCTGTGCCAGAAGGCGGTGACGGTCTGCCCGCTCAGGATGCGGCCCGAGGCGTCGGTGACGGTGCCGCTGATGATGAGCGGCAGGCGCTGGCCACTGGCCTCGAAATACTCGTCGATGGCGAACAGCGCCGCCTTGGCGTTCAGGGTGTCGAAGATGGTCTCGACCAGCAGCAGGTCGGAGCCGCCTTCGACCAACGCCTCGGTCTGCTCGTAGTAGGACGCACGCAGCTGCTCGAAGCTGACGTTGCGGGCGCCCGGGTCGTTCACGTCGGGGCTGATGCTGGCGGTCTTGGGTGTCGGGCCCAGGGCGCCGGCGACGAAACGCGGCTTGTCGGGGGTGCTGAACTTGTCGCAGGCGGCGCGGGCGAGCTGCGCGGAGGCCACGTTCATCTCGCGCGCCAGGTGCGCCATGCGGTAGTCCTCCTGCGCAATGGTGGTGGCGCCGAAGGTATTGGTCTCGATGATGTCGGCGCCGGCGGCCAGGTAGCTCTCGTGGATGTCGCGGATGACGTCGGGCCGGGTCAGCGACAGCAGCTCGTTGTTGCCCTTCACGTCGCGGTCGAAGTCCTTGAAACGCTCACCGCGGTACTGCGCCTCGTTGAGCTTGAAGCGCTGGATCATCGTGCCCATGGCACCGTCGAGGATGGCGATACGCCGGGACAGGATGCCGGGCAGTTGCTGGCCGCGGGTGTAGACAGGACGTTGCATACCTGGAATTGTAGGCAGCCGGGCACCGGGCTGCCCCCGGTAAGGCCATTGCCGGCGGCGTCGGGCCCGGCCGCAGCCAAGCGCTCAGCGGTGGCCGTGGCCGCCACCCCCGTGCCCGCCCCCATGGCCGCCGCCGCCATGTCCACCCCCGTGCCCCCCGCCGTGGAAACCCCCGCCTCCACCATGGGGGCCACCACCGCCGTGGAAACCACCCGGCCGGCCGTGGAATTCACCGCGCGGCGGGCCACCGTGGAATCCGGGACGCGGCCCGCCACCCACGAAGCCCGGCGGGCGGCCGCCCCACCAGCGGGGTTCGCGGTAGAACGGCCGGTCGCGGTAGTAGGAGCCCCAGTAGCTGCCGAGCGCGAAGGTCAAAAGCGGAATGCCGATGGTGCTGCCGTACTGCGCCAGCGGCACCGGGCGGCCCTGGTAGGGGTAGGACAGGCTGCGGGCGAAGACCCAGCCGCGGTTGCCGTCGGGCAACACCAGGTCGCACCACTGGTAGCCGGCGGTACAGCCGGCCACGTTGCCGGCCGTGCCCGGGGCGAGCTGCGCCACCACCGGGTAGCTGGCGCCCGGGCCGGCGCGCAGGTTGGCGGTCTGGGCGACCACGGCCTGCTGGGCCTGGGCGGCTACGGGCAGGAGGATGGCGGCCCACGCAAGGCCGCGCAGTGTGGGGTACAGGCGCATGGGTATCTCCTGGCCCCGGCGGGGCCTGCAGCACGACCATAAGCCTACCGCGCCGGCCTTTGCGTCGGACAAAGCCCCATTTCGCCCGTCCCGGCAGGCATGGCGGACAATCCGGGCCTGCGTTGCCGGTGAACACACCCGCCCGACGCCCTCATCCGACCGAACGCATGGCCCGCGCCTCCTCCATCTCCGCCTTGTCCCCCTCTCCGCCCGATACCGATACGGATACCCGGCAGATCCTGCAGGAAATCTTCGGCTACGAACAGTTCCGCGGGCCGCAGCGGGACATCATCGAGCACGTGACGGCCGGCGGCGACGCGCTGGTGCTGATGCCCACCGGCGGCGGCAAGTCGCTGTGCTACCAGATCCCGGCCATCGCCCGGCAGCGGGCCGGCCACGGCATCAGCGTGGTGGTGTCGCCGCTGATCGCGCTGATGCACGACCAGGTCGGCGCACTGCACGAAGCCGGCGTCAGCGCCGCCTTCCTCAACTCCACCCTCGACTGGGAACAGACGCAGGACGTGGAGCGGCGTATGGCGCGCGGCGAGATCACGCTGCTGTACGCGGCGCCCGAGCGCATCACCACCCCGCGCTTCCTGCAGCTGCTCGACGGCCTGCGCGACGGCGGCAAGCTGGCGCTTTTCGCCATCGACGAGGCGCATTGCGTGAGCCAGTGGGGCCACGACTTCCGGCCCGAGTACCGCGCCCTGTCGGTGCTGCACGAGCGTTATGCCGAGGTGCCGCGCATCGCGCTGACCGCCACCGCCGACGCGCTGACCCGCGCCGACATCCTGGAGCGGCTGCAACTGCAGGAGGCGCGCCAGTTCGTCAGCAGCTTCGACCGGCCCAACATCCGCTATTCCATCGTCGAGAAGAAGGAGGCCACGACCCAGCTGCTGCGTTTCATCGAACGCGAGCACGCGGGCGAGGCGGGTGTCGTCTACTGCCAGTCGCGCAAACGGGTGGAGGACCTGGCGGCGACGCTGGCCGCCGCCGGCATCAACGCCCTGCCCTACCACGCGGGCCTGGACGCCGGCGTGCGCCAGCGCCACCAGGACCGCTTCCTGCGCGAGGACGGCATCGTGATGTGCGCCACCATCGCCTTCGGCATGGGCATCGACAAACCCGACGTGCGTTTTGTCGCCCACGTGGACATGCCCAAGAACATCGAGGGCTACTACCAGGAAACCGGCCGCGGCGGCCGCGACGGCCTGCCCGCCGATGCCTGGATGGCCTACGGCCTGCAGGACGTGGTGAACCAGCGCCGCATGATCGACGAAAGCCCGGCGGGCGAACAGTTCAAGCAGGCCCTGGTGGGCAAACTAGACGCCCTGCTGGCCCTCGCCGAAGCCACCGACTGCCGGCGGGTGCGCCTGCTGGCCTATTTCGGCGAGGCCTCGACACCCTGTGGCAACTGCGACAACTGCCTCCAGCCTCCCGAACTCTGGGATGGCACCGATGCGGCACGCAAGCTGCTCTCCACGATCTACTGGATCCGCAAGCAGAACGGCATCGGTTTTGGTGCTGGCCACATCATGGACATCGTGCGCGGCAAACAGACCGAGAAGGTCACGCAGTACGGCCACGAGCGCCTGTCCACCTTCGGCCTGGCCGCGGAACTGAGTGAACAGCAGCTGCGCGGGGTGCTGCGCCAGCTGATCGCCACCGGTGCCCTGCACGTGGACGCGGAGGCCTTCAACACGCTGCAGCTGACCGACGCGTCGCGCGCGGTGCTCAAGGGCGAGACCCAGGTGCGGCTGCGCGCCTCGCTGTCGGCGCCGGCCGAACGCAAGTCGTCGCGCCGGGCTGCCGGTTCGGCCAAATCCTCGCGCACCTCACCCGCCGCCGCCACGCTCGACAGCGCGGGGCAGGCCCGTTTCGAGGCGCTCAAGGCCTGGCGCGCCGAAGTGGCGCGCGAACACAACCTGCCGGCCTACGTGATCTTCCACGATGCCACGCTGGCGGCCATTGCCGAGCGCGCGCCGGCCTCGCTCGACGACCTGCAGGGCATCAGCGGCATCGGCGCGAAAAAGCTCGAAGCCTATGGGCAGGACGTGCTGCGGGTGTGCGGCGGCTGATGCCGGCCGCGGACAACGGTAAAATCCCGCCCAAACAGCCGTATTCCAGGACCCAAGCCATGTCTTTGCCCGTCGACGCCTCCACCAACGCCCCCGCTGCGGACAACTCCCACGACCCGCGCGCGCACATCGCCGCGGCGCAGGAGCATGACGCTGTCGAAGGCATCATCCACCTCGTGCCGCTCGTGCTGCCCCTGGCCGGCGGTGTGTTGATGTTCCTGCTGGCCTTCATCGCCATCTACATGGCCTGATTGCCCTCGGGGAAGGGCTTTGCGCCCCTTCCCTGCCTTCCCTGCCTTCCCTGGCCCTCTCGCGGCCCTGCCGTACCCCATCCCAGCGGGCGTGCGCAGCAGGTCCGGCAGTTCCTGCCGAACCAATTCCCACCTTTTCGTTTTCCCTCCCCTGCCTCGGCGCCGTTGCTGGCGGAACCGCTCGACAGGAGGCATGCCCCGGTTTTTGGTTGCATTTGGCACGCATAACCTCATGTTTTTTTTGCATGGGTTTAGGCAAAAACTGCGTGCCTCTGGCGGCGCCGGTTCATAAAATCGTCACCCTGGCACGGAGTGGCAGATTTCTTTTCCAAGGCACAGCGGGTACGCCACGGGGCGACGCGGACGCGCGGCAGCTTTCGATAAGACGATTTTTAACTTCCGAAAGAGACCGCGATGAACGCACCCATGCAAGGGCTCAAGCTCAATGCCCCCGCACATGTACGCAATGCCAGGCTGATCGCCTGGGTGGCCGAAATGGCCGCCCTGTGCAAGCCCCAGGACATCTACTGGTGCGATGGCAGCAAGGAGGAATACGACCGCCTGTGCCAGCAGCTGGTCGACGCCGGCACCTTCCGCAAACTCAACGAAGCCAAGCGCCCGAACAGCTTCCTGGCCCTGTCCGACCCGACCGACGTGGCCCGTGTGGAAGACCGCACCTTCATCTGCTCGCAGGACAAGGACGACGCCGGCCCGACCAACAACTGGCTTGCCCCGGCCGAGATGCGCGCCACCCTGCAGCCCCTGTTCGACGGCTGCATGGCCGGCCGCACCATGTACGTGGTGCCCTTCTCCATGGGCCCGCTGGGCTCGCCCATCGCCCACATCGGTGTGGAACTGTCCGACAGCCCCTACGTCGCCGTCAGCATGAAGCTGATGACCCGCATGGGCAAGGCCGTGTACGACGTGCTGGGCGTGGAAGGCGAATTCGTGCCCTGCGTGCACACCGTGGGCGCCCCCCTGGCCGCCGGCCAGCAGGACGTGTCCTGGCCCTGCAACAAGACCAAGTACATCGTGCACTACCCGGAAACGCGCGAGATCTGGTCCTTCGGTTCGGGCTACGGCGGCAATGCGCTGCTGGGCAAGAAGTGCTTCGCCCTGCGCATCGCCTCCATCATGGGCCACGACGAAGGCTGGCTGGCCGAACACATGCTGATCCTGGGCGTGACCTCGCCCGCCGGCAAGAAGTACCACGTCGCAGCCGCCTTCCCGTCGGCCTGCGGCAAGACCAATTTCTCCATGCTGGTGCCGCCCGCGGGCTTCGAAGGCTGGAAGGTCACCACCGTGGGCGACGACATCGCCTGGGTCAAGCCGGGCACCGACGGCCGCCTGTACGCCATCAACCCGGAAGCGGGCTACTTCGGCGTGGCGCCGGGCACCAACCTGCTCACCAACCCGAACTGCATGCGCAGCCTGGACCGCGACGTGATCTTCACCAACGTCGCGCTGACCGACGACGGCGACGTGTGGTGGGAAGGCATGGAGCATGACGCGCCGGGCAAGCAGAAGCCGGCCCACCTGATCGACTGGCAAGGCAAGGACTGGACACCGCAGATCGCCAAGGATACCGGCGCCAAGGCCGCCCACCCGAATTCGCGCTTCACCATCGCCGCCACCAACAACCCGGCGCTGGATACGGCCTGGGACGACCCGGCCGGCGTGCCGATCGACGCCTTCATCTTCGGTGGCCGCCGCTCCAACACCGTGCCCCTGGTGGCCGAAGCCCGCAACTGGGTCGAGGGTGTGTACATGGCCGCGACCATGGGCTCGGAAACCACCGCCGCCGCCGCCGGCCAGCAGGGCATCGTGCGCCGCGACCCCTTCGCCATGCTGCCCTTCATCGGCTACAACATGAGTGACTACTTCGGCCACTGGCTGGCGCTGGGCAAGAAGCTCGAAGCCGCCGGCGGCAAGCTGCCCGCCATCTACCAGACCAACTGGTTCCGCAAGGGCGCCGACGGCAAGTTCACCTGGCCCGGCTACGGCGAGAACATGCGTGTGCTGGCCTGGATGATCGACCGCCTCGAAGGCAAGGCCGGCCAGGGCGTCGACCACCTCATCGGCACCAGCCCGGCCTACGAAGACCTGTGCTGGGAAGGCCTGGACTTCTCCAGGGAGCACTTCGACACCGTCATGCACATGGACAAGGTCGACTGGCGCGACGAACTGGAACTGCACACCGAGCTGTTCGAGCAGCTGGCCCTGCGCCTGCCGCAGGAACTGCGCGACACCAAGGACACGCTGGAAAAGCGCCTGAAGGGCTGACAGCACGGTTCCGCCCGCGGAACCCGCGCACCAAGGCCGCCCCCGGGGCGGCCTTTTTCTTGGCATCCCGCGGGCGCCGCTTGCCCAAACAAAAAGCCGTGGTGTTAGGCACCACGGCTTTTCAGGCAGTCGGGAAACGCAGAACGGCGGCGGGACCATGCGGTCCCGCTGCGTCTCTCAGTAGTAGGCGACCTTGTTCGGTGCGCCGGCCTTCATGCTGCGGCTGATCTCGGCCATGACACGGGCGTCGGCCAGAGCCAGTTCCCACATCTGGTGGTCCTGGGCGGCGGCTTCGCTGCGGGCCTTGTAGGCCCGCAGGGCGTTGCGCGACTGGCTGGCCAGGCGGCGCAGGGGCGCGGCCAGCAGTGCCGTGGCGGCGAAGGCAACCGCCCACAACACGGCCCAGGCGGCCAGCGTGTGGTCGTCGGACCAGCTGTCGATCACCTGGTTGGCGACCACCACCACG
This sequence comes from Pseudomonadota bacterium, assembly GCA_040390235.1. Lineage (GTDB taxonomy): Bacteria > Pseudomonadota > Gammaproteobacteria > Burkholderiales > Burkholderiaceae_C > Xylophilus. The sequence continues at coordinate 69,259 of JAZJYT010000008.1, read as the reverse complement.
GCCGACACGGCCGCGGCCAGCAGGACGGTGGCGGCACCGCGCACGCTGCCACTGAAGAAGGACGAAACGTTTTCCGCGACGTTGGCGGCGCGGTCGGCGCCGACATGGTGGTCGGAATAGACGGGATGGACAAAACTGGTCATGGCAAACTCCTCAACTGTGTGGCCCTGGAACAAGGCTGGTGACTGAATATTAGGGTTTACCCATATGTGATTCAACTTTATTTGCGTGATCGCTTACATTCACGGAAATGATAGTTACGGTTGTTTCACCATGGCCACCCTCAATTTCCGCACCTTCGACCTGAACCTGCTGCGTGTTTTCGACGAGGTCATGGCCGAACGCAGCCTGACCCGCGCCGCGCACAACCTGTCGCTCACCCAGCCGGCGGTGAGTAATGCGCTGCGGCGCCTGCGCGACACCCTGGGCGACGAACTGGTGCGCCGCGCCGGCCAGTCGATGGAGCCGACCCCGCGCGCCCTGGCCATCTGGCCCGAAGTCCGCGAGGCACTGCGCCAGCTGCAGCGCTCGCTGGCGCCCGACACCTTCGACCCGGCCACCACCAGCGCCACCTTCGTGCTGGCCATGGCCGACGCCACCGCCGCGGTGCTGGTGCCGGGGCTGGTACGCATCACCGAAGCCGAGGCGCCAGGGGTGCAGATCCGCGTGGTGCCGCTGGCCACCCGCGACCCGCGCAAGCTGCTGGCCGACGAGGCGGCCGACATGGCGGTGGGCTATTTCCCCGCAGTGCTGGCCGACCTGACCGCCCGCAGCCAGGCCGGCGAGGCGCAGGCTTACCTGCACCAGCGCCTGTACCACGGTGAATACGTGTGTGTGATGCGGCGCGGCCACCCGCTGTCGGAAATGTCGGAGGGAAGCTTCACCATCGACCATTTCTGCGAGGCGCGCCACATGCTGGTGAGCTTTTCGGGTCGGCCCTATGGTTTCATCGACGAGGCCCTGGCCCTGCTGGGCCGCCAGCGCCGGGTGGCGATCACTGTCAACCAGTTCTTCACCGCCGGCCGGGTGGTGGCCCAGTCCGACCTGCTGACCGTGCTGCCGCGCCACTTCGTCGGCGCCACCGGCCTGGCCGACCGCATCGTCTGGCGCCCCCTGCCCTTCCCCGTGCCCACCGTACACGTCGATGCCCTGTGGCACAGCCGCCTGCAACCCTCCAGCGCCCACGAGTGGCTGCGCGCAGCCATCACCCGCGCCACCCACCAATACCCCGGCCTGGCCGACTGAGTCAGTTCACATCGTGCCAGTCGCCGCCTAAAGCCTTGACCAGGGCGACGGAGGTGAGCAGGCGCTGGCCCGACAGCTGGGCCGCCTGGCGCTCGGCGGTCAGGGCGCTCTGCTGCGCGGTGATCACGTCGAGGTAGGTGGTGGCGCCGCCTTCGTAGCGGGCGGTGGCCATGTCGAGGGCCCGGCGCGCGGTCTGCACCGCCGTCTGGGCCTGCGTGGTGGCACTTTCGAGCGCCGCCAGGCCGGTGATGCCGTCTTCCGTTTCCTGCATGGCGGTAAGCACCACCCGGCGGTAGTTGGCGGCGGCCGCATCGCGGTTGGCGGTGGCGGCCGCGACGTTGGCGCGCAGCCGGCCGCCGTCGAACAGGGTCTGGGACGCCGCCAGGCCGACCGACCAGACCAGGCTGGGCACGTCGAACAGGCTGCTCCACTGGCGGCTGTCGTAGCCGTAGCTCGGCGCCAGAGTGACACTGGGGAAATAACCGGCGCTGATGACCCCGATCTGCGCATTGGCCGCCGCCACCGCACGTTCGGCCGAGGCAATGTCGGGCCGGCGCTCCAGGATGTCGGAGGGCACACCCAGGGGCACCGCCGGGGCGTTCATGGCCTGCACCGCGGGCGCGATCCCGAAGGCGGGCGCAGGCACGCCGACCAGGGTGGCGATGGCGTGCTCGAACTGCGAGCGCTGCTTGCGCAGCACGTCGACCTGCACCAGCGTGGTGTCGAGCAGGGCCTGCTGCTGGGTGACCTCCAGGCCGGAGGCCGCACCCAGGTCGTGCCGCGAGGTGACGAGGTCCAGCGCCCGGCGCTGCAGCGCGATGGAGCGCATCACCACGTCGAGTTCGATGTCGGACGCCCGCAGGTTGATGTAGGCCGACGCCAGGTCGGCCGTGAGCAGCATACGCACGTTCTCGAGGTCGGCGGCCGACTGTTCGGCCGTGGCCCGGGCGCCCTCGATGGTGCGCTGGATGCGTCCCGCCAGGTCGACCTCGTAGCTGGCGGTCAGGGACAGCTGGTAGTCGTTCTGGATGGTGGAGAAATTGGGCGCGTTGTAGTTGGTCAGCGGCCGGTTGGCCGAGATACGCGAACGGCCGACCCGGCTGCCCGCGCTGACTTGCGGCAGCAGGCCGGCGGAGGCCGCGTTGACCGTGGCGCGTGCCTGGGTGAGCCGCGCGGCGGCGATGGCCAGGGTGGTGCTGCCGGTCAGGGCCTGTTCTTCGAGGGCGTCGAGCTGCGGATCGCCGTAGCGTTTCCACCAGGCGCCCTTGGGGTCGGCGTCGCGCGGGACGCTGACGCGCCAGGGGCCATCGTCGGTCTTCCACTCGGCCGGCAACGACGCCGCCAGCTCGGGTTTTTGATAGGTGGGGCCGGCGACGCAGCCGGTCAGCAGCGCACCCAGCAGCAGGCAGGAAACGCCTTGGCCTGCGGTCACGACTTGTCTCCGGGGCCCGCTGGTTTGGTAGCCGGGCCGCCCGCGGGCACGGGTGCGGCCTTGGCCACGCTGACGATGTCGCCTTCGGCCAGGGCGTCCGACGGGTTGAGCACCATCTGGTCGGTGGCGCTCAGCCCGTCGAGTACTTCCATGCTTTCGCCATAGTTGCGGCCGAGTGTCACCTTGCGCAGGTGGACTTTGCCCTGTGCATCGACCACACCTACCTGGGCGCCGTCGCGGCGGAACATCAGCGCGTTGGACGGCACACTCAGGGCCTGGCTCGGCAGCAGCGGCAGCGAGACGGTCACATAGGCACCGGGCAGCAGCGTGCCGTCGCGGTTGTCCACCGAGATCTCGATCTGCATGGTGCGGGTGGCGGTGTCGATCGATCCGGCGGTGCGGGCCACCCGGCCCTGCACCTTCTTGCCGACCAGCTCGGACTGCGACACGATGGCCGGCTGGCCGGGCTTGACCAGCTGGGCATAGGTCTGCGGCACGTTGACGTAGACCCGCAGCGGGTCGGTCTGCGACAGGGTGAACAGGGCACGGGTGCCACCGCCGCCGCCGGCGTCGATCAGGTCGCCCACGTCGACGTTGCGGCGGGTGATGACCCCGTCGAAAGGCGCGACGACACGTTTGAAGCCTTCGGTCTGGCGCAGGCGCTGCACGTTGGCCTCGGCGGCGGCGACGTTGGCCTGGGCCTGGGCGTTGCCGCTGCGGCGTTCATCGAGGTCCTGCTGCGAAACCACGTCCTTCTGGCGCAGGGCTTCCCAGCGTGCCACGGTGCTGGCGGTGAGCGCCTGGCTGGCCTGGGCCTGCCGCATCGCGGCTTCGGCCTGGGACAGCTGCTGGTCGATTTCCGGGGTTTCGATCTCGGCCAGCAGTTCGCCCTTGGTGACGCGGCTGCCGATGTCCTTGGTCCAGCGCTTGAGGTAGCCGCTGGCACGCGCGCCGACCTGGGTCTGCACGAAGCCCTGCAGCGTGCCGGGCAACGCCAGCACCTGGCCCTTGTCGGCGACCTTGGGCGCGGCCGTCTTGACGTACTGGATGGCGCGTTCGGCCGCGCCGGCTTCCAGCGCATGCGCATTGGTGATGCGCGCCACGAGTGTGCGGCCGGCGCCGATGGCGAGCAGCACCAGGAAACCGATGGTGAGCAGGCGGGTGCGGCGCACCACCTGCCGCCGTTTCATCAGTTCCTCGGGGCTCTCGCCGCCTTCGGCGTCGACCGGCGAATGCAGGCCGAGTCCGGCATGACCTTGTTGAGACATCTGTCAGCTCTCCTGGATCGGCGTGGGCAGCACGCCTGGGGACATCGCGCCGTGTCCGGCATGGCCGGCGCGGTGCGCCAGCCACCGGTGCACGGCCGCGTAGACCACCGGTACGAAAAAGAGGGTGGAAACCGTGGCAAAAAGCAGGCCGCCGATGACGGCCCGGCCCAGCGGCGCGTTCTGCTCGGCGCCTTCGCCCAAGCCGAGGGCCATGGGGATCATGCCGATGACCATGGCCAGCGCCGTCATCAGCACCGGGCGGATGCGGGTCATGCCGGCCTCGAGCGCGGCGGCCAGCGGCACCGCCCCTTCTTCCAGGCGCTGCTTGGCGAAAGACACCATCAGGATGCTGTTGGCCGTGGCCACCCCCATGGTCATGATGGCCCCCGTCAGCGCGGGCACACTCAGCGTGGTGCCGGTGATGAACAGCATCCAGGCGATGCCGGCCAGGGCGGCGGGCAGCGCGGTGATGATGATGGCCGCGTCGATCCACGACTGGAAGTTGATGACCACCAGCAGGTAGACCAGCACGATGGCCCCGGCCAGGCCGACACCCAGGCCGAAGAACGACGCCTGCATGGTCTGCACCTGGCCGCGGATGACCACGCTGCTGCCGCGCGGCAGGCGGGGGCGCATGTCGTCGACCCGCTGCTGCACCTGCTTGGCGACGCTGGCCAGGTCGGTTCCCTGCACACTCACGAACACGTCCACCACGTTCTGGATGTTGTAGCGCGAGGCCACGGCGGGCTGGCGGGCCTGGCTGGTCTGCACCAGGTTGCCCAGCAGCTGCGGGGCCGTGCCCGGCGCGGCGTTGGTGCCCGCTGCCACCGGCAGGTTGAGCAGTGCATCCAGCGAATCCACCTTGTACTGGGGTGTCTGCACCGCGATGCTGTAGACGATGCCGTTGTTCGGGTTGAGCCAGAAGGCGGGCGCCGTCTGCGAGCTGCCCGACAGCGAGATCAGCAGGTTCTGCCCGACGTTGGCGGCCGACAGGCCGAGCTGCTGCAGGCGCGAGCGGTCCATCTGCAGCGACAGGGTGGGCAGGTCGTTGCGCTGGTGCACGTGCGCGTCGACCGCACCGGGGATCTGGCGGATGGACTTGGTGAGCTCGGCCGCCAGCGCCGCATTTCCCGCCAGATCGGCACCGCTGAACTGCACGTCGATGGCCGCGGGCAGGCCGAAGTTCAGGATCTGGGTGACGATGTCGGCCGGCTGGAAGAAGAACTCCACGCTGGGGAAACGTTTGGGCAGCTCCAGCCGCAGCGCCGACACGAACTCGTCGGTGGGCCGGTGGCCCTTCTTCAGCGACATCTGGATTTCGCCGTCGAGCGTGCCGATGGTGCCGGCGTTGCTGAACGACAGGTTGATGCCGCTGTTGGGCACGCCCAGGTTGTCGAGAATGGTTTCGAGCTGGTCCTCCGGGATCATCTCGCGGATGACCTGTTCGACCTCATCGGCCAGGCGTGCCGTTTCTTCGATGCGGGTGCCGGTGGGCGCGCGCATGTGTAGGCGGATCTGGCCGGCGTCGACCGAGGGGAAGAAGTCGCGGCCCAGGAAGGGGTAGAGGCCGCAGGACAGCACGCAGAAGCCCAGGAACACCGCGATGAAACGCGCCCGGCGTGCCAGCAGCGCCGACAGGGCCAGTGTGTAGGCGCGGCGCACCCGCTCGAACCCGCGGTCGAAGCCCAGGTGGATACGCTTGAATGCATTCGGGCGCCGGCCGTCGTCGGCCGGGCCGTGGGCCGCGTTCTTCATGAGCAGCATGACCAGCGTGGGCACCAGTGTCCGCGACAGGATGTACGAGGCCGCCATGGCGAACACCACGGCTTCGGCCAGCGGCACGAACAGGAAACGCGCCACGCCCGACAAGAAGAACATGGGCACGAACACGATGCAGATGCACACCGTGGAAACGAAGGCCGGCACGCCGATTTCCTCGGCGCCGACGATGATGGCCTCCTGCAGCGGCTTGCCCAGGTGCAGATGGCGCTCGATGTTCTCGATGGTGACGATGGCCTGGTCCACCAGGATACCGACCGACAGCGCCAGGCCGCCCAGCGTCATGAGGTTGAGGGTTTCGCCCAGCGCCTGCAGGATGACCACGGCGGTGAAGATCGACAGCGGAATGGTCAGCGCGATGATGACCGTGCTGCGCCAGTTGCCCAGGAACAGCAGCACCATGGCGGCAGTCAGGCCGGCGGCCAGCGCCGCTTCGCTGATGACACCCTCGACCGCGGCGCGCACAAAGACCGACTGGTCGAACAGCGGGGTGACCTTCATGTCGGGCGGCAGCACCTGCGTGGCGCGCGGCAGCAGGGCGCGGATGTTGTCCACGATGTCGAGCGTGGAGGCGCCGCCGTTCTTCAGGATGGACAGCAGCACGCCGCGCTGGCCGTCCTGGCGCACCACATTGGTCTGCGGCGAGAAGCCGTCGCGCACGAAGGCCACGTCCTTCAGGTAGGTGGTGGCACTGCCGCTGGTGCGGATGGGCAGGTCGTTGAGGCCGGAGATCGCGTCGGGCGAGCCGTTCATCTTGACGTTGTATTCGGTCTCGCCGAACTTGGCCGTGCCCGACGGCAGGATCAGGTTCTGCGCGTTGATGGCGTTGACCACGTCGTTGGGCGCCATGCCGCGCGCCTGCAGGGCCTGGATGTCGAGGTCGACCGAGATCAGCCGGTTCTTGCCGCCGTAGGGCGCGGGGACCGCGACGCCGGACACCGTGATGAGCTGCGGCCGCAGCAGGTTGAGGGCCGCGTCGTACACGGCCTGCTCGGGCAAGGTGGGACTGGACAGGCCGAGCTGGATGACCGGAATGCTGGAGGCCGAGTACTTGATGATGAGCGGCGGTGTGATGCCCGGGGGCAGCTGGCGCACCTGCGACTGCTCGACCGCCACCACCTGGGCGATGGCGGTCTGGATGTTGGCCGTGGGCTGGAAGAAGACCTTGATGACGGTGACACCCGACAGCGAGGTCGATTCGATATGCTCGATGTCGCTGACGGTGGTGGTCAGGCTGCGTTCGTTCTGCCCTGCGATACGCTGGCCCATTTCCTGGGCGGACAGGCCGTTGTAGCTCCAGATGATGCTGATCACCGGAATGTTGATTTCCGGGAAGATGTCGGTCGCCATGCGCGACAGCGCCAACGGCAATGCCAGCACAATGAGCATCGCCATCACGATGAACGTGTAAGGGCGCTTGAGCGCCAGCTGGACCATGGACACGGCAGTAACACCAATCGTTATGACAACCAAACATGATAGGCGGGCCATGCGACAGCTACCTAAGGCTTTACGCTAAGGTTTCATTACATCTCTGTCATGAAACTCCAGCTTCTTTCCGATGTGCACCTCGAGGCGCAGCCCGATTTCACCGTGCAACCGGTTTCCGGTGCCGACCTGCTGGTACTGGCGGGGGACGTCGGTTCCTACCAGGCCGGCTCGCGGCTGGCGGGCGACGACTTCGGCCTGGAGCGGTTTTCACCGCTGCCGCAGTACGGCGGCTGGCCGCAGCCGGTGCTCTACGTGCCCGGCAACCACGAATACGACGCCCAGGACTTCGACGCGGCCCACGACCGCCTGCGGCGGCTGTGCGACCGGCTGGGCATCGCCTGGCTGGAGCGCGAGACCCTGGTGGTCGACGGCGTGCGTTTCGCCGGCACCACGCTGTGGAGCGATTTCGATGCCCTGGTGCCGGCCGACGCGACGCCGGCGTTGGCCCTCGCGGTGCGGGCCAAGGCCTTCCGCGCCGCCAACTTCTACCTGAAGAAGGCCGCCACCACCCGCGCCGGAGACCCCTGGCTGGCCGAGCACATGCGCGAGCAGGCCCTGGTGTGCCAGCAGTGGCTGCGCACGGTGCTGGCCGCGCCCTGTGCCGGCCCGACCGTGGTGGTGACCCATTTCGCCCCCAGCCTGGCCAGCGCCGATCCGCGCTACGGCCTCATTCCCGGCACGGCCGGCTTCTGCAACGCGCTGGACGACCTGCTGCCCCGGGCCCAGCTGTGGCTGCACGGCCACCTGCACGCGCTGAGCGACTACCGCAAGGACGGCTGCCGGGTGGTGGCCAACCCGGTGGGTTACGCCCGCAAGGGCGAGCAGGAAGACTTCCGGCCGCGGTTGCTGGTCGAGGTGCCGGTGGCCTGACACGCCCGGGCCGATAATGGCCCCGTGACCGCTTCCGCCCCGCCGACGCTCCAGGCCCGCGCCCCGGCCTTTTCGCCCCCCGAATTCCGTTCGGCGCTGGGCATGTTCGCCACGGGGGTGACGATCGTGACGGCACGCACCCCCGATGGCACGCTGATCGGGCTGACCGCCAACTCCTTCAACTCGGTGTCGCTGGCACCGCCGCTGGTGCTGTGGAGCCTGTGGCACGGGGCGCGCTCGCTGGACGCTTTTTCCACCGGCTCGCACTACGCCATCAACGTGCTGGCGGCGGACCAAAAGGCGCTGGCGGAGCGTTTTGCCTCACGCGCGGCCGACCGCTGGGCCGGTGTGGAATTCGCCGAGGGCGCCGGCGGCAGCCCGGTGCTGGCCGGCGCGGCCGCCACCTTCGAGTGTTTCAACCGCAGCCGCTACGAGGAAGGCGACCACACCATCTTCGTCGGCCAGGTCGAGGCCTGCAGCCACCGGCCGGGTGCCTCCCCCCTGCTGTTCCACGGCGGCCGTTTCTACACCGAGCACCCGTTGTAACCGGGGCGTCGCCGGGCCGGACGGACAATCGCCGGCATGAAGCAGAAGACATTGCTGGTGCTGCGCCATTCGGTGCTGGACGGCCCGGGCCACCTGGAAGCGTATTTCCGGGGCGCGGGCTGGAAGGTCGACTTCGTGGAGGCGCCGCACGAGGACCTGTCGTCCATCGACCCACTGGCCGCCGACCTGGTGCTGCCGCTGGGCTCCGGCCTGAGTGTCTACGACGAGGAGCTGTTCCCCTTCATCACCCGTGAACGCGAACTGCTGGCCCGGCGGCTGGCGCAGGAGCGGCCGGTGCTGGGCATCTGCTTCGGCGCCCAGCTGATCGCCTCGGCGCTGGGTTGCCGGGTGTATGCGCAGCCGCAGGCGGAGATCGGCTGGTTCCCGCTGGAGCTCGAAGAGGCCGCACGGGACTCCCCCCTGCGGCACCTGGGGCCGGACGAGACGCCGGCCGTGATGCACTGGCACCGCGACACCTTCGACCTGCCGCCCGGCACCACCCGCCTGGCCCGCAGTGCCCTGTGCACCAACCAGGCCTATGCCCGCGGCCAGCACCTGCTGGCCGTGCAGTTCCACCCCGAGGTGACGCCGCAGGGAGTGGAGGGCTGGCTGGTGGAATCGTCGTTCAGCGGCGAGAACCGGCGCGAGCGGGTCGACACCATCCGCGCCGACACCCATCGCTACCAGGCTGCGATGCAGACGGGCATGGCAAAGTGCCTCGACGAGTGGCTAGCCGACCTTGGCTAGTCCGGCCTCGGGCAGTTCGATCTTCACTTCCAGCACATCGAAGTTGTCCTGGCGCTCCAGGTTGACCTTGATGTCCTGCTGGTTGATGGACACGTACTTGGAAATGACAGCCACCAGCTCGCGCTGCAGGGCGGGCAGCCAGTCCGGCGGCGCGTTGTCGCGGCCGGTACGCTCGTGGGCGAGGATGAACTGCAGCCGCTCCTTGGCGACGCTGGCAGACTTCTTTTTCTCGCCCAGCAGGAAAGAGAGCAGGGACATTCCGCTCACCTCCCGAAGATGCGTTTGAAGAAACCGGGCTTGGGCGCTTCGGTGAAACGCATAGGCTTTTCTTCGCCGAGGAAACGGTCGATGACGTCCTTGTAGGCTTCCGACACGTCGGAGTCCTTCAGGTGGATCGCCGGCATGCCCTGGTTGGACGCCTGCAGCACCGTTTCGGACTCGGGGATCACCCCGATCAGCGGAATACGCAGGATGTCCTGGATGTCCTGCAGCGAGAGCATCTGCCCGTCTTCCACCCGGGTCGGGTTGTAGCGGGTGATGAGCAGGTGTTCCTTGATCGGCGTGCCGCCGTCGATGGCGCGCTGGGTCTTGGAGCCCAGCATGCCCAGGATACGGTCGGAATCGCGCACCGACGACACCTCGGGGTTGGTCACCACCAGCGCCTCTTCGGCGAAATGCATGGCCATCAGCGCACCGGTCTCGATGCCGGCGGGGGAGTCGCAGATCACGTAGTCGAAACCCATCTCGCCCAGGTCCTTGAGCACCCGCTCGACGCCGTCCTGCGTCAGCGCTTCCTTGTCGCGGGTTTGCGAGGCCGCCAGCACGAACAGGTTGTCGCACTGCTTGTCCTTGATCAGCGCCTGGTGCAGGTTGGCTTCGCCGTGGATCACGTTGATCAGGTCGTACACCACACGGCGTTCGCAGCCCATGATCAGGTCGAGGTTGCGCAGGCCGACGTCGAAGTCGATCACTGCGGTCTTGAAGCCCCGCAGCGCGAGGCCCGAGGCGAAGCTGGCGCTGGTGGTGGTCTTGCCCACGCCGCCTTTGCCGGAAGTCACCACGACGATCTTGGCCATGTTGTTGCGTTCCTTGAGTTATTGGAAGGATGAATACGGAAAAAAAGAGGCCGGCAGGAATCAGAGCGGCTCGATGACGAGCTTTTCGCCCACCAGCCGGATCTTGGCCGCCTTGCCGTCGATGTCGGGCGCAAAGGCGGTCTCGGCGGTGCGGTAGATACCGGCGATGGACACCAGTTCGGCCTGCATGCAGGTGGCGAAGATACGCGCCGAAGTGTTGCCGCGCGCACCGGCGATGGCCTTGCCCCGCAGCGGTGCGTAGACGTGCACGTTGCCGTCGGCGATGACCTCGGCGCCGTTGCTGACCGCCGCCATGACGATCAGGTCGGCATTGCGGGCATAGACCTGCTGACCCGAGCGCAGCGGCCGGTCGATGACCATGGTGGGGGCGCCGCCGGGCAGCGAAGGCGGCGGAATGACCGGTGCCGTGGCCGTCGGAGCCGCTGCGGGCGCAGCCCGCGGGGCCGGCACGTCGGGCGCCTCGGCCAGGCCGGCGGCGCGGGCGGCCGCGGCCTGGTCGGCCCGCGCACCGCGCACCGCCACCGGCACCACGTGCATGCGGCGCAGCAACGCGACCAGCGCGCCGAAGTCGACTTCCTCGTCGGCCGGCAGCTGGGTCAGGTCGACCAGCACCGGGTCCTGGTCGAAGAAATCGGCGTTTTCCGCCAGCCGCTTTTCGAGTTCCGCCTGCAGTGCGGCGAAGTCGGCGGTGCGCAACACCACCGCGATCAGCGGCAGGCTCGCGCTCTTCAGATCAAAACTTGCGCGGGACTTGCCCGCAGGTTGGTCGGCCATGGACGTGCAGATCCCCAAAGGCGCGAGTTTAAGGGCAATAGCCCCCCTGCCCCGTCACGGCATGTACGGGCTATCCCCCTGCGGGCCGCCCGCGACGGCCGGTCACGCCGCGGCGGCCGTCTTGCGGGTGCGCGCGCCGCCGGCCAGCGCGGTGGCGGCGAGCAGCACCAGTGCCAGGGCATAGGCATCCACCGTGGGGCGCAGGCCCACGGCGTGCACCAGCAAACCGGCCACGAGGGCGGGCAGGCAGAAGGCGAGGTAGCTCAGCACGTAGAAGGCAGCCACCAGCCCGGCACGTTCGTGCGCCGCGGCCAGCGGCAGGAGGGTGCGCAGGGCGCCCTGGAAGGCGCTGCCGAAACCCACCCCCGCCAGCAGCGTGCCCAGGAAGAACAGCGTCGGATGCCCGGTGTGTACGCCGGCCAGCGTGGTCAGCAGGCCCGTGACCAGCCCGGCGGCACCCAGCCGCAGCAGGCGCGGGCCGGTCCAGGCGCGCAGCAGCAGCACGGTCACCGCCGCGCTGGTGGTCAGCGTGAACACCACCCAGCCACCGGTGGTGATGGCGTCCGAGCCGGTGACGGCGCGCGCCAGCGTGGGGCCGAGCGACAGGTAGAACCCCCCCAGCGCCCAGACGGCGATGGTGACCGGTGCGACACGCAGTAGCGCACTCCGGGCCACCGCCGGCACCCGCACGGTCGGCCGCAGCGACGCCAGGGCACCGGGGCGGGGCGCTATGGTGTCCGGCAGAGCGAAGACACCCAGGGCCTCCAGCACGAACAGGCCGAAGAAGACGTAGTAGGCCAGGTGCAGGGGTGCCGGCGCGTACTGCACCAGCATGCTGGTGCCGAGTGCGCCCACCGCCATGCCGAGGATGGGCGCCGCGCTGTTGACCAGGGTGCCGCGCGCCCGGTCGCAGTCCATGATGGCGGCGGCCAGGGCGCTGGACGCGATGCCGGTGGCGAAACCCTGCAGCACCCGGGCCGCGATGAGCATCGGCACCCCGTCGGCGTGGGCGAAGAGCGGCATGGACAGGGCCTCCAGCACCAGCGCGCCGAGGATGACCTTGCGCCGCCCCAGGTGGTCGGACAGCGCGCCGGTGGTGAGCAGCGCCACCAGCAGGCTCAGGGCATAGACCCCGAACACCAGCGTGAGTGTGCCCGAGGAAAAACCCCACAGCTGCTGGTACATGCGGTACAGGGGTGTGGGCGCACTCGACGCACCGAAGAAGGTCGCGGCGGTGACCGCATACAGCGCCAGCGCGGCGCGCGGCGCCGGGGCGGGCAAGGCAGGCGGTGCGGCAGGGGTAAAGGAACGGGTCATTGCAATCTCCAGGCAATAAACGCAAAATATTCGCTTTAGTGAATTGTGCGCCTTCTGACGTGTTAATGCAAATATTTAGCTTTAGTGCACCAACGGGGCTGCGGCCGGTACGGAGATGACCATGGCGACAAGAGAGGCACTGCGCCCCGGGGGCCGCAGTGCGCGGGTACAGGAATCGGTGCACAAGGCGGTGCACGCACTGGTGGCTGAACAGGGCCGCGAGGCGCTGGCGGTGCCGCTGATCGCCGCACGCGCCGGGGTCACACCGTCGACCATCTACCGGCGCTGGGGCGACATGCCGGGCCTGCTGGCCGATGTGGCGCTGGAGCGCATGCGGCCCGATACCGGACCCGCGGACACCGGCTCCCTGCGGTCCGACCTGGAGGCCTGGACCGAGCAGTACCTGGAGGAGATGTCCTCGGTGCCGGGCCGGACCATGCTGCGCGACGTGCTGGTCGCCGCCGACGGGCAACGCTCGGCTTGCCAGTGCGCCGGCATCACACTGGACCAGCTGCAGACCCTGCTCGACCGGGCTGCGGCCCGCGGCGAGGCCGCGCCGCCGGCGAACCTGCTGCTCGACCGGATCGTGGCGCCCATCGCCTACCGCATCCTCTTCGGCGATGCGGCGACACCGCTGCCCGACAGCCGCGCCCTGGTGGCCGCGGCGCTGCTACCGGCGGCTCAGTAACCGGCGCCCGCCACGGGTGCGCAGGCGTCGGCGCGGAAACGCGCGGCGGCGGCATCCGCCCCGCTGCGCAGCAGCAGCATGTCCACCGCCACGGCCACGAACAGCGCACCGTTGGCCAGGCACTGCCTTGCATAGGCCTCGTCGACCATCAGGATGCCCGGCGCCTTGCCGCAGGCGCGGATGCGGCGGATGGCATCGTCGATGGCGGCCCGCACTTCCGGGTGGCCGGCGTTGCCCGGAAAACCCATGCTGGCGGAGAGATCCGCCGGGCCGATGAAGATGCCGTCGATACCGTCGACCGCGGCGATGGCCTCGATCTCGGCCAGGGCCTCGCGTGTTTCCACCTGCACCAGCACACACAGCTCCTCGTGGGCACGTGCCACGTAGTCGCCGGTGCGGCCGTAGTTCGACGCCCGCATCGAGCCACCCATGCCGCGGATGCCGTCCGGCGCATAGCGGGTGGCGTTGACGGCGGCACGCGCCTCGCCGGCGTTCTGCACGAAGGGCAGCAGCAGGGTTTGCGCACCGATGTCGAGGTAGCGTTTGATCAGCACCGCGTCGTTCCACGGCGGGCGCACGACGGCTGCCGTGGGCACGGTGCCCCGGGCAGGCACCGCCGAGGCCAGAGCCTGCAGCTGCTGCAGCATCAGTGGCACATCGCCGGGTGTGTGTTCGTTGTCGAGCAGCACCCAGTCGTAGCCGGCGCCGGCAATCAGTTCGGAGACATAGGGGCACGGCAGGGTGGACCAGAGGCCGATCTGCGGGCGGCCGGCGGCCAGTGCCTGCTTGAAGGTATTGGTGGGGAGCATGGGCGCTTCAACCGAAGTGGCAGGAGACGGTGCCGAAGTCGCCATAGTCGGCCACGACCGTGTCACCCCGGACGACGTCGATGGGCCGGATGAAGGAGCCGGCCAGCACCACCTCGCCCGCCTGCAGCGTGACGCCATGGCGGTGCAGGCGGTTGGCCAGCCAGGCGATGCCGTAGGCCGGGTGGTTGAGCACACCGGCGGCCAGGCCGGTTTCCTCGACCTCGCCGTTCTTGCTCACGATGGCACCGATGCGCCGCAGGTCGGCGTCGACCAGGTTGGGCTTGAAGGCCCGGCCACCCAGCACCAGGGCCGCATTGGCGGCGTTGTCGGAAATGGTATCGAGCACGGTGCGCGTGCGGCCGGTGTCCGGGTCCACCCGCTGGATACGGGCGTCGAGGATCTCCAGCGCGGGGGTCACGTAGGCGGTGGCGTCGAGCACGTCGAACAGCGTGCAGTCGGGCCCGGCCAGGGGCCGGTCGAGCACGAAGGCCAACTCGGCCTCGATGCGCAGCTGCATGAAGCGGTCCGACGGAATCACCGCGCCGTCGCGGTAGAACATGTCGTCCATCAGTGTGCCGAAGTCCGGCTCGGCGATCTTCACCGCGCGCTGCATGGCCTTGGAGGTCAGGCCGATCTTGTGGCCCAGCACCCGGCGGCCGTTGCGCTGCTTGAGCTGCATCCAGGCGTTCTGCACCGCGTAGGCGTCGTCCATGGTCATGCCCGGATGTTCGAGCGAGAACTGGCGGCAGGCCACGCGGCTGCGTTCGGCCTGCTCCAGTTGCGCGGCGGCGCGTTCCAGCGCCTCGGGCGGCAGGGTGGTGTCCAGCTTCATTGCTCGGCCTCCACCACGTTGCGCAGGGTGCCGACGCCGGCCACTTCCACCTCGACCACGTCGCCCGGCTGCAGGAATTTCGGCGGGTCGAAGCGGATGCCCGCACCGATGGGCGTGCCGGTGGCGATGACGTCGCCCGCTTCCAGCGTGGTGAAGGTCGAGAGGTAGGAGATCAGGTAGGCGAAGTCGAACATCAGGTGTTCGGTGGTGTCGTCCTGCCGCGTCTCGCCGTTGACACGGGTCTGCACCCGCAGCGCACCGTAGCCCTGGGGGAACTCGTCGGCGGTGGCGATCCACGGGCCGATGGCACCGGAGGCATGGAAATTCTTGCCCTGCGTGACGTTGAACTTGGCGTGGTGCACCCAGTCGCGGATGGTGCCTTCGTTGATGCAGGTCAACCCGCCGATGTGGTCCAGTGCCTTGTCGCGTGTGATGCGCCGGCCGCCCCGGCCGATGACGATGCCGATCTCGCCTTCGTAGTCGAGCTGCGTCGATTCCAGCGGTTGCAGCAGCGGCTGGCCATGCGCCACGAAAGAGTCGGGCACCCGCATGAAGATACTCGGATAGCGGGGCAGCTCGCTGCCGTCCTTGTACTCGGCGTTGCGGTGCGCGTAGTTGACGCCGATGCAGAAGGTCTTGCGCGGCGCGGGGACCGGCATCTGCAAACGCACGTCGGCCAGCGTGTGGTCGGGCTGCGCGCCTTCGAGCGCGGTGCGGGCCTGCGCCAGGGCTGCCGGGCCGCCCCCCAGCAGGTCCGTGACCGAGCTGATATGGGGCAGGCGGCGGCCCAGGTCGACGATGCCGGCGTCGGTGCAGGCGCCCCAGTGGGGCTGGCCGCCGTGGAGGTAGCTGACGAGTTTCATGCGGGGTCGAATCCAAAAAAGCGGGCGGGGTTGTCGACGAGGATTTTCTGCAGCGTCGGCGCATCGGGGGCAAAGCGGTAGAGCAGTTCCAGCAGGGCGCCTTCGTTCGGCGGGGCCTGGGTCGACACCGGGTGCGGCCAGTCGCTGCCCCAGACGCAGCGGTCGGGTGCCGCGGCGATGAAGCGCTGTGCCAGCGGCACCACGTCGTCCCAGGGAGCCCCGGTCTTCGAGATCTTTTCAGAGAGCGACAGCATGACCCAGAAGTTGCCGCGCTTGAGCAGTTCGAGGATATGGACCAGCGTGGGATCGGCATCGCCCCGAGCCGGGTCGGCGCGGCCCATGTGGTCGAGCAGCACCGGCACACCGAGCGCCTCGAAGGTGGCGAGCTGCCCGGCCATGCCGGTGGGTTCGGGCTGCACCTTCACGTACCAGCCCAGCTCCTTCACCCGGGCGAAGGCGCGCGCCTGTTCGGCCGCCGAGAAGCTGATGCCGAGGCCGCCGCGCGTGAACCGCGCACCACGTACGCCGGCGTCGTGCAGCTGGTGCAGGTAGGCGTCGTCGCGTTCGGTCAGCACCGCCGCATTGGCGCAGGCCACGTAGCGGCGCGGGCCGCCGGCGTTCAGGCCGGCGAGCGCATCGAGCACCACCGTGTGGTCCGCACCATAGGTGGTGGCCTGCACGATGACCCCGCGCTGAATGCCCAGCGTGGCGTGCAGCGCCTGCGCGACCTGCCAGGTGGCGCTGGGCATTTCGTAGGCGGCGCCGGGGCGCACCGGGTAGCGTTCGCGGGAGCCGAACACATGGAACTGGCTGTCGCAGGCCAGCGGCGGCGGCAGCGGCACCGGTGCCCGTGGATGGGGATTGAAGGGAAGGTAGTCGGCCATGTGCGGGTTGTCGGATGTGGGTGCCGGATGTGGATGCCGGATGCTCAGGCGATCCAGGCGGTGAAGCTGCACTCGATGAGTTTCCCCATGTCGAGTTCGGGCGCGATGATGGCGTGGCGCGCGGGGCGCGAGGCGGGGTCGGGAAACATCTCCAGCCAGGGCACGTTGAGGGCCGGGCGCTGGCTGCGGTCCTTCATCCACACGGTGAGTTTGACCACGTCGGCGGTACTGCCGCCGGCGGCCTCCACGATGCGGCGTACGTTGTCCAGCATCAGGCGGCACTGCGCGTCGATGCTGTCGGCGGGCTTGCCGGTGGCCGGGTCGTTGCCCTGGATGCTGCCGCTTTCCAGCAGCGGGCCGATGCGGCAGCCGGCCGGAATCGGGTTCTTGTGGCCGAAACCGTCGACATGGACGCTGGTGCGGCCCGCCGGCGCGGCGCGGCCCAGGGGCAAGGGGGCGGCGCTCATTCGGCGGAGATGTTGGCTTGTTTGATGATCGGCGTCCAGCGGTTGTCTTCCTTGGTCAGGAACTGGTGGAACTGCTCGGGCGTGCTGCCGCGGGCTTCGGAGCCCAGGGCCTGGAATTTCTCCTGCACCGCCTTGTCGGCCAGGATCTTCTGCAGCGCGTCGGAAAAACGCACGACGATGTCTTGCGGTGTGCCCTTGGGCGCCAGGATGCCGGTGAAGGTTTCGGTGCTGAAGTCCTTGAAACCCGCCTCCTGCAGCGTGGGCACGTCGGGCAACTGCGGCAGGCGTTTGGGCGAGGTCACCGCCAGCGCGCGGGTGCGGCCCTGCTGGATGAAGGGCTGGGCCACCGAGATCTGGTCGAAGTTGAACTGCACCTGGCCGCCGAGCAGGTCGGTGGTGGCGGGCGCATTGCCCTTGTAGTGCACGGTCGTCCAGTGCGCGCCGCTTTCGCGCTGCAGGTATTCGCTGACCAGGTGGTTCTGCGTGCCGGCGCCGGGCGAGGCCATGGTGAGTGTGTTGTTCGGTTTCTTGCCGGCGGCGATCAGCTCGGCCACGGTCTTGTACGGCGTGGACGGGTGCACCTGCAGCACCAGCGGCGTGAACGACACCGAGCTGACCGGCATGAAGTCCTTTTTCCAGTCGTAGGCGTTGCGCTTGAAGATCAGGGGCGAGAACAGGATGGGACCGTTGGCGCCCATGAAGAAGGTGTAGCCGTCGGGCGCGGCCTTGGCCACGTACTCGCCGGCGATCATGCCGCCGGCGCCGGGCCGGTTGTCCACCAGGAAGGGTTGCTTCAGCACCTCTTGCAGGCGTTCGCTGATGATGCGCGCGGCGCCATCGACGTTGCCGCCGGGCGGATAGGGCAGCACCAGCCGGACCGGCTTGTCCGGCCACGCGGCCTGGGCACCCGCGGTGCACGGAAGCAGGGAAACGAGGACGGCGGCGAACGCCGCCACGCACGGAATGGCGCGCAATTTCAAGGCATGTCTCCTTCAAGGCAAAGGCGCCACGCATGGTGCGCGGCGACAGGTGTCCACTCTACGGATGCGGCGCCCGATGCTGCAATGCAATAAACTGTCTTTGTTCCATATTGTGGACTTTTATGGCGTGCGGCGACCGGTACCCCCCGCGCCGGCCGCACACAATGGCGCCATCGCCGTTCCTCCGAGACCCGCCATGTCCATCGACGCCCGCAGCCTGACACCCGAAGCCACCTACCGCCTGATGAGCGGCATCGTGGTGCCGCGGCCGATCGCCTGGATCACCACCCTGTCGGACACGGGGGTGGTCAACCTCGCGCCGTTTTCCTGCTTCACTTTCGTGTCCAACAAACCCCCGCTGCTGGGCATCAACATCGGCCGCAAGGCGGGCCAGCGCAAGGACACGGCCGCCAACATCCACGCGATGGGCGAGTTCGTGGTGAACATCGGCGACGCCTCGCACATGGCCGCCATCCACGAAAGCAGCGCCGAGCACGCCCCCGACGTCAGCGAGGCCGAACTGCTGGGCCTGGACACGCTGCCGGGCGTGGCGGTGCGGGTGCCCCGGCTGGCCGATGCGCCGGTGAGCATGGAATGCCGGCTGGACCGGGTGATCCCCTTTGGCGACACCGGTGCGGAATTCGTGGTGGGCGAGGTGCTGGTGTTCCACGTACGCGAGGGGCTGCTGCACAACGGCAAGATCGACACCCGCGCCCTCGATCCGGTGTGCCGCATCGGCGGCCCGAATTACGCCACGCTCGGTGAGATCGTGACGCTGCGCGGCATGCAGCAGACACCGAAGGCGGTGATGGACGGGCCCGCTTGAACGACGACGCCGCACCCGAACCCGCCGCGGGCGCCCAGAGCATCCGGCGCGCGCTGTCGGTGCTGCGTATGGTCGCCGGCGGACAGGACAGCGGCGTACGGCTGGTGGACGTGGCGAACGCCACCGGGTTGAACCGGCCCACCACGCACCGCATCCTGCGGGTGCTGGTCGAAGAAGGCGCGGTGGAGCAGGACATGGCCACACGCCGCTACCTGATCGGCCGCGAGGTGTCGCTGCTGGGCCTGGCGCGGCTGGCGCGGTTCCCCATCCGGGCCATCGCCGAGCCCCACCTGCGCGAACTCAGCCGGACGCTGGGCGACACCACCTTCCTCACCATCCGCAACGGCGACGACTCGGTGTGCCTGGCACGCGAGCCGGGCAGCTACCCGATCAAGGTGCTGTCCATCGAGATCGGCGCACGCCGGCCTCTGGGCGTCGGGGTCAGCGGGCTGGTGCTGCTGGGCGCACTGCCGCCGGAGGAAGTGGCCGCCATCGTCGCGCGCAACACGCGGCGACTGCTGGCCCTGCGGCTCGATCCGGCGGGGATGGCCGCACGTGCCCGGGCGGTCAGTGCACAGGGTTATGCCTACGCGCCCGAGGGGGTGGTGCCGGGCACCCGTGCGCTGGCGGTGCCGGTACGGCACCCGGACGGCCGGGTGCTGGCCGGTGTGGCGCTGACCACGATCCGCGAGCGCCTGCCGGAAGAGCGGCTGGCGGAGCTGGTGCAGGCCATGGCCCGGCATGCCCAGCTCATCGGCCAGCAATGGGCGCAGCGCGCCGGGCGCGGGCGCTGACGGGGCCGTTGAGGTTCGCGCCCGGCCTGGTCGTCACTCCGGTCTTCCGGTCACTCCGGCTTGGCGCCGGTGGCGGCCACCACCTTGCCCCAGCGCACGATTTCGCTGCGCACAAAACGGTCGAACTCCGCCGGCCCGCTGCCCATGGGCACCAAGCCTTCGTCGAGCAGGCGCTGGCGCATCTCGTCGGAGGCCACGGCTGCGGTGGCGGCACCGGCGATCTGGTCGACCAGCGCCCGTGGCATCTGGGCCGGGCCGAACAGGCCGTACCAGGACGAGTAGGCATAACCCGGCAGCACTTCGGCCACGGCCGGCACCTCGGGCCAGGCGGCCAGCCGCTGCGTGCTGGTGACACCCAGCGCCTTGAGGCGGCCGCCCTTGATCAGCTGCTGCGACGAGGCCACGCCGGCAAATGCCAGGTCGATCTGCCCGGCCACCACGTCGGCCAGGGCCGGGCCGGTGCCCTTGTAGGGCACACCCACGATGTGGATGCCGGCATCGTGCTTGAGCATTTCGCCGGCCAGGTGGTTGGCCCCGCCCATGCCGGCGATGGCCAGGTTGAGTTTGCCCGGCTGCGCTTTGGCCAGCGCGATCAGTTCGCGCACGTCGTTGGCCTTCAGGCCGGGCCGCGCCACCAGGAAGGCCGGCAGGCTGGCAATGCCGCACAGGGGCGTGAAATCCTTCACCGGGTCGAACGGCAGCGTGGGGTACAGCGAGGCATTGATGGCATGGCTGGTATAGCTGATGAGCAGCGTGTTGCCGTCCGGCGCCGCCTTGGCGGTGGCCAGCGCGGCGATGTTGCCCCCCGCGCCAGGGCGGTTCTCCACGATGAACTGGCGCCCCAGGCGCCGGGACATTTCCGTGGCCAGGGCGCGCGCCACGATGTCGGTTCCGCCGCCCGGCGTGGCCCCCACCAGCAGTTTGGCGGCCATCTGCTGGGCCCAGGCGGGCACGGCGGCCAGCATTGCGGGCGCGGCCGCCAGGGACAGGAAGCGGCGGCGCTCCCTGCCGTTCATGCCGCCACTCCTGTCGGTACGGCGCGCACCAGGGGTGCCCAGGGCCTTTGCGGCATGTGCATGGCGGCGGCCTGGCGTTTTTCGTACGCCAGGAATTCGGGGGTGATGGCGCTGCCGCGCACCCCGCCGCGCACCGCCCCGGCACGTACGTCGCCGTAGTACTCCGCCCATTCCGGTGGCAAGGGCTGCGAGCCGGGAATGGACATCCACAGGCGCAGCAGGTGGCGCTTGCGTTCGGGCTCTTCGAAGTCCTCGAAGGGCGTGCGCGAATGCAGGGTCACGTAGTTGTTGAGCAGCTGCATGTCGCCCCGCTCCAGCGTCATGGAGTAGCAGAGCCTGTCGCCCGGCATGAGCTGGTCCAGCAGGTCGAGCGCCTCCTGCTGCGCCGGTGCCAGGCGTGGTACCTCGGCAAAGTCGCGCTGCGCCGCGTCGGTGTTCTTGCGGTTGGTACGGGCGCAGAAATGCACCGGGTCGCTGCCCAGGATCGGGCAGCGGTAGTACGGCAGCTGCGACGGGTCCTGCGTGCCCTGGTAGCTGTGGTACCAGGGCTGCTGCAGCACCGGGACGAGGTCCGGGCGCAGGCGCGCCACCTCGTCGCGCAACGCGATGGAGCTGATGACCTTGCTGGTGCCGCCGCTCCGGGCGGTGCGCCGGCACAGCAGGCCCACCACATCGCAGGAGTCCTGGTGGAAATCCAGGCCCGCGCTGGTGTTGTAGCCCCGGCCGCCCTTCACCTTGTAGCTGCCGCCTTCGTCGCGCACGTCGTTCATGACCTGGCTGGCGCGGTTCTGCGTGCGCCCCACCCCCATGTAGAGGCTCATGCCCCAGTAGGCCAGGCGGGTGTCGGGCTCGTCCCACTGGTCTACCGGAAAGCCCTTGAGCAGGCACATGCCCCAGCGCCCCTGGGTTGTGGCGATGGCCGCATCCAGCGCCGCGCGGCCGCTGGCGCCGAGGGGAAAGTCGGCCTGTTCCATGGCCAGCAGTGTTTTGCCCACGCCCTTGGCGTGCCGCAGCGCGGCCTGCACATCATCCACCGCCTGCTGCGGCAGCCGGTGGACCCAGGAATCGTCCTGGCGGACGTCTTGCGCAAGCCAGGCCCGGGGGCCGAAAGGGGTGGTGGGGTGCATGCCGCAGTCTCCAAAAGTCGTTTCGCAGCAGTCTAGGCACACCCGGGCGGAGAAAATAGCGCTATTCATTCACCTGCTTCATAAGGAAAATTGATGAAGATCGATGCCTTTGCCACGCTCGACGCGGTGCTGCGCGGCGGCACGCTGGCGGCGGCGGCCGCGGAGATGAACCTCACCCCCAGCGCGGTCAGCATGCAGATGAAGCAGATGGAGATCTACTTCGGCCAGCCCCTGTTCGACCGCTCCGGCCTGCAGGTGCGCCCCATGCCGCTGGCGCACGAGGCCGCCTCCGCCATGCGCGGCGCGCTGCAGCAGGTGGCGGCGCTGCGCAAGCGGCATTCGACGGCCATTGCCGGCACGGTGCGCCTGGGGGTGATCGACTCGATGCAGCCGGTGGTGCTGCCGGGCACCATCCGCCTGCTGCGCGAACGCTACCCGCAGCTGGAGGTGAAGCCGGCGCGTGGCCGCAGCGCCGGGCTGACCGCGGCGGTGAAGGCCGGCGAGCTCGACGCCGCCGTGGTGGCCCAGCCCGAACGCGGTGCCAGCGGCCGGTTGCGCTGGCAGCCCCTGGTGCGGCACGAACTGGTGCTGGTGGCGCCACCGACCGCCACCGAAAGCTCGGTGGCCGCGCTGTTCCGCCAGTACGAATGGATACGCTACGACCGCGGCACCATCTCGGGTGCGCTGGCGGTCCGCTACGTGAACACCCAGGTGCCCGAAAAACGCGGGCACCTGGAGTTCGACAGCGTCGGTGCCATCGTGCCCATGGTCAGCGCCGGCCTGGGCATCGCGGTGGTGCAGATCGCCGACTTCACCCTCTGCCAGAGCTACCCGGTGCGCATCGTGCGCCTGGGCCGGCACGCGCCGGTGCTGCAGATGTCCCTGGTCAGCCGCAAGGCCGACGACGACGACCGCCCCATCGGCGCGCTACGCGACGCCATCACCTCGGTCCTGACCGACGCCCAGCGCCAGCGCACGGCCAGGGGTATGTAGGTGGGCTTGTACCACTCCGACCCAGGCCCGTAGAACCCGGCATGGGCACTGACCGCCTGCTACGCACCCATGGCTGGATCATAGGGGCCTGACGGTGCTCGCACCATGGCGGCCACGCGCTGCTACAGCGCGTAGCTCAAGACATCAACATGCCGCGCCTGAAGCACTCGGCGAGCAGCATACGCGGGCCATCGGGCGTTACCAGTCGGTGCATGCGTGTGGCTTCGACATCGGGCATGCCAAACGCGTCCCAGAGACGCTCCAAGATTGCGCTGTCGGGCTGCAGGCATTCGCGGCGTACCCACATGCGGGCCAACGTGTGGCCGATAGGCCTGTTGAGAGCTTCCAACTCCTGCTGAATGACCGCAGGAAGGCCCTTGAGGGCAATGTAGACCAGGTTGTCCATCAACACCTCACCGCTGGCAGAAAGACTGCTGAAGCGTTCGATAAATGACTCGCCCGGAAGTGCCTTTTCGACAGCATTCGGTACTTTCGACACCACACGCTGCTGCTGCACATCGACCACGATCGGCCCGCCGGCGGCGCATTCGCATAGCCGGGTAGCGGAACCGTCCTGCGCCAGGAGCAATTGCAGAATACTACGGTGATGGAGCTTGGAACTGGTCGAATCTGATGGTTGGATGAATAACTTGCGCTGTGGCATGGCGCGTAACGAAGCCTTCTTCTGCGTCATCAGTTGCCGACCCGCATGCGGTCATTGATATAGGTTGCTGGAGGCTTGCCAAAGGACTTCTTGAAAATGGTGCTGAAAGCCGATGGGGACTCGTATCCCAGGTGGTAAGCCACCTGTTGAACGGTGGCTCCACCGGACAGCTCCCGAAGCGCCACGATCATGTGCAACTGGCGACGCCAGCGTCCAAAACTCAGCCCGGTCTGCTTCAAGCACAGCCGGTTCAGCGTGCGCTCGCTGACGCCAAGTTCATGCGCCCAGCCATCCAGTGTTCTGCGGTCCGACGGGTCCAGGATGATCGCTCGGGATATCGCTCGAAGCCTTGCATCCTCGGGCATCGGCAGGGAGAATTCTTCGGTGGACATGCTGCAAAGCTGCTCAAGCAGTACATGCGCCAGCCGGTCCGTGGGACCGTCTGGCTCGTAGCGCGGAGGGAGGCTGGCCAGGTACTGAATCATCTCGCTCAACATGGGGCTGATCCGCAAAGTACAGCACTTTGTCGGCAGGGCGGCTGCACCCGGGGCAATGAACAGGTAGAAAATCACGGCGTTTGCCGTGCTGTGGTTGCTGTGCGGCGTGCCTCCCGGGATCCACACCCCCGCCTGGGGCGGAACCATCCATAACGTACCGGGTACCTCGCACGACACGGCACCGCGCAGCGCTATCACTAGTTGCCCTGTACGGTGCTGGTGGATCGGAATCTCGTGCGCGCGCTCCTCGACGTCCACACGGAGCGCCCTCACCGGTACACAGGGCTCGTCTGCATCGTAGTCTTGCTGGGAGACCTCAAGGCCCTGCATGGTATCCATGGGTGTCGGTAGGCGGGCCTGCCATTCTGCCTCCCTCGAAGCCTTACGGGGCCGTCATGGCTCTTTTCCTATGCCCTGGCCATTTCTTTTCGCATCGCGTCGATGACGCTATCCGTCGGCATGACGTCTGCATATTTGCTTGCCATATCGAACAGATTCACCGCGTGCGACGTTTGCGACCGGTCATACACCGCGTCCTCGGGGACCACCACCTTGAAGTTCAGGGCACATGCGTCAACGACTGTGGCACGCACACAGCCACTGGTAGTGCAGCCCGTGACGATCACGGTATCGACACCCAGGCCGACCAGATGGCTGGTCAGGGGCGTGCCGTGAAACGCGCTGGCCTGGAATTTGGGGATGAGAATGTCTCCAGGCGCGGGGGCCACCTCGGCAACGAAGTCGTAGCCGTGCTTGGGGATACCCATGACGCCAGGCACTTTCAGTTCGAACTGGCCACGGTTTTGAGGTCCCTTGGGTGCAACGTGGGGATAGATAATGGGGGCGCCCATGCCTCTGAATGCCGCCATGAGTTTTGCGATGTGCGGCACGGCACGCCAACCGTATTCGCCGCAGCTCGTCGGCAGCGTCGTAATGGCTTCTTCGATCGGCATCGGCTCATCGCCCATCGAGCGGTATTGCACGTCGATGATCAGCAGAGCCGGCCGCTTGCCAAGACCGGTGGGAGTACCCCAGCCGGTCCTCCGGTAGATAGCCTGCTCTTCTTCGGGAATAACGCCGTCCCATGGCCGGCCGCGGGTTGCAGTAGCAGCGAGCATTTCAGACCCCCACCGTAGTCGCGTCATATGCCAGCAGCCAGTCGTAACGCTGGCGCACGGCTTCGGGCGCCCAGTTCTTTTCGATGTACGGGCGGCCGGTTTCGATGTGCTCCAGTGCCGGGTCGTGGAAAACCTTGAGCATGTCCATCGACCTGGCCTTCGTCAGATTGGTACGCTCGACGCGCGCCGCGTCATAACGCTTGAGTGCCTTGTCGATGTCGTCCGGCTGGTCTTCCAGGCAGCGGGCCAGGACGCAGGCGTCCTCCATCGTGACGTTCACGCCCATGCCCAGGTAGGGCGTCATCGAGTGGCATGCATCACCTACCAGTGTCACGCGCCCCTTGGACCAGCTCTCGAGCGGATCACGGACGAACAGGCCCCAGCGGAAGAGGTTCTCGGAGTGGATGAACAGGTCGAGGATGTCCTGGTTCCATCCTTCGAAATCCTTCAGCGCGTCGGACAGTTCGCCACGCTCGGACCACGATTCGGTCTGCCACACGTCGCTGTCCACCTGGGCCGAGAAACTCACGAACTGTTCGCCATGGTGCTGGACCGGGTAGCAGGTCACATGCGCCGTCGGGCCCACCCAGGTGGATGCCAGGGCACGCCTGTGCTGAGGCTTGAGGCTCGACATCGGCGCCAGGCCGCGCCACGCGTTTGCACCGGTATAGCGCGCCGGCGACGGGCCGAAGATGGATTGCCGGACCCGCGAGTGCGCACCGTCGCAGCCCACCACTACGTCGCCCTCTATCGCTCGACCGTCGCCCAGCAGAAGCCGGGCCCGCCCCTCGACCGTCTCCGCACCGATCGATCGCGTTCCAAAATGAACGGCGCCCGGTTTGAGCTTGATCACCGCTTCATACAACATACGCTGAAGTGCCGCGCGGAGAACCTGGATCAGGGTGTGGTCGACCTGGGAGTCCTTGGCGTCGCGGTTGTAGACGGAGTATTCTTCACCTGTCTTCCAGAAACGGATCACCCGGTCCTCCGGAGCGAGGTTGATGGCCTGGAGCGCGTCCTTCAGACCCAGCGTCTCCATGACACGGCTGCCATTGGCCGAGATCCACAGCCCTGCACCGACTTCCCGCAATTCGGGGGACTGTTCATAAATATCTACGTCAAATCCCTTTTGCAGAAGCGCAATGGCAAGGGTCAGGCCGCCCATGCCGGCGCCTGCAATAATCACATGCGGCTTATGGGTCTTTTGTTCAGCTTGGATCATTTTCTCTCCGGTTCGAAGCTCAGTGGGTTTTGCACGAGGTCTTTGATGGCCTCGAGAATCTTTACGTATCCCGTGCATCGGCAAATGTTGCCGCGCAGGAAATGGCGGATGGTTTCTTCCGACGGGTTCTCATGCAGGGAAAGCATCGACTTCACCGCCAGGATCATTCCGGGGGTACAGAAGCCGCATTGCAGTGCACCATGGGCGATGAATGCGCGTTGAACCGGATCCAGCCGTCCTTCGTAGGCCAGGCCTTCGATCGTCGTGACGTGCCGGTTGTGGACATCGGCGCACAGCGTCGTGCAGCTCGAGGTGGGCATTCCATCGACCAGCACCGTGCAGGCACCGCAGACCTGGACATCGCAGGAGCGCTTCGTACCCGTCATCCGGAAGCGTTCCCGCAGCACGTCGATGAGGAGTTCCCGTGGCTCGATCTCGATGGACCGCTCCGTGTCGTTCAGCGATAGGTCCACGCGCATGAGCGGAAACGTCTGGGTTTTTTGACTCATTTCAGGCATCCCTCCAGGGCGCGTTGGGCGAGGACGGTGACCAGGTGCTTCTTGTAGTCGGCACCGCCATGGAGGTCGTCGTGCGCGTCTATCGTTTCGGCCTCGGCGGTGATGGCGGGCTCCAGGGCTCGCCACACCTCGTCGAAGGAGGCGTTGGGCGGCAGGCTTTCGGCCGCTTCCTGCGCCTTGAACAGCGGCGCCGGAACGGCCACGATGGCGCCCACCCAGAGGCGCAGCCGCTGGGGCCCCTCCGGCGACCAGACTGCGGCCACGCCGACTGCGGGACGCTCGGTATGGCCGAACGGTCGATAGGCGGACCTGTCGCCAGGCAACTGCCGGGGCACGTCGATCGACACAAGCAGCTCATCGTCTTCCCGGGCCGTGGCGAATTCGCCCAGGTGGAACTCGCGCGAGGCAATGGTGCGTTGGGCAGTCGCGCTGGCCAGGGCAATCCGGGCATCGAGCGCGCACAACATCGTCGGCGCGTCCGCGTGGGGTTCCGCGAAGCACAGCACTCCGCCCAGGGTGCCGGCGACACGCACCCGGATGTTGGCAACGTGCTCGCTGAGGTCGGCATAGCCGGGAAGCACCTGCTGCACCAGCGGATCGTTGGCGATCACATGGTGCGTCGACAACGAGCCGATGCTGAGCGTGCCGTCATCCAGGAGCCGAATGCTGCGCAGCTCTTCGACCTGCTTGATGTCGATGACATGGTCGTAGTGCAGCACCCGCGCCTTCAAGGCGACGAGCAGTTCAGTGCCTCCGGCATGAAAAGTCGCGGCATCTCCGAACCCAGCCTTCAGCGCGAGCGCTTCGCGCAGGCTCGTCGGCCGATGCAGAGTAAAGCGTGCTGGACGCATCAGTCGGCTCTCCGTCCGAGTCCAGCGGCAACTCCCAGCATCGGCGCCACCAACCACCATCCTGGCGACTGGTGAAACGCGGTCGTCGCCGCATACGCCACCACGCAAGCCACCGCCACGCTGACCCCGACACGCGGCCACTGCAGCACCATCTCGACGCCGCGAGAAGGCCGGGGTGCCGGGACCTGCTGCTGGGCGGGATATGCGGGCTGCGGGTACGCAATGGAAGCCGGTTGCGCTGCAGCCGGGGGCGCCGGAGCTGCCGATGCAGCGACGGCAGCCGGAGCTGCGACTGGTGCCGGGGCGGTTGCTGCTGCCGCGACGTCCGAGGTCTTGGGCTCCGAGAAGCCTGCCAGTTCGTTGCGCAGCCGCCTTTCGAACTCGCCAAAGAGTTCTTCCGAGCGCTTCTTCACGACCGGGTAGCCCAGCGACGCGAGTTTGCCGGCGACCTGCATTTCCGCCTCGATTCCCAGGACGCACTCGACGATGCCCTGGCCCTGCTTCTCCTCGAGGTTGACCTTCATGCGTACGTCGATGGTCGTCCCGGTGAATTTGTCACGTCCGGTGGCACTGAGCTCCACGTAGCGCTCAAGCGTGTAGGAACCCAGCACGATGCTGGTCGGAAGTTCCAGCTTGAACGGGCCGATCTTCTGCTTCATCAGGGCCGAGAACTCTTTGAGCGGCTCGACCTCGGTGACGTTTTCGCAGCCCGGAATCAGTCCTGCGACCCGTTGGACGTCGAAGAAGATGGCCCAGAGTTGGGCGGCCGATGCCGGCAGGGTGGCGTCAATCCTGAAATCCATGTTTTCCTCGTTGGTTGTCTTGGGCGGCCCTGGCCGCTTTCAGCGCCCGCCAGACCCGCTCGGGTGTCAGCGGAAGATCCTTGATGCGCACACCCCAGCCTTGGAAAAGCGCATTGGCGACGGCCGGAGCCACTGGGAGGATGGCGCCCTCTCCACCCCCACGGGCGCCAAACGGGCCCGGGCCGTCAAGGCTTTCAATCAGTACGGTTCCGACATGGAACGGCACGTCTTCCATCGTCGGCACCCGGTAGTCGAACAAGGTGCCATTCACCACCTGACCGTCTTCGTAGATGTACTCCTCGAAGAGCGTGTGACCGAGGCCCATGACCATGGCACCTTCGTCCTGGCCTTCCGCGGCCTTGGGGTTCATGACGTAGCCCAGGTCTGCAGCGCCGCCGACCCGGACAACCCGGATGGCACCCGTGCCCTCGTCGACCTCGATCTCGCATGCGCCGGCGCCGGTCTCCCAGAACAGGGGGGCGAGCTTGAACGCGCCGTTCTTCGTCTCCGCGTTGACACGGCCGATCCCGAAAAATTCGCCAGCGGTCATACCGTTGAAGCGCCGCAGCAGTTCGAGGATGGCGATGGAACCCCCGGGGCCTTCGACGCGGCCTTCTTCCAACCGGTAGTCCAGCGGTGAGCCGCCGAGTACCGTGGCAGCTGTCTCGCCTACCTGGCGCAAGATGTCTTCGCAAGCCATCTGGACAGCCAACCCGACAATCACCGTCGAGCGGCTCGCGCCGGTACCCCAGTCATAGGGAGCGAGCAAGGTGTCGGGCTCGGAGACGGCAATCATGCGCAGCGGCTGGCGCAGCATCTTCTGGGCGACGATCCGCAGGACACCTCGGTTGCCCTGGCCGATTTCGACCGCGTTCGCCGACACGTTGACGGATCCGTCCGCGCGCAAGCGCACCGTAGCCCCGCCGATGGGCATGATGCCGGGATCACTCACGCCGACGGCAACTCCCCGGCCGCGGCGACGTTGTCCCGTCATCTCTGGAAGAGCCTCCAGGGCACCCACGGCCTTGCGGAGCGAATTCCGCATGTCCACGTCCAGGGGACGCAGATCCGGTTTGATGGTCTGCCCCTTGTCCGCCATGTTGAACATGCGGAACTCGACCGGGTCCATGCCGCACGCGCTGGCCATGATGTCCATCTGCGACTCCGTCGCCCAGACGGCTTGCGGGCCGCCAATGGACCGGAAGGCCGCGCCCGGCACCGTGTTGGTGTAGACGCCGTACGATTCCAGCCACAGATGGGGAATGTGGTAAGGGCCGATGGCGCGGATGGCGGCCTTGATGGCGATCGCGGGGCCGGTATCGGAAAACGCTCCGCCGTTCAGGATGGCCTTGATGGACTTCGCCGTGATGCGGCCTGTCTCATCGACGGCAGTCTTGAGCGTGATTTCTGCATCGAGGCGCCGGCAGGTCAGCATCGATTCGGCGATGGACAGGCAAACACGAACCGGTGCGCGTGCCTTCCAGGAGAGCGCGGCCACCAGCGGGTCAATCTTGACCGACGCCTTTCCCCCGAAGCCACCGCCGATGTAGGGCGAGTGCACCCGTACGCATGCCAGCGG
This sequence comes from Pseudomonadota bacterium, assembly GCA_040390235.1. Taxonomy (GTDB): domain Bacteria; phylum Pseudomonadota; class Gammaproteobacteria; order Burkholderiales; family Burkholderiaceae_C; genus Xylophilus. The sequence goes on along the minus strand of JAZJYT010000008.1, from coordinate 39,162 downwards.
AATGCCCAGCGTTTCGGAGCAGACCCGGGCGACGGCGGTAGGCGTTTGGCCGCCACTCCAGATCTCCAGGGAGTGGGGCTTCCAGTCCGCGATGCTGACGTGGGGCTCCATCGCGAAATGGAACACCATCGGAAAAGTGAAGGTGTCTTCGAAAACGCGGGCGGCCGTGGCGTAAGCCTGCTCCACGTCCCCGCTGCTGTACTTCCAGTGCTGGAAGATGTTCGTGCCCGCTACGGGGCTCGCCTCGCCCCGGAAGTAGAAGTCCTTCAGCTTGTCCATGTCCTCATGGACAAGCACGGCGCCTTCTGCCATAGCTTCCTTGGCCGTTGTCACGAAAGGCAGCGGCTCGTACTCGACCACGATGGCGTCGGCCGCCTCTTCCGCGGTGACTTCATCGACGGCGGCAACCGCTGCGACCGGATCACCGACGTAGCGCACTTTCTCGATGGCAATCACCTCACGGTCGCGCAGGTAGAGGCCCCACCGGTTGGCCGTCCCGGGCAGGTTCTTCATGTCCGCCCCGGTAAGGACCGCGACTACACCAGGCATGGCCAGGGCGGCGCTTGTGTCGATGCTGCGGATGCGTGCATGAGGCACCGTGCTACGCAGGATCTTCCCTTGCAGCATGCCGGGCACCTCCACGTCGCTGGCGAAGATCGCCTCGCCGGTCACTTTCTGCAAGTAGTCGGCACGGGGCTCCTGATGGAGCGGAAGTTTCGGATGTGAATGCATACCGGGAAAGGCGAGGGTTAGTCGTCCAGCGTGATGTGCGACTTGGAAATCACGTCTGCCCAGGTCTTCGTCTCGGCCGCTTGACGCTTCGCGACTTCTTCGGGCGAACTGGATGCCGGCTCGACACCGACCGCGTACATACGTTCCTTCACTTCTTCAGAGCCCATGGTCTTGGCGATCTGAGGCCCCATCTTCGCGATGACGTTCTTGGGAACACCGGCGGGCGCATAGAGGGCAAACCAGGTGACGGCTTCGAAGCCCGGCAGCACCGTCTCGGACAGGGTCGGGATATTCGGCATTGCCTGGGCGCGCTTCGTTGTGGTCACCGCCAGCGCCTTGAGCTTGCCCGCCTTGATTTGCGTGAGCACAGCTGGCCCCTGTTCGATGGCCATCACGACACGGCCAGCCATCAGGTCCACCACCATCGGGCCGCTGCCCTTGTACTGAACGGTGAACAGATCGACGCCGGCGCGTTGCTTGAAGAGCTCCATGAACACATGCTGCGAAGTGCCCTTGCCGGCCGAGCCGTAGCCGTATTCACCCGGCTTTGCCTTGAGGTAGGCGATCAGTTCCTGGATGGTGTTCACCGGCAGGGAGGCCGGCACGACCACATAAGACGGATTGAAGCCCAGGAGGGAAACCGGTTCGATATGGCGAACGACCTCCTTCATGCGCGGGTTCAGCTGCGGCAGGATGGAGAACATCGAGGATGCGCCGATGAGCAGCGTGTGACCGTCTGCCGGCTGCCGCGAAACGTAGTCGGCGCCAATGATCCCCGATGCACCGGCCCTGTTGTCGACGATGGTGGGCTGCCCGAATTCGGCGAGCCCGTTGGCCACCGACCGGGCGTAGAGATCGGTCGCGCCGCCCGGCGGATAGGGCGCGACGACGGTGATGGGTTTGGTGGGGAAGGTCTGCGCCTGGACCAAGATCGCAAGCCCGACCAAGACGATGCCGCAAAACGCTGCAAGTACCTTTTTCATCAACATGTGTAACTCCAAAAAAAGTGGTCTTAGCTAAGGGAGGCCGTGTCTCTCGTTGCGCAGAGCAGAATGACATACCGTCTGCAGGAATAGTATTCTGTGTGGCGCCACGATATGATGTCAAGCAGAATCTTCGGTGCGGCATCGGTCGATATCGCCAAGTTCACAAAAAGCAGGTGGAGTGGCAGATGCCGGTTGAGCAAGAAGTCGAACAGAAGCCCGGGGGGGTTGCGGCCGTCGAGAGGGCGTTCGCAATCCTTCACGCTTTTCGCGCAGGCGACACATCGCTCAACCTGAGCGAACTGGCGCTACGGACCGGGATGTATAAAAGCACCATCCTGCGAACCATGACCTCGCTGATTCGCGAGCACTGCATCGTCCGGCTCGATGACGGTACCTACCAGTTGGGCTCGATGCTGCTGCATTGGGGGGGGCTCTACCAGGCAGCCCTGCGGCTCGATGACCATGTGCCGGCAATCCTGCGTCGGCTGGTTCAGGAAACGGGCGAAGGCGCCTCTTTCTTTACGCGCGAGGACAAGCTGCGGGTGTGCCTGTTCCGAGTCGACTCGCCCAAATCGGTGCGCGACCACATTCGAACGGGTGACCTGTTGCCATTGGACAAGGGCGCCGCCGGCCGGGTGCTGTCCAGCTTCGACCGGGCACTGACTCCTCGTGCGAACTTTCCCGAGCAGCCGCTCATCTTGACCGTTGGCGAACGAGAGCCCGACATCGGCGCGATTGCCGCGCCGGTCTTCGGGCCCATGGGTAGCCTCCGCGGCGCCCTGGCTATTTCCGGCCCGGCCGGACGTTTTTCACCCGATGTGATCCCCGGCATGTCGCAGGCCGTGCTCAAGGCCGCGTCAGATTTGACCCGGCGCCTCGGTGGGGACCCCGCGGTCTTCGAGGCCGCATCCGCTGGCCTCGATCTCACCACAACGGGTTCATCATCAGCCCAGTCGGCGATCTAACGCCTGGCTCAGGTTCCGGCAGGTGAGACGTCGACGCGCATTTCGGGGTGAATGACATCGCCGTTCTTCAGGATCTGCACGTCATCCAGCCAGAGGTTGCAGTTGCGCATGGGCAAGTCCAGATGGCAGGCCGTGTCGTTGGTACCGCCAAGCTCCAGGTTGGGACCCAGGGAGAAGAGGACGTTGCCGTAGAAGGACAGCGCATTCATCACGTGCTCGCTCGGCAGTTGCCGCGTCACGGAGAACTGGTACCAGCGGGCTTTTTCGTTGAGGCCCCAGCCGATGTGGGAGACAGCGTAGGCCCGTGGGTCGTTGAAGCTGTCGATATAGCTACGGATCAACTGGGTGTCCATGCCGCCGCCGGTGATTTCGACGACGTAGCCCTTTTCAATGCGCAGCAACACAGGCGACTGCACGTACTGCTTGAAGGCGCACAGGATGTCGCCCGGCTGCATGACCACGACACCGTCCACCCCCCCATCGTCTCCTTGGGTGAAGGAGAAGCCCGATGGGAAATGGTCCCAGCGTCCGGCCTCGGCGGTGAACCCGTACTCGGAAATGACAGGGTACTGCCCAAGCTTGTAGACGATGTCCGTCCCGGCGTCCGATGTGAAGCGGAGCTGCTTCGCGGACTCCAGCATGCCTTTTGCGTACTCGACGCGGCGTCGCAGATCCTCCGTGGGGAACATCTGCTTCAGGACATGGAAGGGCTCCATCACCCGCAGGATGCGTACGCCGGCCGCCTGGATCTCTGCCTGCTCGCGCGAGAACAACAGGCCGACCATGTCGATGACCATGCTCGCGGACTTCAGCGTGGTCATGGCAAGTTCATTGCCCACCAGAGGGTGGCGTCCTTGCACACCCACGGCGTTTCGCTGCCCCCTGCGCAGGTTCATGTTGAAGGTCGTGGCCCCCAGGTGCGCGGCCGCAGCCATGAATGCCTGCGCGTGCTCCTGCCATTCGTCGTCGGCTGTGAGCAGCACTACGTTTTCTCCCTGCTTCACCCCACAGAGTTCCAGCTCGCGGGTGAACAGTTCGAACATCTCGACATCTAACTTCAATTGCAGCTCCTTATTCCGACTGACATTGGCGATTCAGGACGCCACCCAACATACTGCTGAACCCAGCGAAGTCCTCTGCCTGCATCTGATGACCCGCGCCTTGCAGACGAACGGCCTCCAGGTCAGGGCGCAACCGGCGCATCTCCTCCACGTCCGCATCCGACACCACGCCACCCTCGCCGGCGCATACCAAGGAAACCGGCGACCGGCTCCTGGCCAGGTCCGCAAACATGTCCTGGGAGTGGAAGTCCTCGTAGGCCGCATAGACGGCGCGCTCATCGCAAGTTGAAAGCCACTCGGCACGCAGGCGCTGCAGCTCCTCTGGCCAAGGAGCGGCGGTGCTTGCCCGCAACGCCTCGGCCGCCTCTCCGCGGTGGGCGGCACGCAGCAGGCTCAAAGTCCGCGCAATGGGAACCGGGTAGGTCCTTCGGCCCGGCCCGCTGGTGGGCGGGTCGACAAGCACCAGCGCGCGGACGAGTTCTGGGTCATGTGTGGCCATGCGCAGGGCAATCCGGGCGCCCATCGAATGCCCGATCACGGTGGTCGGTCCCAGGTGCGTTGCGCGAATGAAGGCCGCGACATCGTTCGCGCAAGAGTCGACCCCGTAATCCAGATGGGCGCCGGACTCGGACAGCCCACGACCGCGGACATCCAGAATAAAACAGTCGTAGCTTGGTGCAAGCCATTGGCCGACGTGGCTCCAGAGAACCGCAGGGCTCACGATGCCCGGCACCACCAGCACGCGGCGACCACTACCCGCGAAATGCAGGTAGTGCTGGCGTATGCCATTGGCACGAATCATTCCCCCAGTTCCTGGGCTCACATTTTTCTCCATGCAGACAAACCGCGGCGAAGCGATGCGGTGGCGTCATTCTTACAGAGGGAATGGTATTCCGTCAAACGCCACGATGCACTTGTTGCGATTGAGCAGGACGGCGTGCGGTGTCTTGTCCGACCGAATGAAGATGCCTGTCCGAAAAGAGCACTCATTCGGCCAGAAATGCAATTTTCGACTCGTACGCCAGTGCTTACCATGAACAAATGAAAATCATTCTCAATAACAGAAGGCCCAGTTCCGCCAGGTCGGGAGTCCTTCTTGTGAGTGGTGTCCTGGTCATCGCTGCGACGCTGCGAGCCCCGATCACCATCGTCGGTCCGTTAGTCGACCTGGTACGCCAGCACTTCGGTCTCGGCGCCGCGCAAACTGGCATGCTGGCGGCTCTACCGCTGCTCGCCTTCGCGGCGATGTCGCCCCTCGTGGGGCAGTTCGCCAGGCAATATGGCCTGGAGCGCTCGCTCTTCGGCGGTATGGTGATCCTCGCCACGGGCGTCGTGCTGCGGTCGACTGGCCCGCAATGGGCTCTGTTCGCAGGAACCTGGCTGATAGGGAGCGGCATCGCTGTGGGCAATGTGCTGCTTCCGAGCCTGGTGAAGCGAGACTTTGCGGCCCAGGTCACCAGGATTACCGCCGCCTACATGCTGGTGATGGCTCTTGCCTCGGCACTGTCCTCCACGGTGGCGATCCCGATCGCCGACCTGGGCGACAACGGGTGGCACATCGCCTTGGGTTCTGTGGTGCTGCTACCGCTTCTCGCGATGGTGCTCTGGCTCCCGCAACTGTCCGGGAGCAGGCCTCCGGCGTCCAATACCCATACTGCGCTCCTGCCGCGGGGCGCTGGCACCTGGCACTCACCCCTGGCGTGGCAGATCTCGATCTTCATGGGCCTGACGTCCTTCCTGTACTACACCACGGTGGGTTGGCTTTCCTCCGTCCTGGTGGCGGCAGGATTCAGCCCCCACACGGCGGGATCGCTGCAAGGGGCGCTGCACCTGGCATCGGCCTCGACATCCCTCGTGATGGTGCTACTGGGGCGGCGGCTCAAGGATCAGCGTTGGGCCGCGCTGACCTCAGCCTTGCTCACGTCCTGCGGATTCACGGGCCTGGCGATGTCGCCCCTGTACGCTGCCGTTTGGATTTGCCTGCTGGGCTGCGGCTTCGGCTTGGGGATCATTTTGGGCTTGTCGTTCCTGAGCCTGCGCGCGTCGAGTTCGGCACAGGTTGCCACGCTCTCTGGAATGGCGCAGGGCGTGGGTTACCTCCTTGGCGCCGTCGGCCCGCCGGTACTGGGCGTCCTGCATGAGGCACAAGGCGGTTGGTCACTGCCACTTCTCGAAAGCGCCACGCTCGCTCTGGTGATGGGGTGCGCAGGGTGGCTGGCCGGTCGCGACCTGCAGATTGATGCGGCCCTCCCCCAGGCCCGCTCTCCGCGCGCTGCCAGCGTAGCCACGTCGGCAGACAGGGTGGCGACGCGACCGCCCCAGTCAGCGGTCACGATTTCCGCTTCACCTCCGCCCGATACCCAATTTGCAAGCTTCTGCGCCGAACCATGGTCTTCGAACAACTGATCCGACTGGCCGAGTGCGCCTATCAACTGCACCTTGAATGCCTCAGTGCGGCAATGCCCGGCCCGCGGGCTGACTTCTCGGATGTCCTGGAAGATTTCCTGGGCGATTGGGACCTCGACATGGTGGACGTCGCCCATCGCTTAGGCGACCTCTCATCGGAATGGCTTGTTCTCGACAATATTTACAGGGAATAACAACGGGCGCCGGCCACGGCATGATGCGCAGCATGGAACTGCGCTACCTGGATTTCGACTACAGCGAGGACGCGGAGGGCAACGGTGTCTTCGATGCCATGGCCTGCGTCGCGCCGTCGCAGCACGGCGGTGTGCTGGCCGAGGTGGTGGCGGTGCTCGGCTGGGCACACGCCACCTTTCCCGGTGCCTGCGCGCCGGCCGAGGACGGCGGCCTGTGGCACTACGAGTTGCGCGGCGCCCGGGAAGTGACGACGCCGGAGGTGCTGGACTTCGACGAACGCACGGGGCGGCTGGCGGTGCACGCCGAGGCGCCCGCGCCGGCACGCCACACCGTCATCCTGTCGCTGGCGGGCACCGCCGCGGTCTGCGAGGCGTTTCGTCTGCAGTTCGACATGGGCTGACGCCGTTTCCGGCCCTGCCCCGCCCTGTCGTTTCCATCTGGTACCGTGGCGGCATGCACCCATCCAGCTTGTTCCGCGCGGCCGGGGTTGCCGCCATGCTCCTCGCGGGGGCCACGGCATCGGCCGCCACGGCCGACATTCCGGGTGCCACCATCGCACCCTCGCCCAATATCGGGCCGACACCTTTCAAGCTCACCGTCGGCAGCTACAGCGTGGCGGGCGGCGGTGTGCCGGCCGGCCCCGGGCTGGACGTGAACCTGCGCTACAGCTACGGCCAAGACGGGGGCGGCGGCCATGTGTGGCTGGGTTGGTTCCGTTCGCCGGCACTGGGTTTTTCGCAGCTCCGCGCCGGCTGGGACGGCACCTACGCCGTGGGCGTGGTGCGGCTGCTGCCCTCGCTGCAGATGGCCTCGGGCGGCTTCGTGGGCGGCAGCCTGGCCGCGGAGACCGGCACCACCTGGTTCGCCGGCGCGGGCCTGGGCCGCACCAACCTGCGCAATTACGCCAACCTGAATTTCGACCCCAACGACTCGGTCACGCTGTACGGCGGCTACCGCTGGAACGACGCCGACAGCGTCGCCCTGCAGGTGGTGCGCGACAACCGCCTGAACCCGGACCAGCAGAACACCCACCTGATCTGGCGCAACGAGCTGGACAACGGCCAGCGCATCACGCTGGACCTGCTGGCCAAGCAGGGTACGGTGGACAGCCAGTTCATCCGCCGCTACGGTCTCTCGGCCACCTACGACTGGCCGCACTGGTTCGTGCGCGCGGCCTGGGACCCGAAAATGAACTTCACCGCGCAGAACATGCTGCGGGTGTCGGCCGGCACACGGTTCTGACGCCCCCTTGCACAGGGTCAACAAGCCCTAGCGGCGCAGGGCAATGCTTTCCCAGGCGGCGACCAGCACCAGCACCGCACTGGTCGCCACGCTGAGCGCCAGGGCCGACAGCATGGGGGCCGCGGGCACCAGCGCCAGCAGCAGCGCCAGGCCGGCCAGGTGCGACACCGGCGGTGCAATGCGGTCGTTGGTGACCCACTTGAACAGCGCGTTGCCCAGCAGGTAGAGTGCCGGGCCACCGAGCAGGGTGGCGATGGTGGCGCCGGACGCGTGGCCCGGATGCGCCAGCACCAGCTCGTCGCCGACGGCGCAGACGATCACCCCGGCCACGATGAGCGCATGCAGGTAGGTGTAGGCCAGGCGCGCCTGCCGGCCCGGATCGGCCGCGTGCACCATGCGGTGGTGGGCCCGCTCCGCGCCGGTGTCGAAGTAGATCCACCACATTGCCACCGTGCCCAGCAGCGCGGCCGCCACACCCGCGATGGAAGAGGCGTTCCAGGCCTGCTCGGCGAAGGTGGCGCCGGTGACCAGCAGCGACTCGCCCAGCGCGATGATGACAAACAGCGCGCAGCGCTCGGCCAGGTGGTTGCCATCCACGTTCCAGTCGGTGATGTCGGAGCGCCCCAGGCCCGGCACCCGGAAGAAACTGACCGGCCCCAGCCATTCGATGGCCAGCGCGCCGGCCCACCAGAACAAACGCTGCTCCTCCCCGGCGCAGGCACCGGCGATCCACAGCACACCCGACGTGGCCAGCCACACCAGGATGCGCTGGAAGTTGCGCCGCATCGGCACCGGCTCGCGCCGCACCGCCCACAGGAAGAACAGCGTACGCCCCACCTGCATACCCACGTAGGCGCCGGCGAACACGGCCCCCCTGGCGCCAAAGGCGGTGGGCAGGGAGACCGACAGCAGCAACCCGCCGAGCATCAGTGCGAACAGGCACAGGCGCACCGGGATACGTTCCGGATCCAGCCAGTTGGTGACCCAGGAGGTGAAGACCCAGACCCACCACACCGCCAGCAGCAGCAGGGCGGTACGCACCGCGCCCAGCGGTGTCAGGTGCGCCAGCAGCGTGTGCGAGAGCTGTGTGACGGCGAACACGAACACCAGGTCGAAGAACAGCTCGACCATGCCGACCTTGCCGCCGTCGTCGCTGCCGCGCCGGCGCAGCAGGCTGCGCGGGGGCTTGTCGTGCGCGGGGCGGGTGTGGGAATGGTCGGCCAAGGGGAACTCCGTCCGGTGGTGGTGGGCAAACCTGGAAGATAGCCGGTTCGCCGGCCGCCGGACAAGGTGGCACTGGGGCACGGCACAATCCCCCACATGAAACAGCGCCTGTACGGGCTCGGTGGCTGGTGGCTCACGTGGCTGCTGCTCGGCTGCGCCGGTGCGGCGTGGATCGCGCAGGCCCGCATCGCCCAGCTACAGGACGATTTTTATGCCGATGCCCGTATCGCCCACCGCCTGCTGAGCCAGCAGGTGGTGCAGTACGACGCGGTGCTGGCCACGCTGGCGCTGCTGGGCACCGCGGGCGACACGGCGCGGCCGGAACGGCGGCTGTCGGCGCTGTACGGCTCCATCCTCGACGTCTACCGCCGCGAGCACGGCAGCCAATGGCCCGACCCCGCCTGGGACGCCGCCGAGGCGCAGTCGCGGACCACCGGGCACCCGGCCGTGGCGGCGCTCGACCTGCCGCATGGCCGCTACCGCCTGGTGATGGGCGCCGAGCCGGTGAGCCACGCCCTCGACATCGACCTGGCCGCCGCCATGGTGTGGCGCGACTGGCCGATGGACCGCGCGACCAGCCCGGCACGGGTGGCGCTGGAATACGGCGGCCAGCGTTTTGTCATCCAGCCCGGTGCCCTTCCCGGCCATGGCTGGCGCTTCGCGCTGCGCAAGGCCTTGGCGACCGAGAGCCAGCCCTTCGAGGTGGTGGCCGAGCGCCGCATAGGCTGGAACGAACTGCCCTGGCCCTGGATGCTGCTGTGGGCCGCCGCCACCGGTGCCGTGCTGGCGGGCGCGCGCGCCCTGGGCCTGCAGCGCACGGCGCGCCGCCGCGCCGAGGAGCTGCTGCGGCTGGGCCAGGTGGCGCGCCTCAACACCCTGGGCGAACTGGCCGCCGGCATGGCGCACGAACTCAACCAGCCGCTGACCGCACTGCTGGCCAACACCCAGGCCGCAGGACGCCTGCTGGACGACGACCCACCCGACCTGGACACCGCCCGCACCGCCATGGGCCGGGCGGCCGAGCAGGCCCGCCGCGCCGCCGCCGTGGTGGCGCGCCTGCGCCGCGCCATCGAACGCCCGGGCGATGCCGGTGCCCGGCAACCGGTGCTGCTGCAGGACGCGGTGCGCAACGCCCTGTACCTGCTCGAGCCCGAATGCGCACGGCGTGCGGTGCGGGTCGACTTCGCCGCCGACGCCGTGCCGCCGGTACGGGTGCTGGCCGACCCGGTGGCACTGGAGCAGGTGCTGCACAACCTGCTGCTCAACGCCCTGCAGGCGCTGGATACGGTGCCCGCGGCGGAGCGCTCCATCACCATCGTGCCGGGTACCGAGGGCCGCATGGGTACGCTGGCCGTGCGGGACAGCGGCCCCGGCATCTCGCCCGAGCTGCTGCCGCGGCTGTTCGAGCCCTTCTTCAGCACCCGTGACGGCGGGCTGGGCCTGGGGCTGAGCCTGAGCGAGACGCTGGCCGCCCACATGGGCGGCAGCCTGGCCGCCGCCAACGCGCTCCCGCGGGGTGCCAGCTTCACCCTGGCCTTGCCGCTGGCCGGCGGCAGCACCGATTGACGTCCCCGCCATGCACACGCCCGCCACCCCACCCGCACCGCAGTCGCCGCTGATCCACCTGATCGACGACGACGATGCGGTGCGCGAAGGCCTGGTGCTGCTGATCGGCACCGTGGGCCTGCGGGTGCAAGGCTGGGCCGACCCGCAGGCCTTCCTGGCGGGTTTCGACCGCGCCGGCATCGGCGCCATCGTGCTCGACGTGCGTATGCCCGGCATCAGCGGGCTGGCGGTGCTCGATACCCTGCAGGCCCAGGGCGTGGACCAGCCGGTGATCATGCTGACCGGCCACGGCACGGTGGAGATGTGCCGCCGCGCCTTCAAGGCCGGTGCCGCGGAGTTTTTGGAAAAGCCGGTGGACGACGAACAGCTGCTCGAAGCCCTGCAGCAGGCGGTGCGCCAGCACGTGCGCTCGCGCGACCGCCACCAGGCCGACCAGGCGGCGCGCGAACGTTTTGCGCAGCTGTCCGAGCGTGAGCGCGAGGTGCTGGGTTTCATCGTCGCGGGGCTGACCAACAAGGAAGTCGCCCGCACGCTGGACCTGTCGCCGCGCACCGTGGAAACGCACCGCGCCAACCTCTTCGCCAAACTGGGCTGCGACTCGCTGGCGCAGCTGATACGGGGCTACGCAGGGCTGGCCGAAGACGGCGCTCCGTAGTTGTACGGAGCGCGGCGCGTAGCCGTACGAATGGCGCCGGCGGAGCGCCTTTTTTACAGTGGCTCCCATGGCCGGCACGTTGCCGGTCCATGCACCCCACACCAGGAGAAACGACCATGGCTTCCACCTTGCGCCTCGCCACCATCGCCCTCGCGCTGTCGGCCTGCGGCCTGCAGGCCTTCGCCCAGCCAACGCCCGCCCCCGCCGTGCGCACCGAACGCAACATGTCGCTGGCGCTGGCCAACCAGATCGCCGGCGCGGCGGTGGCCGCCTGCGCCGCCAACGGTTATGCGGTGAGCGCCACGGTGGTCGACCGGGCTGGCGGCGTGCGTGCCGTGCAGCGGGCCGACAATGCCGGCCCGCACACCCTGGGTGCGAGCGAACGCAAGGCCTGGACCTCCGCCTCGGCCAAGGCGCCGACGCTGGCCATGATGGAGGGCGCTCAGAAGAACCCGGCCGCGGCCAACCTGGTGAACATTCCCGGCTACCTGCTGCTGGGCGGCGGTGTGCCGGTGAAGGTGGGCAACGAGGTCATCGGCGCGGTAGGTGTCGGCGGCGCCCCCGGCGGCCACTTGGACGAGCAATGCGCCAACGCCGCGCTGGAACAGGTCAAGGGCCTGCTGAACTGAGCACGGGCAGAACCACGCCATGCGCACCCTGCCCACCCCTGCCCCCCGGCGCCGCGCCCTGCTGCGCCGCACTGCGGCCGGTGTCGGCGCGGCCCTGCTGACCGGCATCGGCCTGGCAGGCCGCGTGGGCGCCCAGACGGTCCCCACGGCGTCCGAGGCCGCCGCCTATACGGGGCTGTTCGCGGCCGCCTGGCGCGGCGACCTGCCGCGGATCAAGGCGCTGCTGGTCGCGGGCACCGACATCGATGCCCGCGACGGCCAGGGCCGCACCGCGCTGCACCTGGCCACCTTTGCCCGGCAGCGCGGCGCCGTGCGCCTGCTGCTGCAGAAGGGGGCCGCGCCCAGCCTGCTGGACGGCGAACGTTACGACGCGGTGACCATCGCCGCCGTGGCCGACGATGCCGAGACACTCTCGCTGCTGCTGGCGCTGGGCGCCGACCCCGGGCTGACCACCAGCCGCTACGACGGCACCGCACTGATCGCCGCGGCGCACCTGGGCAACGAGGAGGTGGTGCGGCGGCTGGTGGCGGCCGGCGCCCCGCTGGACCACGTGAACAACCTGCACTGGACCGCCACCATCGAGGCCGTGGTGCTGGGCGACGGCGGCCCGCGCCACCAGCACACGCTGCGCGCGCTGGTGCAGGGCGGTGCCGACCTGGGCAAGACCGACCGCCAGGGCCGTACCCCACTGCAGCTGGCACAGGCACGCGGCTACGACGCGCTGGTGGCCATCCTGCAGCAGCCCGCCCGGCGCTGAGCCGGCATTTCAGCGGGCGGGCGCGGGCTTGCGTGTTGCCGGTGCGGGTGCCGATGCGGATGCCGGCGGCGCCTTGTCCTTGCCGCCACCGAACAGCTTGCCGAACATGCCGCCGATACGCGCGCCGATGGCGGTGCCCACCCCCGGCAGCACCGCCGTGCCCACCGCGGCACCGGCCACCGCACCGGCCGGCACCGAAACCTCGGGTTGCGTGACCGGCCCGGTGATCTTCAGCGGCACACCGACCAGGCCGTCCACCAGGTCCACCGCCAGCAACGCATCGACCCGGCGTTTGGCCAGCGTGGCGCTGCCGGAAGCGGTGAGCACCCCCGAATGCGCCTTGAGCCCGGTGTAGCGCAGCACGATGCCATCGGCCGCGTTCTGGGTATCGAGCTGCCCCGACAGCGAATCGAGTCGGGTGTTGCCTTCATGCTCTTTGCCGACGCTGCGGATGGCCTTGTCCAGGTCGAAGTGCAGCAGCGTGGCCGGCGCGAGGGAAAAGCGCGTGCGGGTGTGCAGGGACTGCACCAGCGCGCCGATGCCCTGGCCTTCGGCCTCCAGGGTCGTGCTGCCCGAGACCCGGCCGCGGACCACCGTCTTGCGTTTGAAGGCCGCCAGCATCTGCTCCACCTCGATGCCCTTGGGCGCCAGCTCGCCGGTCAGCCGCATCTGGCCGGGCGATGGCTGGGTGAGGGCCAGCGTACCGTTCCAGGTGCCGCCGCCCACCGTGGTGTCGGCGCGCCAGCGGTCCTCGCCACCCTCCCGGTCGAGCACCAGCTTCACCGGCGGCGTGACGCCCGGGCGCTCGGCTTCGGCATGGCGGGGGCGCCAGGCGGCATCGAAATCGATGGCGCCGTCGAACTCCAGCGGGATCTGCCGGCGGCCGATCCAGACCAGGTCGTGGAATTCGAGGCGCTCCACCGCCACCGGCGCCGCGTGCCATCCACCGGCCGAGCCATCCATCCGCGACTCGGCCCCACTGAGTGCACGCAGCGACACCTGCGGCAGCGATACCCCCGTGGCCTCCACCCGCCGGAAGCTGATCTGCCGGTGCAGCAGCAGCGGCCCCAGCCGCGGCCAGCCGGTGACCTGCCCGATGGTGACCGGCGGGTCCTGCTGGGTGCGGGCATCCCGCATGGTGACCAGCGGCTGCGGCAGCAACTGCCAATGCAGGCTGCCGATGGTGACTGGCACGCCCAATGCTTGTGTCAGCCGGCCAGCGGCCATCTGCGCCAGCTGGGCTTCGTTTGGCACCCACACGGCCGCGGCCAGGGCGGCGGCGCCCAGCAGCACGGCCACGCTGGCAGCGACGGTCCACACGGTGCGGCGGCGGGTCATGGTGGTGAGGGTCCTTGGGTCTACGCGGGCAGCTCCGTTTATCGCAGCTTGTCCCTACACTGCACGTCGGATAAAACGCCCTTTGTTTGAGGAGAAAAGCAGCATGAAGCAAGCCTACCTGCCCCGCTGGCGCGAAGTCAGCGCTTCCCACGAGGGTGCCGTGGTGGCGCCCGATGAGCGCCTGCCCTGGCCACAGACCGCTGCCATGGGGGTGCAGCACGTCATCGCCATGTTCGGCGCCACGGTGCTGGCGCCCATCCTCATGGGCTTCAACCCCAACATCGCAATCCTCATGAGCGGCGTAGGCACGCTGATCTTTTTCCTGGTGATCGGCGGGCGGGTGCCGAGCTACCTGGGTTCGAGCTTCGGGTTCATCGGTGTAGTCATCGCCGCCAGCGGCTACGCCGGCCAGGGGCCGAATGCCAACATCGCCGTGGCGCTGGGTGGCATCATCGCCTGCGGCGCCGTGTACGTGCTGATCGGCATCGTGGTGCAGGCGCTGGGCACCGGCTGGATCGAGCGGCTGATGCCGCCGGTGGTGACCGGCGCGGTGGTGGCGGTGATCGGACTCAACCTGGCCTCGGTCCCCATCAAGAACATGGCGGCTGGCAACTTCGATGCGTGGATGCAGGCGCTGACCTTCCTCTGCGTCGGCCTGGTGGCGGTGTTCGCCAAGGGCATGGTGCAGCGGCTGCTGATCCTGGTCGGCCTGGTCCTGGCGACCGTGCTGTACGCGGTGCTGACCAACGGTCTGGGCCTGGGCAAGCCGGTGGACTTTTCCGGCGTGCTGGCCGCGGCCTGGCTGGGCCTGCCCGCGTTCACCGCGCCGGTGTTCACCACCAACGCCATGCTGCTGATCGCCCCGGTGGCGGTGATCCTGGTGGCCGAGAACCTGGGCCACCTGAAGGCCGTGACGGCCATGACCGGCCGCAACCTCGACCCCTACGTCGGCCGCGCCTTCATCGGCGACGGCGTGGCGACCATCGTCTCGGGCTGCGTCGGCGGTACGGGCGTGACCACCTATGCGGAAAACATCGGCGTGATGGCCGCCACCCGCATCTACTCCACCGCCGTCTTCGTGGTGGCGGCCGCCATCGCCCTGCTGCTGGGCTTCTCGCCCAAGTTCGGCGCGGTGATCCAGGCCATCCCGCTGCCGGTGATGGGGGGTGTCTCCATCGTGGTGTTCGGCCTGATCGCGGTGGCCGGCGCCAAGATCTGGGTCGACAACAAGGTGGATTTCTCGCAGAACCGCAACCTCATCGTCGCGGCCATCACGCTGATCCTGGGCACCGGCGACTTCACCCTGCACTTCGGCGGCTTCGCGCTGGGCGGCATCGGTACCGCCACCTTCGGCGCGGTGCTGCTGTGGGCGCTGCTGGGCCGCGGGGCGCGCAGTTAGGAGTCAGCGGGGGCATTTCCCCCGGGCTGGCGGCACCGGGGGCCACGGTCTACCATGGCGCCATGAGTATCCCGACCTCTTCCACCCCCCCATCCGCCCTCCCCTGGGACGCCCCGGTGCACACCGATGCCGCCTGGCTCGACGCGCACTGGATGCCGTTCACCGGCAACCGCCAGTTCAAGGCCGACCCGCGGCTGATCGTCGCCGGCCAGGGCGCCTACTACACCGATGCGGACGGCCGCAAGATCTTCGACGGCCTCTCGGGCCTGTGGTGCTGCGGCCTGGGCCACGGCCGGCCCGAGATCACCGAGGCAGTCAGCCGGCAGGTGGCCAGGCTCGACTACGCACCGGCCTTCCAGCACGGCCACCCACTGTCCTTCGCGCTGGCCAACCGGCTGCGCGACCTGACGCCTGCGGGGCTGGACTACGTGTTCTTCACCGGCTCGGGCTCGGAGGCTGCCGACACCTCGCTGAAGATGGCACGCGCCTACTGGCGGACCAAGGGCCAGGCGGGCAAGACCCGGCTGATCGGCCGCGAGAAGGGCTACCACGGGGTGAACTACGGCGGCATCTCGGTGGGCGGCATGGTGGCCAACCGCAAGACCTTCGGCCAGGGCATCGAGGCCGACCACCTGCCGCACACCCAGCTGGCGTCCAACGCCTTCAGCCGCGGTTTGCCGGCGCACGGTGCCGAGCTGGCCGACCGCCTGCTGGACCTGATCGCGCTGCACGACGCGAGCAACATCGCCGCCGTCATCGTCGAGCCCTTCTCGGGTTCCGCCGGGGTGGTGGTGCCGCCGGTGGGCTACCTGCAGCGGCTGCGCGAGATCTGCACCGCGCACCACATCCTGCTGATATTCGACGAGGTGATCACCGGCTTCGGCCGCAGCGGCGCCTGGACCGGGGCCGATGCCTTCGGGGTGGTGCCCGACATCCTGAACTGCGCCAAGCAGATCACCAACGGCGCGCAGCCGCTGGGCGCGGTGATCGCCAGCAAAGAAATCTACGACACCTTCATGGCCGCCGGCGGGCCGGACTACCTGCTGGAGTTCGCCCACGGTTATACCTACTCGGCCCACCCGGTGGCCTGTGCCGCTGGCTTGGCGGCGCTCGACGTGCTGGAGCGCGAGGACATGCCGGGCCGCGTGCGCAGCCTGGCGCCGGTGTTCGAGAACGCCGTGCACGGCCTGAAGGGCACGAAGCATGTGACCGACATCCGCAACTACGGGCTGGCCGCCGGCATCACCCTGGCCGCGCTGCCGGGCGAGCCGGCGCGCCGGCCCTTCGAGGTGGCCATGGCCTGCTGGAAGAAGGGCTTCTACGTGCGTTATGGCGGCGACACCATCCAGCTGGCACCGCCTTTCGTCTCGACACCCGAAGAGATCGACCGGCTGGTGAGCGCGCTGGGCGACGCGCTGCACGAAACGGCCTGACAACCGGGAGAGAGGGAGGGAGGGCCTCCCGGCCCGGCGCCCCCCTTATTCGGGCTTGATGTCGGCCGCCTTGGCGACCTTCTTCCAGCGCTCGATTTCCTTGCCGATGAAACCCGCGAACTCGGGCGGGCTCATGGGCGCGGGCTCGGCGCCTTCCCGGAGGAAGAAGGCTTTCATGTCGTCGGACCGGATGGCCTTGTTGATCTCGGCGTTGAGCTTGTCGACGATGGGCTGCGGTGTGCCGGCCGGTGCCAGCACACCCCACCACAGGTCGACCGCACTGCCCTTGTAGCCCACCTCTTCGAGCGAAGGCAGGTCGGGCGCCACCGGCGAGCGGGTGCCGGTGGTCACGGCCAGGGCGCGGGCCCGGCCCGAGGTGACCTGCGACAGGATGGACGGCGCACTGGCCACCAGCAGCTGGATCTGCCCGCCCAGCAGGTCGGTGGTGGCCGGCCCCATGCCCTTGTAGGGCACGTGGGTGAGCTTGATGCCAGCGGCACCGGCGAACAGCTCGGTGCCGAACTGGTTGATGCTGCCGGCACCCGAGGTGCCGTAGTTGAGCTTGCCCGGATGCGCCTTGGCGTCGGCCACCAGGTCCTGGATGGTCTTGTAAGGCGAGTCCTTGTTGACCGTGACCAGCAGGGGGCCTTTGGCCAGCATGGCCACCGGCTTGAAGTCCTTGATGGCGTCGTAGCTGAGGTTGGTGCGGATGGCCGCGCCGGTGGTGAAGGTGGACGACAGCACCACCAGGGTGTAGCCGTCGGGCTGGGCCTTGGCCACCGTGGCGTTGGCGATGATGCCGCCGCCGGCGGGCTTGTTGTCGACCAGCACCGGCTGGCCCAGCGCGTCCTGCAGGCGCTTGCCGACGCCGCGCGCGAACACGTCGTTGGAGCCGCCCGGGGCGCTGCCGACAACGATGGTGATGGGCTTGGACGGATAGGCCGCCTGCGCAAAAGCCGCGGGCTGCAGCGCACACAGCGCGGCGGCGGCCAGCAGGTGGCGGGTCAATATGCTTGCCATGGTCTTGTCTCCTGTCGTGAATACGTACTTGCGGGTCTATCTTACGGGGCGCAACTCAGGGCGCGCGGCGCAGGTGGGCCGGACCGGCCTCCAGCGGCGCGCGGATGCCGATCAGCGCCATGTTGCGCACGATTTCGGAGGCCAGCACACCGATGGCGTGGCGCACGCCGGGCTCGCCCGCGATGCTGCCCGCATAGTTGAAGGGGCGGCCGACAAAAACGAATTTGGCACCCAGCGCCAGTGCCATGAGCACGTCGCTGCTGCGGCGGAAACCGCTGTCGATCATCACCGGGTAGTCCGGCCCCAGGGCCGAGACCACCTCGGGCAGCATGCGCAGCGGCGACACCGCGCCGTCGAGCTGCCGGCCTCCGTGGTTGGACAGGATGATGCCGTCGGCTCCGTGCTCCCGTGCCAGCAAGGCATCGGCCGGGGCCAGGATGCCCTTGACCACCAGGGGGCCCTGCCAGCGCTTGCGGATCAGGTCGAAGTGTTCCCACTGCAAGTGGTCGCGCGCACCGAAGTCGCGCGCCACGGTCGCCGACAGGATGGGCGCGCCGCGTGTGGCCTGCGAGTTCTCGAAATGCGGCATGCCATGGGCCAGCAGGGTGCGCAGCGCGGTGCCAAAAAGCCAGCGCGGGTGCGTCAGGCCGTCCCAGGCCAGCCGCAGGCCGGGCCGCAGCGGGGTCGAGAAACCCGCACGGATATTGTTTTCGCGGTTGCCCGACACGGGTGTATCGACCGTGACCACCAGCTTGCGGAAGCCGGCGCGCTCCACCCGATCGAGCAGGGCCAGGATACGCGCCGGCTCACCCGGCACATAGGCCTGGAACCAGGTGCCGGGGTTGGCCCGGGCGATGTCCTCCAGGGGAATCAGCGAAGTGCCGCTGAGCACCATGGGCACGTTGGTGGCCGCCGCGGCCTGTGCCTGCACCAGGTCGCCGCGGTAGGCCGAGAGCGCGCTGATGCCCATGGGCGCGATACCGAAGGGCGCGGCGTAGGTGTCGCCCAGTAGCGGCGTGGCCAGCGAGCGGCCGGCGGTGTTGGTGAGGATGCGGCTGACCCACTCGTAGTCCTCGAAGGCCGAACGGTTGCCGCGCAGCGCGCGGTTGGTTTCGCAGCCGCCCGACACGTAGGCGAAGATGGAGCCGGGCAGGTGCTTGTGCGCCGCCCGCTCGAAGTCGTCCAGCGCCAGCATGCCGCGCAGCCGCGGCGGAATTTGCCGGGCCACCGACTGCGGTGGCGCCGAGTGGCTGAAGACGGGGTAGTTTTCCAGGCTGACGGTTTCGGGCATGGGGTGCAGGTGGGGGAGATCAGGCGTGGGAAAAAAAGCGCAAGGCCCTCGGCCGGCAGGTCCGCTTCGAGCAGGGTGCCGGGGCCCTATTGCGGCTGGATGCCGGCCGCCTTGGCGGCAGCGGTCCACAGCACGGTTTCCCTGCGGATCAGGGAGGCGAACTCCGCCGGGGCGATGCCACCGGGCTCTGCCCCCTGCTGCGCCAGGCGTTCGCGCAGGGCCGGGTCGGCCAGGGCGGTGTGCACCGCCTGCTGCAGCTTGTCGATGATGCGTGGATCGGTGCCCTTGGGCACCGCAAAACCGAACCAGTTGCCGATGGCATAGCTGGGCAGGCCGGCCTCGGCGAAGGTGGGAATGTCGTTCAGCACGGCGATGCGGTGCGCGCCGGTGACTCCCAGCGCCCGCGCCTTGCCGCCGCGGATCTGCGGCAGCGCCGTGGGGCTGGCGGTGATCAGCACGTCGACCTGGCCCGGCACCAGGGCCAGCATGGCCTCACCCGCGCCCTTGTAGGGCACGTGGCTGATGGCCACCCCCGCCTCCTTGTTGAACAACTCGGCCTGCAGGTGGGTGGAGCTGCCGGCACCACCGGAGCCGAAATTGAGCTTGCCGGGGTGGGCCTTCGCATAGGCCACCAGTTCCTGCACGGTCTTGAAGGGCGATGCCACCGGCACCACCAGCACCACCGGGGTCTGCAGCAGGGTCGTCACCGGCAACAGGTCGTTGGCATGGTCCCAGGGCAGGTGCGAAAACAGCGCAGGCAGCATGGTGTAGGCCGTGTCGTTGGTCAGCACCGTGCTGCCGTCGGCCGGCGCCCTGGCGACGAACAAGGTGCCGATGGTGCCCGACGCGCCGGCCTTGTTCTCCACGTAGAAGGACCGGCCGAACTGCTCGGTGAGCTTCTGCGCGATCTGCCGCGCCGCATAGTCGGTGGTGCCGCCGGCCGCGTAGGGCACGACGATGCGCACCGGCTTGTCGGGCCAGTTCTGCGCAAGGGCGCCATGGCCTGCGCAGGCGAGGCTGAAGCCGAACGCGGCACGGGCCATCTGGGTGAGGAAGGGGTGCTGCATGTCTTGTCTCCTTTGTTCCCGCTTGCCGGCCGTGCCGCCGGTTCAGTCGAGCTTGATGTTGGCCTCACGGATCAGCGCGCCCCACTTGGCATGTTCCGACCGGATGAAGGCCGCGAACTGCTGCGGTGTGCCGGGCGTGGGCAGGCTGCCTTCGCCGATGAGACGCTCCTGCAGGTCCTTGCGGGCCAGGATCTTGACCGTCTCGGCATTGATACGTGCGACCGCTTCAGCGGGCATGCCGGCCGGCCCGACCAGGCCGAGCCAGGTCGTGGCTGCGAAGCCCGGGTAGCCCTGCTCGGCCACCGTGGGCACGCCGGGCATGGCGGGCAGGCGCTGCGCCGAAGTGACACACAGGCCACGCACCTTGCCGGCGGCGAGCTGCGCCATCACCGACACGCTGTTGCCGAAGTAGCCGGCCACCTGGCCGCCCAGCAGGTCGGTCATGGCCGGGCCGGCGCCTTTGTACGGCACCTGCAGCACCTGGATGCCGGCGCGCCGCTCCAGCAGTTCGCCGGCCAGGTGGCCTACCGTGCCGCTGCCGGCCTGGGCGATGCTGAGACCACCCGGCCTGGCCCTGGCCGCCTTGATGAAGTCGGCCAGCGTGCGGTAGGGCGAATCGTCACGCACGACCAGCACCACCGGCTGCTCGGCAATGCCGGCGATGGCGGTGAAGTCCTTCAGCGGGTCGAAGGGCATCCTGGTGTACAGCGCGGGGTTGATGGCCAGGTTGGCGGCCTGGCCCATGCCGATGGTGTAGCCGTCCGGTGCGGCCTTGGCCACGGCGTCCAGGCCGATGTTGCCGGCCGCACCGGGGCGGTTGTCGACGATTACGGTCCAGCCCAGCAGGCTGGTGAACTTCTCCGCGACCAGGCGCGAGGTGGTGTCGGTGCCGCCGCCGGGCGGGAAAGGCACGATGAAGCGCAGCGGCTTCTGCGGCCAGCCGTCCTGGGCATGGGCGGACAGGGTGCCGGCGGCAGCGGCCAGGGCAGCGCACTGGAGGAGATGGCGTCTTTGCATGGTGTTCTTTCGGCGGGGCGTCAGACCGGCAGACCCTTGCCCCGCAGCGCGGCGTCGAAACGCTCCGGGTCCGAACTGCCGGTGCGGTTGGCTTCGCGGATGACCGCTTCCTTGGCCAGGTGGGCGCGTGTCTTTTCCAGCACCTCGGCGGCCTCGGCCGCGGGGATGGCAACCACACCGTCGGCGTCACCGACGATCAGGTCGCCCGGCAGCACCACCAGACCGGCGCAGGAGATGGGAATGTTGATCTCGCCCGGGCCGTCCTTGCTGGGGCCGCGGTGGGTGTGGCCGCGGGCGAAGATGGGCATGCCGTCCTCGGCCCATTCGGTGAGGTCGCGCACCGCGCCGTCGAGCACGATGCCGGCGATCTTCTTCGCGACGCAGGTGGTGCGCATCAGGCCGCCCACCAGGGCCTGGGTGACGTCGGCGCCACCGTCGATCACCAGCACGTCACCGGGCTGCACCATCATCAGCGCCTTGTGGATCATCAGGTTGTCGCCGGGGCGCACACGCACCGTCACCGCCGGGCCGCACAGCACGGTGTCCAGGCGCGTGTGGTACTGGCGCAGGCCGTAGGTGCCGATGTTGCGGCTCATGGCGTCGCCGATGGCCGCGGCGGGCAATTCGCGGAAAGCGGCAACGATGTCGGCCGCCGGACCCGGCACACGTGCGTTGATGCGGTAGCCGGGCGGCCAGGACTTTGCGGAGGGAGAGGAAGAAGAACTCATGCGGAGGTAGCCAGGGTGGTCGTGGTGGAAAGCACCTGCGGATTGACGCAGGAGGAAACGGCGGGCGCCTCGCCACGCAGCCAGCCCAGCACATTGCGGGCGGCGCCTTCGGCCATGGCGCCGAGAGCGGCGGCGGTGGAACCACCGACGTGCGGCGTGAGCACCACGTTGGGCAGCTGTGCCAGCGGGCTGTCGGCCGGCAGCGGCTCCTGCGCCATGGTGTCGAGCCCGGCGGCGAACAGGTGGCCGCTGCGCAGGGCGGCGACCAGGGCGTCTTCGTCCACACACTCGCCGCGTGCGGTGTTCACCAGGACCGCGCCGGCCGGCAGCAGGGCCAGTTCACGCGCACCGACCAGCTTGCGGGTGCGGGCGTTGAGGGGAATGTGCAGGCTCAGCACGTCGGCCAGCGGCAGCAGCGCATCGAGCGTAGGCAGCAGGGCCACACCGGGCACGGGCGAGGCGCCGCGCAGCACCGGGTCGAAGGCGCTGACCTCCATGCCCAGGGCCAGCGCCACCTGGGCCACCCGCTGGCCAACCTGGCCGAAGCCGACCAGGCCCAGGCGGCGGCCTGCCAGCTGCAGCCCGTCCTGCGCCCGGGTCCAGCGGCCGGCGTGCAGCTCGCGGTCCAGCGCGGGGATCCTGCGCGCCGCGGCCAGCATCAGGCCCAGCGTGAGTTCGGCCACCGACTGCGCGTTGGCGCCCGGCGTGACGTAGACCGGAATACCGCGCGCGCTGGCGGCTTCCACGGCTATGTTGCCGACACCCACGCCGTGTTTGGAGATGACCTTCAGCGTCGGGCAGTCGCGGATGGCCGCGGCCGGCAGGTCGACCGTGCGCGAGATGACGGCGTCCACCGGTTCGCTCGCCAGGATGCGGTCCACCTCCCCTGCAGCGCTGCCCGCCGGCAGGTACAACACGCGGCAGCCGGCGCCCTCGAGCAGCTGTTGGCCGGCGGCGGCGAGCCGGGGTGCGGTAACGAAGATGGTGAAGGACATGGAGCGGCGCAGCACGTGCGGTGGAAGGGATGCGCATTCTGGAAGGCACGATCCATTCCGTCCATTCGATAATATTGATCCAATCTTTTCTTTTATTCATGAATGCAACCGCATGGACCTGCACCTGCGTGACCTGCGCTACTTCGAGACCGTCGCCGACATGGGGCACCTGGGGCGCGCGGCCGACCACCTGGCGCGCAGCCAACCGGCGCTGAGCAAATGCATCCAGCGGCTGGAGGACATCGTGGGCAGCCCGCTGTTCGAGCGGGCCGGGCGCGGTATCCGCCTGACCGCCGCGGGCCAGGTGCTGCTGGTGCGTGCGCGCACCCTGCGCCTGGCCAGCCAGGAGGCCTTGCGCGAGGTGAAGGACTTCACCGAGGGTCTGGCCGGCCACGTACGTATCGGCAGCGGGCCGGTGGCGGCCGACCACCTGCTGCCCGAGCTCTGCAGCCTGGCGCTGGCCGGCGGCAGCAAACTCACCATCAGCATCGTCATCGGCCCGAGCTGGGAGCTGCGCGACCAGTTGCGCGAAGGCAAGCTCGATATCGTCATCGGCCTCACCTCCGAGGGTGACGCGGATTTTGTCTGCCACCCCATCGTCGACGACGTGGTGGTGGTGGCCGCCAGCCGCACCCACCCGGTGTTCGCCCAGCCGCGCATCCGCATGGCGTCGCTGGTCGGCTACCAGTGGGCCCTGCCCGGCACCAACATTCCGAGCCGGCAGTGGATCGACATGGCTTTTGCGTCACGCGGGCTGGCCCGGCCAGCGGTGCAGATCGAGGCGGGCTCCATCCCCCTGCTGCCGCGCATGGTGGCCAAGACCCACCTGCTGACCTTCGTGTCGCGCCACACCCTGCGGCTGGAGCGCAGCGCCAAGCTGGAGGAGGTGCGCCTGCGCAGCACCACGCTGCGGCGCAGCCTGGGTGTCACGCACCGCGCGGGCGGCTACCTGTCGCCCGCCGCGCAGCGGGTGGTGCAACTGCTGCGCTCACGGGGCAAGCGCCTGTTCGGCCCCGGCACGGAAGACCTGTGACGCAGGGCGCTCAGCCCAGGCGCGCGCGCGGTTCGGTCCGTGCCAGCCGCGTGAGCAAATGGTCCACCTCGGCCTGCGCCAACTTGGTGAAAGGCGCCGCGGGCTTGCGCTGCGCCGCCGAACTCATCAGTCCGCGCCGCATCAGGATGTACTTGCGCACCGACAGACCCACACCCGGCTGCTGCTCGTAGCGCAGCAGCGGCAGGTGGGCGTCGAACAGGTCATGCGCCTCTTCGCGTTGCCCTGCCTGCGACAGCCGCACCACGTCGCACAGCATGTCGGGAAAGGCGTAGCCGGTGTTGGCGCCGTCGGCGCCGCGCTCCATCTCGTAGTCCAGGAACAGGCCGTTGTTGCCGCACAGGATGGGGATGCGGCGCATGCCGTCCTTTTCGAAAGCACGCAGTGCGGTGATCTTCTCCAGGCCCGGCCAGTCCTCGTGCTTGAGCATCACACACGACGGTATCTCGGTGACGATGCGGCGGATGACCCCCGGCGTCATCTGCACCGAGAAGGTCAGCGGGTAGTCCTGCAGCACGAAGGGCACGTCGGCGCCGATGGCGTCGGCCGCCTGTTTGTAGTAACCCACGATCTGGTCGTCGGTGCGCAGGGTGTTGGGCGGGGCGATCATGACGCCGGCGGCGCCCTTGTCCATCACGTCGCGGGTCAGGGCACGCATGGCGGCGAAGCCCGGGGCGGAGACCCCCACGATGACCGGCAGGTTCGACGCACGTTTGATCATCTGCGTGGCCACAGCCACACTTTCTTCGTGTTCCAGCTTGGGGGCTTCGCCCAGCTGGCCCAGCACGGTGATGCCGGTGCAGCCGCAGCCCAGGTAGAAGTCGGTCAGGCGGTCGACCGAGGCGGTGTCGATGCGGCCGTCGTCGAAGAAGGGTGTGGGGGCGATCGGGTAGACGCCGCGGGCGTCGGTGGGCATACGCATGGCAAAAGGTCTCCTTGGGATCTGCGCATGCTAAACGCATCCGACCGGCCGGACGCCGCCCACCCGAGATAACCCGCAGGCGCGGCACACGGCCGCGGCGGCAAAATGGATTGACAAGGAGACTCCACCCATGCCCGCACGCCCCCCCTCGCCCACCCGCCGCCTGCTGCTGATCGCTGGCGCAGCCGCCACCCTGCCCATCGCCGCCCGGGCACAGGCTCCGGCGGCCTACCCGACCAAAACGATCCGCCTGGTCGTGCCCTATTCACCTGGCGGCGGCGCCGATGGCAATGCGCGGCTGCTGGCGCAGTCCATGGGCACGTTGCTGGGCCAGCAGATCATCATCGACAACAAGCCCGGCGCCAGCGGTGTCATCGGCGACATGGCGGTGATCCAGTCGCCGGCCGATGGCTACACACTGCTGTTCGACACCTTTCCTTATGCGGTCAATGCGGTGCTGCGCAAGCTGCCTTTCGATCCGGTGAAGGACCTGGTGCCGGTGTCGCAGGCCATCAACATGCCCAACATCCTGCTGGTGCCGGCCAACGCGCCGTACAAGACCTTCAAGGAGTTCCTCGCCTACGCCAAGGCGAATCCGGGCAAGCTCAGCTTTGCCTCCTACGGCGCGGGCGGCACCGCCCACCTGGCCGGCGAGATGCTCAAGCGCGATGCCGGCGTCGACTGGCTGCACGTGCCCTACAAGGGCGGCGCACCGGCCATCACCGACCTGCTGGCGGGCCAGGTGTCGGCCTACTTCGCCAACCCGGTGTCGGGCCTGGGCTACGTACAGGCGGGCAAGCTGCGTGCGCTGGCGGTGACCGGCAAAAAACGCATGGCGGCCCTGCCCGAGGTGCCGACGGTGATCGAAAGCGGCTTCCCGGATTTCGAGATCGTGGAGTGGAACGGCTTCTTCGCGCCGGCCGCAACGCCGCCGGCGGTGATCGATCGCGTGTCGGCCACGGTGCGCGAGGCCATCCGCCAGCCCGAGGTGCAGAAGCGGCTGCTGGCACTGGGCATCGAGCCGGTGGGCAACACACCGAAGGAATTCGGTGTCTTCCTGCAAGGGCAGATCGCCCGCTGGGCGGCCCTGGTCAAGAGCAACCACATAACGGTTGAATAACGTGCCACCTGCGGCTGCGCAAGCTTGATAGGAGAATGGCGCCTGCCTTTCTTCTTACGCTTGCCGCCATGCCCATC
Organism: Pseudomonadota bacterium; assembly: GCA_040390235.1. Lineage (GTDB taxonomy): Bacteria > Pseudomonadota > Gammaproteobacteria > Burkholderiales > Burkholderiaceae_C > Xylophilus. Next base: position 13,286 of record JAZJYT010000008.1, on the reverse strand, counting down.
TGGAAAAAGCCCGTCTCCGTCCAGGAGTTCACCGACCGCGCGGTCGACACCGCCATCAGCCACCTCGGCATCGAGTTCCTGGAGGTCGGCGACGACTTCCTCCGCGCGCGGGTGCCGGTCAACCAGCAGACCCGCCAGCCCATGGGCCTGCTGCACGGCGGCGTGTCGGTGGTGCTGGCCGAGACGCTGGGCTCCATCGGCGCGATCTACAGTTGCCCGGAGGGTTATGCCGCGGTGGGGCTGGACATCAACGCCAACCACCTGCGCGCGGTGCGCGACGGCTGGGTCACCGGCACGGCGCGGCCGGTGCATATCGGCCGCACCACCCAGGTGTGGCAGATCGACATGGTGGACGACAGCGGCAAGACCAGTTGCGTGTCGCGCATCACCATGGCGGTGGTGGAAATGAAGGCGCCGGCCTGAGAAGGTGCGGATTGCCGTTCTTTGCACTTCGGGGAGCGGCCGATGGGGTAACCGGGTACGGGACTGTCATTCCGTCGCCTTCGGCTCCTCCCTTCTTTATGTCCTGTACCCGGCTACCCCACCGACCGCGGGAGTAGATTCGAACGCCGTTGCCCCTTCTTGGAAGGATGCACAAGCACTCTGCCCGCTACGTGGCCTGTTTGCGGAGAGCATGCCGCTCCATCCCCTCACAAGAGGTCGGCGGGGTGCCCGTGGAGGGGAAATAAAGAAGGGAGACCGGCGTAGCCGGTCGGAATGACATTCCCCGGAACGGGCACCCCGCCGGCCTCCCCCTCCCAAAGGGCACGAACCGCAAGCGCTCAGTCCAGCATCGCTTCCAGCTTCGCCCAATCGGAGCAATCGACGGGCTTGCCGGTACGGGCCGACAGGTCGAGCGCCTTGGTGAGGATGAGGTTCATGTGCGCCTCTTCCGCCGTGCAGGCCTGGGTCGTCCAGCCGGCGCAGACGCGGTTGAGCCAGGAGTCGGTCTCCTCGCGCATCGGGCCACGCAACTCACCCAGGGCCATGTCGCCCGGCGGGTAGCTGCCCATGAAGTCCACCAGGCGCTGCTTGTCGGGTGCGTAGCCTTCGGCCTGCGGCTTCGAGACCGCCAGCACGATGTCGCGGTGGGTGTCGTCGATGGTCAGCACCCCCTCGGTGCCGACCACGCCCACATCCAGGCTGTAGACCGCACCCGGCCAGGTTACCGGCAGGGCCCACGAGATGCTCAGGTGGTACACGCTGCCGTCGGAAAAACTGATCATGCCGGCCGTGCTGTCGATGCCCTTCCACTCCGGGCCCAGTGCCTTGTCGCAGGAGCGTGCGTAGATCTCCACCGGCGTCTTGCCCTGCATCATCCACATCACGATGTCGAGGGCGTGGGTACCCGAGATCACCATGGGCGAGATGGAGGCCGGGTCGTCCGTGCGTTTGTAGTTGTCGATGGCGACCAGGCGGTTCATGAAGGCGCGGCTGGTGACCATGGTCACCTCACCCAGCGCACCGGTGCGCACCTTTTCCTTGGCCGCCAGCCAGCGGCGGCGAAAACGCTGGGTGTAGCCGACCACGGCGTCGCAGCCGCTGGCTTTGAGCGCCTCCAGCACCCGGCGCGAGTCACTGACGCGGGTGGCCAGGGGCTTCTCGATCAGCATCGGCTTGCCCAGGCGCGCGGCCTCCAGGATGGGTTCGACGTGCAGGTGTTCGTCGGTGGCGATGATGACGGCATCGACCTCGGGCCGGGCCAGCAGCTCGCGGTAGTCGGCGGTGATGAAGTCGGCACCGATCTTGGCACCGATCTCGGCGGCGCGGTCGGGCTTGACCTCGGCCAGGCCGATCCATTTGACCTGGGGATGGCGGGCGGCGACTTCGCCACGGAACAGGCCGACGCGGCCGCCGCCGATGATGGCGAGGCCGATGGGACGGGAATTGACGGTCATGGCAAGCTTGGGGTTAAGGGTCGATGAAAGGGCTTCAATCTGCCGTTGCGCCAGATGATTTCGCGAGCGCCCCCCAACGGGCGGCTTCAGCGGCGATGAATCCCTGCAGTTCTTCCGGCGAGCGGCTCACCACACTCTCGACGCCGCCGGTCAACAGGCGCTGCTTGATCTCGTCCTCGGCCATGACCTTCTGCAGGGTCTTGAGCCACAGGGCCACCACCGGCTGGGGCGTCTTGGCCGGGAACATCATGGCCTGCCAGGAACCGCCCACCACCTGGGGGTAGCCGGACTCGGCCATGGTCGGCACATCGGGCAGGAAAGGCAGACGCTGCTTGCTGGCCACGGCCAGGGCTTTCAGGCGGCCGCCGGTGATCAGCTGCAGCGCCGAGGGAATCGGTGTGAACATGACGGGCACCTGCCCGCCCACGATGTCGATGATGGCCGGACCGGCGCCGCCTTTGTAGGGGATGTGCACCATCTCCATGGAGGCGACTTCGCGGAACAGCTCCATCTCGAGCCGGTTCAGGCTGCCGCTGCCGGGGGAGGCAAAACTCATCTCCTTGGGGTGGGCATGGGCGTAGTCGACCAGCTCCTTCACCGTCTTCACCGGGGTGGCACTGCCGGCCACCAGGACGTCGGGTGCGTTGGCGACCAGGCTCACGGCCTGGAAGTCGGGTGCGCTGACCTTCTGCTTGTCGCCGAAGATGGCCGGGTTGATGGCCAGCGTGCCGACGTTGCCGAGGAATACGGTGTAGCCGTCGGGCGCCGCCGCGGCGGCGTATTCCATGCCCAGGTTGCCGGCGACGCCGGCCTTGTTCTCGATGATGAGGGGCTGGCCCAGCACCTGCGACAGGCGCGGTGCGATGGCGCGCGCCAGGAAGTCCGACGCGCCGCCGGGCGCGAAGGGCACGATCATGCGGATCGGCTTGTTCGGGTAGGCGGCCTGGGCGAAGGCCGTGGTGCCGAACAGCGGCAGGGCCGCGCCGAGCAGCAGCGTGAGAAGGGAAAGGCGTTTGTGCATGGGCTTGTGTCTCCGTTGGTAATTCTTTTTGGGGGCTCAGTCCGGCACTGCACCGGCCTTTTTCACCACCGCGCCCCAGCGGGCAGCTTCCTGGTTGATGAATTCGCGCATGTCTTCCGGCGTGCGGCTGGTCAGGTTCTCGACACCGCCCAGCAGCAGGCGCTCCTTGACGTCGTTCTGCGCCATGATCTTCACGATGGCATCGTGCCAGCGGTCGATGACCGGCCGGGGTGTCTTGGCCGGGAACATGAGGCCCAGCCAGGAGCCGCCGACCACCTGCGGGTAGCCGGCCTCGGCCATGGTCGGCACCTCGGGCAGCATCGACAGGCGTTCCTTGCTGCCCACGGCCAGCGCCTTGAGCTTGCCGGCGCGGATCAGCTGCAGCGCCGACGGGATCGAGGTGAACATCACCGGCACCTGCCCGCCCACCACATCGACCACCGCGCCGCCGGCGCCGCCCTTGTAGGGGATGTGCACCATCTCCAGGTTGGTGATGCTGCGGAACAGCTCCATCTGGAAACGGTTCAGGCTGCCGCTGCCGGGCGAACCGAAGCTCATGTCCTTGGGGTGCGCGCGGGCGTACTCGACGAACTCCTGCACCGTGTTCGGCGGGAAGCTGGTGCTGGTGATGAGCACGTTGGGCGCGTTGCCGACCAGGGACACGGCTTCGAAGTCGGCCGCGCTGACCTTCTGCTTGGCGCCGAACAGCGCCGGGTTGATGGCCAGCGTGCCGACGTTGCCGAAAAAGGCGGTATAGCCGTCGGGCGGCGCCGCGGCGGCGAGCTCCATGCCAATGTTGCCGGCCGCGCCGCCGCGGTTGTCGACCACCACCGACTGGCCCAGCGCGGCGCTGAGCTGCGGCAGGATGGCGCGCACCACGAAGTCCGATGCGCCGCCGGGCGCAAAGGGAATGATCAGGCGGATGGGCTTGTTGGGGTAGTCGCCCAGGCCCTGCCCGTGCGCCGCCGGACCCGCCCAGGCCAAAACCGCCGCCGCCAGGGCGGCGGCCAGCGAAGAACGTCTCTGCATGCCGTGTCTCCTTTTTTTCGTCTGCCGTCCGCGCACGCCCTGCCTGGTGTATCAGCCCTCCACCAGCTCGATCCTGCCGCTGGCGGCGGACTTGAACACTGCCTCCAGCGCCGAGATGTTGGCGACCATCTGCTCCTGCGGCACCGGGTAGGGTGCGCCGCCGGTCGCGGCGGTGGCGAAAGCCTCCAGGTTGGCCAGCACGCCGGAGGCGGCCGGCCATTCACTGCGCACCGGCCGGCCACCGTTCTCGCCGCGGATGCAGACGTTGACGACCCAGCCCTCCGACGCCTCGGGGTGCACCCGGTCCACCACCTCGACCCAGCCCTGGCTGCCGTAGATGGCGAAGCGGCCGGCAAACGGCGTCGCCAGGATGGCGCTGATGAGCGCGTGGCCGCCGCGCTTGAAGGTGACCATGGCGGCCAACGTGTCGCCGTTGGTCAGCGGGCTGCCCAGCTGCTTGACGCTGGTGTAGACCTGCGCCGCCTCGCCGAATACCCCCACCGACAGGTCCAGCAGGTGGATGCCGGTGGCCGTCATCGGGCCGGCCGGGGCCTCCTTGCCCGACAGGCGCCAGTTGTCCGACGCCAGCGCCAGGAACTTGTCCTGGCTGAAATTGGCCTCGACCTGCAGGGGGGTGCCCAGCACGCCGGAATGCAGCAGGCGCATGGCTTCCTGGATCGGCGGCTCGAAGCGGCGCTCGTGGCCCACGGCCAGCACCACGCCGTGTTGCTGCACCGCACCGACCGCAAGCAGCACATCCTTGCGCGACATGGACAGCGGTTTTTCGCAGAACACATGCTTGCCCGCGGCGGCCGCGGCCACCACCTGCTCGCAGTGCTGCGAATGCGGGGTGCACAGCACCACGGCCTGCACGTCCGGCCGCGCCAGGATACGGGCGTAGTCGGCCTCGAAAGCGATGCCCTGCCCGGCAGCGAAGGCCGCGCCGGCCTCGGTGTTCACGTCGGCCAGCACCACCGGACGCAGGTGGGCATTGCCCTTGAGCTGCCCGGTGATGATGCGGCCCCACCAGCCGAGCCCGATGATGGCGATGTTCAGCATGGACACTCCGGGCTCAGGCGACACGCAGGGCGCGGGCCGGGTCGGCCGCCTGCAGCGGCAGGTCGACCGGCAGGTTGGTCTCGGCCGACATGTCGGCGGCGATGTAGACCTCCATCACCATACGCGCGTGTTCGGGGGTGACCATGACCGGCTCGTCGCGCACCACGGCTTCGAGGAAGTGCAGGGTCTCGGCGGCCATGGGGCCGGAGAAGACGTGCTCGACCTGTTCGCCGGGCATGGTCGACATCGGCAGCTGCATGCCGGTCTTCATGGTGTTGATGACCACGTCGCGGTGGCTGTCGTCCACGAACACCGCGCCTTCGGTGCCGATCATCTCGATCCAGGTGGTGGAGAAGTTGGGGTAGCCGGGGGGCAGGCTCCAGCCGCCGCCGACCACGAAGGACACGCCGTTGTCCATGGTCACGTTGATCCACTGCAGGTCGGGTATGTCGGCACCGGTGGAGGCCTTGAGCGCGCCGTAGTTGTTCTGCGAGTACACCCGCACCGGCTTGGCCGGCTCCAGGCACCACAGCACGAAGTCGAGGTCGTGCGTCGACTCCATGGCGGCGGGCGAGAGCTTGCTGCGGCCGGTGATCTTCTTGCCCAGCGCGCGGCTGATGTGGCGCGACACCAGCACACTCACCGGCGTGCCGATGGAGCCTTCGCGCACGGCGCGGCGCACGTAGGCGAACTTGGTGTTGAAGCGCTGCGAATAACCGATGCTGAACTTCAGCTTGCCCTTTTCGGCCAGGGCGATCAACTCGTCGGCCTCGTCCAGCGCCATGGCAATGGGTTTTTCCAGGAACACGTGTTTGCCCGCCGCCAGGCAGGCCTTGGCCATCGGGTAGTGGGTGGTCTCGGGCGTGGCCGAGATGTAGACCGTGCTGATGGCCGGGTTGGCGACGATGTCGTGCCAGTCGGCGGTGGCGCTGGCCGCGCCGGTCTTGGCTGCCATCTCGCGCAGGCGCTCCGGGTTGGTCTCGGCAATGTGCAGCGCCTTGATACGCGGGCTGCGGGCCAGGGCCTCGGCGCGGATACCGCCGCACCAGCCGGTGCCGATGACGGCGACTTCGATTTCCTGCATGTCTATGCTCCTTGGGGATATGCGTTGTGCGCATGGTGTCGCCTTCGTAAGATGCGCACCAACGTTTTGTTTTCATTCCAGCCATGCTCGATGCGCATGGCTCACACCAAAAAAGGGTTGTTGCCATGGATATGCGGGCACTCAAGTGCTTCGTCTGGACAGCCGAGCTGGGCAACATCACCCGGGCCTCGGCCGAGCTGGGCATCGTGCAGTCGGCGCTGAGCCGCAAGATCCAGGGCATCGAGGAGGAGCTGGGGGTGACACTCTTCGCCCGCCTGCCCCGCGGCATCCAGCTGACGCCGGCCGGCCGCCAGTTCCTGGGCCACGCGCGGCGCATCCTGCGCGACCTGGATTTCGCCCGCAGCGACCTGAAGAACCAGGCCGCCATCGAAGGGGCGGTGACGCTGGGCCTGTCGCCCACGCTGGCGCCGATCATCGCGCCGGGCTGCCTGGAACAGGTCAACCGCGAGTTCCCCGACATCGCGCTGAAGATGGTCGAGGGTTTCAGCTCGGTCATGCTCGACCCCCTGCTGTCGGGCCGCATCGACGTGGCGGTGCTGACCAACCCGCCGCGGCTGTCCGGCCTGCGGCTCGAACCGGCCGTGTCGGAAGAGGTGGTGGTGGTCACCGCCCCGGGCGCCCGTGGTATCCAGCCCTTCTACACGGTGGAGGAGCTGTGCCGCACCCCCCTGCTGGTGACCTCGGGTTTCCGCACCGTGGTGGACGACCAGCTGCGCAAGCTCGGCAAGCAGCTGGCACCGGGCACCGAGATCGATTCGGTGGAAGCCATCCGCCGCATCGTGGCCACCGGGCGGGCCGTGACGGTGATGCCGGTGTCCACCTACCAGGACGACATCCGCGCCGGCCGGCTCGATGCCTTCCACATCGCCGACGCCAAGCTGCAGCGCCTGCTGCTGATCGCCTCGCCGCCCGAAAACCGCACCACCCCCGCGATGCAGCAGATCGTGGAAGTGCTGGTGCAGCAGTTCGCGGCGCTGGCCGAGGAAGGGGTGTTCCGCCTGGTTCCCCGGGGCGCCGCGGCAGCGGCCAAAGCGGCCGCCGAAGTCCCGGCCCGGCCTGCACGCGCCGTGCGGCGCGCCGTTCCTTAGACATATTTCAAGTAAGGAAACAACTATATATTGGTTCTCGGAATAAGAAGGAATCCAAATAATGGCCAACGCGGTGACCCACGCCGCCCCTTTATTGGCCTCCATGAACTTCCAGCAACTGCGCTCCGTGCGCGAGACCGTGCGCTGCGGCTTCAACCTGACCGAAGTCGCCCACGCCCTGCACACCTCGCAGCCAGGGGTGAGCCGCCAGATCCGCGAACTGGAGGACGAACTCGGCATCGAGCTGTTCGTGCGTGCCGGCAAACGCCTGACCGGCATGACCGAACCGGGCGCCCACGTGCTGCCCATCATCGAACGCATGCTGCAGGACAGCCACAACCTGCGCAAGGCGGGGCAGGAGTTCGTGGCCCAGCAGAGCGGCCAGCTGTCGATTGCCGCGACCCATTCGCAGGCGCGCTACGCCATGCCGGTGGCGGTACAGGAATTCCGCCGCCAGTTTCCCAACGTGCGGCTCAACCTGCACCAGGGCTCGCCCCGGCAGGTGGCCGAGATGCTGCTGTCGGGCGAAGCCGACGTGGGCATCGCCACCGAGTCGCTGGACCAGTACGACGCGCTGGTGGCCCTGCCCTGCTACCGCTGGACCCATTCGGTCATCGTGCCGCCCGGCCATGCCCTGCTCGATGCGCCGCTGACCCTGGCCCGGCTGGTGGAGTACCCGCTGATCACCTACGACACCGGCTTCACCGGCCGGCCGCACATCGACGACGCCTTCGCGCAGCAGGGGCTGCCGCCCGACATCACCCTGTCGGCCATGGACGCCGACGTGATCAAAACCTATGTCGAGCTCGGCCTGGGCGTGGGCATCGTCGCCTCCATCGCCTACGAGGCCGAACGCGACCTGAACCTGCGTGCCATCGACGCCGGCCACCTGTTCGGCATCAACATGACCAAACTCGCGCTGCGCCGGGGCGCCTACCTGCGCGGCTACGTGTATTCGTTCATCGAGTGTTTTGCACCGACGCTGGCGCGCAGCGTGGTGGAACGCGCCCTGGGCGAAGGTGCGGCGGGCGAGCAGTACGACATCTGAGCGCCCTCCCACGCCCTGGATTCACCGGCCAGCCGCCCCGTGTTCGATGGCCTGCAGCAGCCTGGCCGCGGTGCCGAAAGCCAGCGTGAAGCCCAGGGCGCCATGCCCGGTGTTGAAGAAGACGTTCTCCGGCGCACGGGGTAGACGGCCCACGATCGGCCTGCCCGTGGGCGTGGCCGGGCGCAGCCCGGCCCAACTGCCGCTCTCGCGCAGGGCTCCCAATTGCGGAAAGACCGCCGCGGTTGTCTGGCGCAGTTGCCGGATGCGGCGCGGGTCGATCCGCAGGTCTTCTCCCACCAGCTCTGCCATCCCCGCCACGCGGAGGCGGCGCCCCAGCGGAGCGAAGACCACCTTCGCGGCACTGTCGGTCACGCTGATGGTGGGGACCGTGCCGGCACATTCGCCGAGATCCAGGGTGGTGCTGTAGCCTTTCAAGGGATAGACCGGAAGGCGCACACCCAGCGCCCGGCCCATACGCACGGACGCAGCGCCGGCCGCGACGACAAAACAGTCGGCGTTTATCTCGCCGAAAGCCGTCGTGACCGCGGTGACCCGGCCGCGGCCCACCCTCCACGCGGAGACCTCGCCGTGGTACAGGAGTTCCACGCCGCGCGACCGCAGGCCCTCGCTCAGCGCCTGGCACACCTTCAGGCAGTCGGCGGCGCATTCGCCGGGGGTGTACACCGCACCGGCGATATGCGCGGCGTAGCCCGTCAGCGCAGGTTCCAGCTCGGCGCACTCCGCGGCCGTCACCACCCGCTGGACACTCCCCAGGGAACGCTGCAGCAGCACCTGGCGTGCGGCGGCATCCAGGGCGGACCGGTCCCGGTAGAGCACCAGCTTGCCGCTGGCGGAATAGTCACAGGCGGGGGAAAGATCGCGCCGCATGCGCTCGAAGCCGATCCGGCTTTCGGCCGCGAGCGCCAGCAGTTGCCCCGTCGTTTCGTCCGCCACGCTGCGCCTGCAGGCCCGCATGAATTCCACCATCCAGCGCCACTGCCGGGGATCGCGCTGCAGGCGCAGGGTGAGAGGCGACTGCGCCGAGAACAACAGCCGGGGCAGCTGGGCCCAGACCGACGGCTCCGCCAGCGGCTGCACATACGCATAACTCAGCTGGGCACCATTGCCTCCGCTGGCACCCTCCCCGGGCGGGCCCCGGTCCACCACCGTCACCTGGTGGCCGGCCCGCTCCAGGGTGTAGGCGGTGGCCAGCCCGACAATGCCCGCGCCGACAACACACACATGCATCCGTGCTTCTCCTAGGCGCCGGCGGGTTCGCGGCGCAGCACCTTGCCCGCATGCAGGTCCACCGAGACGCCATCGCGGCAGGCCAGGCGGCCATTCACAAAAACAGCATCGATGCCCGTGCTGGCCCTGCGCGGCTGCGCAAACGTCGCCTTGTCGATGATGGAACGCTCATCGAACACAACCATGTCGGCATGGTGGCCCTTGCGGATCAGCCCGCGGCCCGCGAGGCGGAAGCGGCCGGCGCTCAGGCCGGTCATCTTGCGCACCGCCTCTTCCAGCGACAGCAGCCCGCGTTCGCGGACGTAGTGGCCCAGTACCCGGGGAAAGGTGCCCCACAGCCGCGGGTGCGGGCTGGCATCGTGGGCCAGGCCATCGGAGCCGACCATGCCCATGGGATGGCGGAGGATGCGGCTCACGTCCTCCTCGCTCATCGCAAAGTACACCGCCCCGGCGGGGGCCAGCCGCCGGGCCAGTTCCTCCGGTGCGCAGCCCCGCTCCTTCGCCAGGGCAAAAAGGGACTGGCCAGCGGCGGACGGATCGGCCTGCGACCAGGTCACCAGAACCTCGTCCGACTGGCTGACGCGTGATGCCAGCAGCATCGTCGAGGAGGCGTTGTAGGGGTAGCAGTCGAAGCAGACACTCTGCATACGGGCCGCCTTTTCGATCGCCGCGAGGGTGGCCACGGACCGGCCATGGTTGGCCCGCCCTATCAGCTTGTGGTGCGACAGCACCGTGTCCACGCCCAGTTCGCGTCCTATCAGCAGGGCCTCGTCCATCGCCTCGTCTATGGCATCGGCCTCGTCCCGGAGGTGCATGCTGACCACACCACCGATGCCCACCAGGGCTTGCCCGACCGCGATCACCTCGGCTGCCGTGGCGGCCCTCGCCGGGGGGTAGTAGAGGCCGGTGGACATGCCCAGCGCGCCGGCGTCCAGGGCATCGGCCAGGTCGCGCGCCATGCGGGTCGCCTCGGCGCTCGTCGCCTCGCGCTCCAGGTCGGCCATGTGCTTCACCCGCAGCGTCGAATGGCCGACCAGGCAGGCGACGTTGAGTGCCGGCCGCGCGGATTCCAGGGCATCCAGGTAGTCGCCGAATCGCTCGAACAACCACATGTCCGTGCCCAGCAGATCCAGCGGCGCGGGAGGCGTCCGGTCGGCCACCAGCGGGGCCAGGCTGATGCCGCAGTTGCCGGTGATGACCGTGGTGACGCCTTGGGACAGCTTGGGGTGCGGGCCGGACGCCGTCCCCAGCAGCAAGCGGTCGTCGTGGGTGTGCACGTCGATGAAGCCGGGCGCCACGATCCGCCCGGTGGCATCAAAACGTTCCCGCGCGGCCACGTTTCCCAGGAGGCCCACCGAGACGATGCGGCCAGCCGCCACCCCCACGTCGGCACGGACGCGGGCTGCCCCGGAGCCATCGACCACGGTACCCCCTTCGACAATGAGGTCCAGCACGGCGTTCAACCCACCTGGGCACCGGAGCGCTTCACGACGTCGGCCCACATCGGGGTTTCCTTCGCGGCGCGGTCCGAGAGACGCTCGGGAGGGCCCTGGGTCGTTTCGAAACCGATGGCCGCGTACTGCTGCTGCACCGCCGGCAGCGCGAGGATGGTGTTGATCGCCATGTTGAGCTGGGTGATGAGGGGGCGGGGTGTACCGGCCGGCGCCACGATGCCGCCCCATGCCACCACGTCATAGCCGGGCACACCGGACTCGGCCACCGTCGGGATGTCGGGAAAGAGCGGGCTGCGCCTGGCGCCGGTCACGGCCAGGACTGTCAGGCGCCCGGACTTGATGTGCGGGCTGATGGAGCTCAGGTTGTCGAACATGAGGTCGACCTGGCCGCCCATCATGTCCTGGATCGCCTGCGGGCTGCCCCGGTAGGGGATGTGGACGATGGCCGTGCCGGTCATGCTCTTGAACAGCTCACCGCTGAGGTGGCCGGTGGTGCCGCTGCCCGCGGACCCCATGCTGAGGGCGCCGGGTTTCGCTTTCGCGAGCGCGATCAGCCCTTTGACGCTGCTGACGCCCAGGTCGCTGCGCACGACCAGGGCGTTCTGCACGAAGCCCAGGAAAGCGACCGGCGCCAATTGCCTGTCGGGGTCGTAGGGGAGCTTGGAGAACAGGGCCTTGTTGATGGCCAGCGTGCCGACGTTGGCATAACCCAGGGTGTAGCCGTCGGGCGCCGCGTGCACCACGTCCACCATGCCGATGTTGCCGCTGGCTCCCGGCTTGTTGTCGACGATGAAGGGCTGGCCGAGGACCCTGCCCATCTCCGGGGTCAGGATGCGGCAGATGGCGTCGGGTGAACCGCCGGCCGCCGAAGGCACGACCAGCCGGAGGGGGTGGTCGGGCCAGCCCGCCGCCCGGGCCGGGCCGGCAAACGTGGTGGCGGCAGCAGCAGCGGCGGCACCGAGAAGGGTGCGGCGAGAAGGGTTACCGTGGGTCATCTTCTTTCACCTGGTGGGTTTGCGGACTTGCTTGCGAAGTGGCGGAATGATGCGATTTGCACCCCCGGTAGACAAACGATGTTTAGTGCGCCTACCATGCATTTCCCTCATGCACCACACCGGTATTCACGCGAAAATCCTCCAAAAATCGCACCGTGTGTGTGCATTCTTCATGCCGCCATATGTTCCGCGCTCCTTCCACGATGTCTTTGCTGTGCCTTGAGGCCAGTGCCCGGCTGCGCTCTTTCACGGGTGCCGCGCAGGAATTGCACCTGACCCAGGGGGCGGTGAGCCGCCAGATCCAGGCGCTGGAAACACGCCTCGACGTCAAGCTGTTCTACCGCCGGCGCGAAGCTTTGGCCTTGACCGACGCGGGGCGTTATTACCTGGGCGAGATTGCACCCTTGCTGCAGAAACTCGAGCGCGCGACGAACAACGTCATGACGCTGAAAGGCAGGGGCGGCGCGCTTTCCTTGTCGGCCGGCGCGTCGGTGGGCAGCTATTGGCTGATTCCCCGGCTGCCGGAGTTCACCCGCGACCACGGAGAAATCACCCTCAACTTCGCAACACGCGTGGGCGCCGTGGACTTTCCCTCGGGGGCCGTGGATGCGTCACTGGAGTTCGGTGATGGAAAGCGCCCCGGCCTGCACAACGAGTTCGTGGTGCCGCTGCTGCTGTCGCCCTATGCCGCCCCCGAATGGGTCCGCCGGCATGGCGCCGTGGCCGGCAAGAAAACACCTGGGTCTTCTCTGATCCAGCACCAGACCCTGCCCGACGCCTGGGAACAATGGTTCGCCGCCGAAGGCGTCGAACAACCCGACGGCCGCGATGGCCCGCGCTACGAAATCATGTCCATGGCGCTGAATGCGGCGCTGGCCGGGATGGGGGTCGTCCTGCTGCCCCCCTACATGGGCGACGACATGGTGGCGGCCCACCGGCTGCAACGGCTCTCCAGGCGAAATTTGCGTTATGCCAAGGCCTACTACCTCGTCTACCCCGAGGAGTCGGCGCAGATGAAACCCCTGTTGATATTCCGCGACTGGCTGCTGCGAAAGGCCCAGGAAGACGCGGGGGCAACCATGTCCCTCCATTCACCCCCCTGAGCGGCTCGCCCAGGTCTTTCTTCACGCGTTCTGCGCCTGTGCGCCCGGCACACGCAAGGCCGCCAGCAGCAACCCGAATGTCTCCAGCGCCGCATCCGGCGTGCCATCGAACTGGGCACGCACGATGGCGCCATCGACCGCCAGCGCCACCGCCTGCGCCTGGCGCGCCTGCTGCGGGCCGGCCGGCAGCAGGCCGGCGATGGCCTCGGTCATGTCCTGTTTGTGGCGCCGCGAAATC
>JAZJYT010000007.1:0-171846 GCA_040390235.1 Pseudomonadota bacterium | reverse complement strand
CCATCCGCGAAGGCGGCAAGACGGTCGGTTCGGGCGTGGTCGCGAAGATCCTGTCCTGATCCCCGGGTTTTACGGAGGGGTATAGCTCAATTGGCAGAGCGTCGGTCTCCAAAACCGAAGGTTGTAGGTTCGATTCCTACTGCCCCTGCCACCTGAAACGGTGGCGCCCCAAGCCCGTCATGACCTGACGGGCTTCGGTGTCTCAAGGGACACATGTTATGTATTGCAGGAAATCCGAGTTCCATGGCCACTTCGCAAGTTGAAACCGTCAGCACCGGTACGGACAAGGTCAAGATCGGCCTGTCCGCCGTACTGGTGCTGGCCGCGCTGGCGGCCTTCTATCTGCTCGGGCGCCAGGGTGCGCTTGCGCAGTGGGCGGCCTTGATCGTGGGCATCGCCGCGGCGGTCGTCATCTTCCTGACGGCCGAGTCCGGCAAGCAGCTGATCGCCTTCGGGCAGGATTCCTGGCGCGAGGTCAAGAAGGTTGTCTGGCCGACACGCAAGGAGGCGATCCAGGTCACGCTCTACGTGTTCGGTTTCGTGGTGGTCATGGCACTTTTCCTGTGGGTGACCGACAAGACACTTGAATGGGTCTTTTACGACCTCATTCTGGGTTGGAGAAAATGATGACGGACGCAGTAGACAACACGCCGGATGCCCTGGCCGCCGCGACCACCATGCTCGGGACGTCCGTGAACCCCGATCTCCGCTGGTACATCGTCCATGCCTATTCGGGCATGGAGAAGGCCGTCGAACGCAATATCGCCGAGCGCATCGCGCGCGGTGGCATGGAAAACAAGTTCGGCCGCATCCTGGTGCCGACCGAAGAAGTGGTCGAAATCAAGAACGGCCAGCGCAAGACCACCGAGCGCCGCCTGTTCCCGGGCTACGTCTTCGTCGAGATGGTGATGGACGACGAGTCCTGGCACCTGGTCAAGCACACCAACAAGGTGACCGGCTTCGTCGGCGGCGCCAAGAACCGTCCGGCCCCGATCTCCGAGGAAGAAGTCCAGAAGATCGTCAGCCAGATGCAGGAAGGCACCGACAAGCCGCGCCACAAGGTCGAGTTCATCGTCGGCGAGTTCGTGCGTGTCAAGGAAGGCCCGTTCACCGACTTCAACGGCTCGGTCGAAGAGGTCAACTACGAAAAGAACAAGGTTCGCGTGTCGGTCACGATCTTCGGTCGCGCCACACCGGTCGAACTCGAATTCAGCCAGGTCGAAAAGACCTGACCGGCGGGCGCCGCTGCTGCGGCGTCGCCCTCAGTTGTTGCATCCGCGCTTTCTCCGGCTCGGCGCGGATGCAGTAGAAGAAGAGCCGTCCACCCCCGGGGAGCCGGGCGTCCACCAGGGACGTTCCGGCGTCATCACCCGCAAGGAGTAAACCATGGCGAAAAAAATCGTCGGTTTTGTCAAGCTGCAAGTTCCGGCTGGCAAGGCCAATCCCTCTCCCCCGATCGGCCCCGCGCTCGGTCAGCGTGGCCTCAACATCATGGAGTTCTGCAAGGCGTTCAACGCCCAGACCCAGGGTGTCGAGCCCGGCCTGCCGCTGCCGGTCGTCATCACCGCGTTCGCCGACAAGAGCTTCACCTTCATCATCAAGACCCCGCCCGCGACGGTCCTGATCAAGAAGGCGATCAAGCTCGACAAGGGTTCGCCCACGGCCAACAGCGTCAAGGTCGGCAAGATCACCAAGGCGCAGCTCGAAGAGATCGCCAAGACCAAGTTCAAGGACATGAACGCCGCCAACATCGACGCAGCAGTGCGCACGCTGGCCGGCTCGGCCCGCTCGATGGGCGTTACGGTGGAAGGGCTCTGACATGACCGCGCTCACGAAAAAGCAAAAAGCCCTGCAGGGCAAGGTCGACTCGACCAAGCTGTACCCGCTGGCCGACGCCATCACCATGGTGAAGGATGCCGCGACCGCCAAGTTTGATGAATCCATCGACGTGGCGATCCAGCTCGGCATCGACGCGAAGAAGTCCGACCAGGTCGTGCGTGGCGCCGTCGTGCTGCCCAACGGTACCGGCAAGACCAAGCGTGTGGCCGTGTTCGCCCAGGGCGCCAAGGCTGACGAAGCCCGCGCCGCTGGCGCGGACGTGGTCGGCATGGACGACCTGGCCGCCATGGTCAAGGCCGGCGACATGCCCTTCGACATCGTCATCGCCGCACCGGACGCCATGCGTGTCGTCGGTACGCTGGGCCAGATCCTCGGCCCGCGCGGCCTGATGCCCAACCCCAAGGTCGGCACCGTCACCCCCGACGTCGCCACCGCGGTGAAGAACGCCAAGGCCGGCCAGGTGCAGTACCGCGTCGACAAGGCCGGCATCATCCACAGCACGCTGGGCCGCCGTTCGTTCGACGCCGACAAGCTGCAAGGCAATCTGTCGGCGCTGATCGAGGCGCTGAACAAGTCCAAGCCGGCATCGAGCAAGGGTGTGTACCTGCGCAAGGTGGCGGTCTCGTCGACGATGGGTATCGGTGTCCGTGTGGACATCCAGTCCATCAACGCGTGATGGCATGAAATTCGGGTGGCTGCAAAGCCGCCCGGTGGTGGGTCGGGGGGGTAGCGCAAGCCGCACTCCCGAGCCATCCAAGACCGCTGGTGTGCAGAACGGCTGCACTTAATCGCTACGGCGGCCAGCGCAGATGGCGACCCCACTGCTGACGGAGTTTTTTCCTGAAACAGTTGGTCGCTGCAACCAGAGCGTGCCGACAGGGCTCCCGCCCCGAGGCACATTGAAGGAGTAGACCTTGAGTCTTAATCGCAGTGAGAAAGAAGCGGTCATTTCCGAAGTGACCAGCCTCGCCGCTAAAGCTCAAACGCTCGTGATCGCGGAATACCGTGGCATCACGGTCGCCGACATGACGAAACTGCGCACCGAAGCGCGCAGCAAGGGTGTGACCTTGAGTGTTCTGAAGAACACCCTGGCCCGCCGTGCTGTCGCCGGCAGCGCATTCGATGTCGTGTCCGACCAGATGACCGGCCCGCTGATCTATGGCTTCTCCGAAGACGCCGTGGCCGCCGCGAAGGTGGTGGCCGATTTCGCGAAGACCAACGACAAGCTGGTGATTCGCGGCGGTGCCTTCGGTGGCAAGGCCATGGACGTCAACGGCGTGAAGCAACTGGCCAACATCCCTTCCAAGGAAGTGCTGCTGGCCCAGCTGCTGGGCTTGATGCAATCCCCGATCTCGCGTACGGCACGTGTGCTGGCCGCGCTGGCGACCCAACGGGGCGAAGGCCAGGCTGCACCTGCAGCCGAAGCCGAGCCCGTTGCCGCTTGAACCCCAACTGTTTTAGGAAATTTAAAAATGGCATTCGATAAAGACGCATTCCTGACCGCGCTCGACAGCATGACGGTCCTCGAACTCAACGACCTGGTCAAGGCCATCGAAGAGAAATTCGGCGTGTCCGCCGCCGCCATGTCCGCTCCCGCCGCCGGCGGCGGCGCGGCTGCTGCCGTTGCTGAAGAACAGACCGAATTCAACGTCGTGCTGCTCGAAGCCGGCGCGAACAAGGTGCAGGTCATCAAGGCCGTGCGCGAAATCACCGGCCTGGGCCTCAAGGAAGCCAAGGACCTGGTCGACGGCGCTCCGAAGAACGTCAAGGAAGCCATCGCCAAGGCCGACGCCGAAGCTGCCAAGAAGAAGCTGGAAGACGCCGGCGCCAAGGTCGAACTCAAGTAAGCCGACCTCCGTGTGCGAGGCTGGGGTGTCCGAAAGGCCCCCAGCCTTTGCTGCTTATTGGAAAAGCGGTAGAACACACCAGAAAGCCGGCGGCCTGCCCCGGTTTTCTAGTGTCTTCTGAGCCCCGACAACAGAAGACGCCTTGGTTCGGGCGATGTGCAATGCATCGCCGTCCGCCATGGTTGGTAGTGGCCAACCACCAAGCCTGCACCGCGTGCCTTGCCCGCCGCGGTACGGGTGCGAAGTCGAAGACCCAGGACTCATGTCTTTGCCCGGAGATCTCATGGCCTATTCCTATACCGAACGCAAGCGCATCCGCAAAAGCTTCGGCAGCCGCGACAGCGTGCTGGAAATCCCCTATCTGCTCCAGATGCAGAAGGACGCCTATACCGCCTTCCTGCAGGCCGACCTGCCGCCCAAGAAGCGCACCGTGGAGGGGCTGCAGGCCGCGTTCGACGCCGCCTTCCCGATCGTCTCCCACAACGGTTTTGTGGAGATGAAGTTCGTCGAGTACAACCTCGCCAAACCCGCCTTCGACGTGCGTGAATGCCAGACGCGCGGCCTGACCTTCGCCTCGGCCGTGCGCGCCAAGGTCCAGCTCATCATCTACGACCGCGAATCCTCCACCTCGCAGTCGAAGGTCGTGAAGGAAGTCAAGGAGCAGGAGGTCTACATGGGCGAAGTGCCGCTCATGACCAACAAGGGCTCGTTCATCATCAACGGCACGGAGCGCGTCATCGTGTCGCAGCTGCACCGTTCGCCGGGCGTGTTCTTCGAGCACGACAAGGGCAAGACCCACAGCTCGGGCAAGCTGCTGTTCTCCGCACGCGTGATTCCGTACCGCGGCTCCTGGCTCGACTTCGAGTTCGATCCGAAGGACATCCTGTACTTCCGCGTCGACCGCCGCCGCAAGATGCCGGTCACGATCCTGCTGAAGGCCATCGGCCTGAACCCGGAATCGATCCTGGCGAACTTCTTCGTCAACGACAACTTCCGCCTGATGGACAGCGGCGCGCAGATGGAGTTCGTGCCCGAACGCCTGCGCGGCGAAGTCGCACGTTTCGACGTCACCGACAAGTCCGGCAAGGTCGTCGTCGCCAAGGACAAGCGTGTCACCGCGCGCCACACGCGTGAGCTCGAACAGGGCGGCACCACCCACATCAGCGTGCCGGAAGACTACCTGGTCGGCCGCGTGGTGGCCCGCAACATCGTCGACGCCGACACCGGCGAGATCATCGCCAAGGCCAACGAGGAACTGACCGAACTGCTGCTCAAGAAGCTGCGCACGTCCGGCATCCAGGACCTGCAGGTCATCTACACCAACGAACTCGACCAGGGCGCGTACATCTCGCAAACCCTGCGCATCGACGAAACGGTCGACGAATTCGCCGCCCGCGTGGCCATCTACCGCATGATGCGCCCCGGCGAGCCGCCGACCGAAGACGCGGTGCAAGCCCTGTTCCAGCGCCTGTTCTACAACCCGGACACCTACGACCTGTCGCGCGTCGGCCGGATGAAGTTCAACGCCAAGATCGGCCGCGACGGCTCCACCGGTCCGATGGTGCTGACCAACGAGGACATCCTCGCCGTGGTCAAGATCCTGGTCGACCTGCGCAACGGCCGCGGCGAAGTCGATGACATCGACCACCTCGGCAATCGCCGCGTGCGCTGCGTCGGTGAACTGGCCGAAAACCAGTACCGCACCGGCCTGGCGCGTATCGAGAAGGCGGTCAAGGAGCGCCTCGGCCAGGCCGAGCAGGAGCCGCTCATGCCGCACGACCTGATCAACTCCAAGCCGATTTCCGCGGCCCTGAAGGAGTTCTTCGGTGCGTCGCAGCTGTCGCAGTTCATGGACCAGACCAACCCGCTGTCCGAAATCACCCACAAGCGCCGTGTTTCGGCCCTTGGCCCGGGTGGTTTGACCCGCGAACGTGCCGGCTTCGAGGTGCGCGACGTGCACGTGACCCATTACGGCCGCGTCTGCCCGATCGAAACCCCGGAAGGCCCGAACATCGGCCTGATCAACTCGCTGGCCCTGTACGCCCGCCTGAACGAGTACGGCTTCATCGAGACGCCGTACCGCCGGGTGGCCAACGCCACCGTGACGATGGAAATCGACTACCTGTCGGCCATCGAAGAAGGCAAGTACGTCATCGCCCAGGCCAACGCCACGCTGGACGCCCAGGGCCGCCTCACCGGCGACCTGGTGTCGGCCCGCGAAAAGGGCGAGTCGATCCTGGTCGGCGCCGAGCAGATCCAGTACATGGACGTGTCGCCCGCGCAGATCGTGTCGGTCGCCGCCTCGCTCGTGCCCTTCCTGGAGCATGACGATGCGAACCGCGCGCTGATGGGCGCCAACATGCAGCGCCAGGCCGTGCCGGTGCTGCGCCCCGAGAAGGCCTTCGTCGGCACCGGCATCGAACGCGTCTCCGCGGTCGACTCCGGCACCGTCGTCACCGCCACCCGCGGCGGCCTGGTCGACTACGTCGATGCCACCCGCATCGTGATCCGGGTCAACGACGAGGAAGCCCTGGCGGGTGAAGTCGGCGTCGACATCTACAACCTGATCAAGTACCAGCGTTCCAACCAGAACACCAACATCCACCAGCGCCCCATCGTCAAGATCGGCGACAAGCTGGCCAAGGGTGACGTGATTGCCGACGGCGCATCGACCGACCTGGGCGAAATCGCCATCGGCCAGAACGTGCTGATCGCCTTCATGCCATGGAACGGCTACAACTTCGAAGATTCGATCCTGATCTCCGAACGCGTCGTTGCCGATGACCGCTACACCTCGATCCACATCGAGGAACTGGTGGTCATGGCCCGCGACACCAAGCTGGGTTCCGAAGAAATCACGCGCGACATTCCCAACCTGTCCGAGCACCAGCTCAACCGTCTTGACGAGTCCGGCATTATTTATGTCGGTGCTGAAGTCCAGCCGGGCGACACGCTGGTCGGCAAGGTCACGCCCAAGGGCGAGACCACGCTGACGCCGGAAGAAAAGCTGCTGCGCGCCATCTTCGGCGAAAAGGCTTCCGATGTGAAAGACACCTCGCTGCGCGTCAGCCAGGGTTCGCAGGGCACCGTTATCGACGTGCAGGTCTTCACCCGTGAAGGCATTGTTCGCGACAAGCGCGCCCAGCAGATCATCGACGATGAACTCAAGCGTTTCCGCCTCGACCTGAACGACCAGCTGCGCATCGTCGAAGCCGACGCGTTCGACCGTATCGAGAAGCTGCTGACCGGCAAGGTCGCCAACGGCGGCCCCAACAAGCTGGCCAAGGGCACCAAGCTCGACAAGGCCTACCTGTCGTCGGTCGAGAAGTTCCACTGGTTCGACATCCGCCCGGCGGACGACGAAGTGGCGACCCAGCTCGAATCGATCAAGAACGCGCTGGAGCAGACCCGCCACAGCTTCGACCTGGCTTTCGAGGAAAAGCGCAAGAAGCTCACGCAGGGCGACGAACTGCCGGCCGGCGTGCTGAAGATGGTCAAGGTCTACCTGGCCGTCAAGCGCCGCCTGCAACCCGGCGACAAGATGGCCGGCCGCCACGGCAACAAGGGTGTCGTGTCCAAGATCGTTCCGGTCGAAGACATGCCCTACATGGCCGACGGCACGCCGTGCGACATCGTGCTCAACCCGCTGGGCGTGCCTTCGCGCATGAACGTGGGCCAGGTGCTCGAAGTGCATCTGGGCTGGGCCGGCAAGGGCATCGGCCAGCGCATCGGCGACATGCTGCAGCAGGAGGCCAAGGTGGCCGAGCTGCGCAAGTTCATGGAAGAGCTCTACAACGGTTCCGGCCGCAAGGAAGACCTGTCCAAGCTGGGCGACGCCGAAGTGCTGGAAATGGCCGCCAACCTGTCGCAGGGCGTGACCTTCGCCACCCCGGTGTTCGACGGCGCCGCGGAAGAAGACATCCGCACCATGCTGAAGCTGGCCTACCCGCCGGAAGTCATGAAGGCCAAGGGCCTGACCGACGCCCGCACCCAGGCCAACCTGTTCGACGGCCGCAGTGGCGAAGCTTTCGAGCGCCCCACCACGGTCGGCTACATGCACGTGCTGAAGCTGCACCATCTGGTCGACGACAAGATGCATGCCCGCTCCACCGGCCCGTACTCCCTGGTCACCCAGCAGCCGCTGGGCGGCAAGGCGCAGTTCGGCGGCCAGCGTTTCGGCGAAATGGAAGTCTGGGCGCTGGAAGCCTACGGCGCGGCCTACGTGCTGCAGGAAATGCTCACCGTCAAGTCCGACGACGTGCAGGGCCGTACCAAGGTGTACGAAAGCATCGTCAAGGGCGAACATTCCATCGAGGCCGGCATGCCGGAGTCCTTCAATGTGCTGGTCAAGGAAATCCGCTCCCTGGGCCTGGACATCGAACTCGAACGTTCTTAATTGAAAGGGAAAGAGTCACATGAAATCGCTACTCGACCTGTTCAAGCAATTCACCCCGGATGAGCATTTCGATGCCATCCGCATCGGCCTGGCCTCGCCTGAAAAGATCCGTTCGTGGTCCTTCGGCGAAGTCAAGAAGCCGGAGACCATCAACTACCGCACCTTCAAGCCCGAGCGCGACGGCCTGTTCTGCGCCAAGATCTTCGGCCCCATCAAGGACTACGAGTGCCTGTGCGGCAAGTACAAGCGCCTGAAGCACCGCGGCGTGATCTGCGAGAAGTGCGGCGTCGAAGTCACGCAGACCAAGGTGCGCCGCGAGCGCATGGGCCACATCGACCTGGCCGCGCCCTGCGCGCACATCTGGTTCCTGAAGTCGCTGCCGTCGCGCCTGGGCCTGGTGCTCGACATGACGCTGCGCGACATCGAACGTGTGCTGTACTTCGAAGCCTACGTGGTGACCGACCCCGGCATGACCCCGCTGAAGAAGTTCGGCATCATGAGCGAGGACGACTACGACGCCAAGCGCAAGGAATACGGTGACGAGTTCACCGCCAAGATGGGCGCCGAAGGCATCAAGGACCTGCTCGAAGCCATCGACATCGAAGTCGACATCGAGCGCCTGCGCGGCGACCTGACCGGCTCCGAAGTCAAGGTCAAGAAGAACGCCAAGCGCCTGAAGCTGCTCGAAGCCTTCAAGAAGTCCGGCATCCGCCCGGGCTGGATGGTGCTCGACGTGCTGCCCGTGCTGCCGCCGGACCTGCGTCCGCTGGTGCCGCTGGACGGCGGCCGCTTCGCGACCTCCGACCTGAACGACCTGTACCGCCGCGTCATCAACCGCAACAGCCGCCTGCGCCGCCTGCTGGAGCTGAAGGCTCCGGAAATCATCGCGCGCAACGAAAAGCGCATGCTGCAGGAAGCCGTCGACTCGCTGCTCGACAACGGCCGCCGCGGCAAGGCCATGACCGGCGCCAACAAGCGCGCGCTCAAGTCCCTGGCCGACATGATCAAGGGCAAGAGCGGCCGCTTCCGCCAGAATCTGCTGGGCAAGCGCGTCGACTACTCGGGCCGTTCGGTCATCACCGTGGGCCCGACGCTCAAGCTGCACCAGTGCGGCCTGCCGAAGCTGATGGCGCTTGAACTGTTCAAGCCCTTCATCTTCTCGCGCCTGGAAGCCATGGGCATCGCCACCACCATCAAGGCGGCGAAGAAGGAAGTCGAATCCGGCACGCCGGTGGTGTGGGACATCCTCGAAGAGGTGATCAAAGAGCATCCGATCATGCTCAACCGCGCCCCCACGCTGCACCGCCTGGGCATCCAGGCCTTCGAACCCATCCTGATCGAAGGCAAGGCCATCCAGCTGCACCCGCTGGTCTGCGCCGCCTTCAACGCCGACTTCGACGGCGACCAGATGGCCGTGCACGTCCCCCTGTCGGTGGAAGCGCAGATGGAAGCCCGCACGCTGATGCTGGCCTCCAACAACGTGCTGTTCCCGGCCTCGGGCGAACCGTCCATCGTCCCGTCGCAAGACGTGGTGCTGGGCCTCTACTACGCCACCCGTGACCGCATCAACGCCAAGGGCGAAGGCCTGGTCTTCTCCGACACCGGTGAAGTGCAGCGTGCCTTCGACGCCGGCCAGGTCGAGCTGACCGCCAAGATCGCCGTGCGCCTGACCGAGTGGACCAAGGACAAGGTCACCAACGAGCTGATCCCGTCGGTCTCGCTGGTCGACACCACCGTCGGCCGTGCGCTGCTGTCGGAAATCCTGCCGCGCGGGCTTCCCTTCTCCAACCTGAACAAGGCGCTGAAGAAGAAGGAAATCTCCAAGCTCATCAACGTGTCCTTCCGCAAGTGCGGCCTCAAGGAAACGGTGGTCTTCGCCGACAAGCTGCTGCAGAACGGTTTCCGCCTGGCTACCAAGGCCGGCATTTCCATCTGCATCGACGACATGCTGGTGCCGCCGGAAAAGGCCAGCATCATCGAGCGCGCCGAGAAGGAAGTGAAGGAAATCTCCCAGCAGTACTCCTCCGGTCTCGTGACCGCGGGCGAGCGCTACAACAAGGTGGTGGACATCTGGGGCAAGGCCGGCGACGAAGTGTCGAAGGTCATGATGGCCCAGCTGGCCAAGCAGAAGACCATCGACCGCCACGGCAAGGAAGTGGAGCAGGAGTCCTTCAACTCCATCTACATGATGGCCGACTCCGGTGCGCGCGGTTCCGCCGCGCAGATCCGCCAGCTGGCCGGCATGCGGGGCCTGATGGCCAAGCCCGACGGCTCGATCATCGAGACCCCCATCACGGCGAACTTCCGTGAAGGCCTGAACGTGCTGCAGTACTTCATCTCCACCCACGGTGCCCGTAAGGGCCTCGCGGATACGGCGCTGAAGACGGCCAACTCCGGCTACCTCACCCGCCGCCTGGTGGACGTGACGCAGGATCTGGTGGTCACCGAGGACGACTGCGGCACCCACGCCGGCTCGCTGATGCGCGCCATCGTCGAAGGTGGTGAAGTCATCGAATCGCTGCGCGACCGTATCCTCGGCCGCACCGCCGCCGACGACGTGCTGCACCCCGAAACCCGCGTCGCGCTGGCCCCGGCCGGCACGCTGCTGGAAGAAGACCTGATCGACGAGCTGGAAGCAGCCGGCGTCGACGAGGTCAAGGTGCGTACCGCGCTGACCTGCGAAACCCGTTTCGGCATCTGCGCCAAGTGCTACGGCCGCGACCTGGGCCGCGGCGGCCAGATCAACCTCGGCGAAGCCGTCGGTGTGATCGCCGCCCAGTCCATCGGCGAACCCGGCACGCAGCTGACGATGCGGACCTTCCACATCGGTGGCGCCGCCTCGCGCGCCGCCATCGCCTCCAGCGTGGAAGCCAAGTCCAACGGCATCATCGGCTTCAACGCCACGATGCGCTACGTGAGCAACACCAAGGGCGACCTGGTGGTGATCGCCCGTTCCGGCGAAATCGTCATCCATGACGAACACGGCCGCGAGCGCGAACGCCACAAGGTGCCGTACGGCGCCACGCTGGCAGTCAAGGCCGACCAGACGGTCAAGGCCGGCACCATCCTCGCCAACTGGGACCCGCTGACGCGCCCCATCATCACGGAATTCGCCGGCCAGGTGAAGTTCGAGAACGTCGAGGAAGGCCTCACGGTCGCCAAGCAGGTCGACGAAGTCACCGGCCTGTCGACCCTGGTCGTGATCGATCCGAAGCGCCGCGGCTCCACTAAGGTGGTGCGCCCGCAGGTCAAGCTGATCGACGCCAACGGCGCCGAGGTGAAGATCCCCGGCACCGACCACTCGGTGACCATCGGCTTCCAGGTCGGTGCGCTGATCCAGGTGCGCGACGGCCAGGACGTGGGCCCCGGCGAAGTGCTGGCCCGTATCCCGGTCGAAGGCCAGAAGACGCGCGACATCACCGGCGGCCTGCCGCGGGTGGCCGAGCTGTTCGAAGCCCGTTCGCCCAAGGACAAGGGCATGCTGGCCGAAATGACCGGCACCGTGTCCTTCGGCAAGGAAACCAAGGGCAAGGTCCGCCTGCAGATCACCGACCCCGAAGGCACCATCTGGGATGAACTGATCCCCAAGGAAAAGAACATCCTGGTGCACGAAGGCCAGGTCGTGAACAAGGGCGAGTCCATCGTCGACGGTCCGGCCGATCCGCAGGACATCCTGCGCCTGCTGGGCATCGAGGAACTGTCGCGCTACATCGTCGACGAAGTGCAGGACGTCTACCGCCTCCAGGGCGTGAAGATCAACGACAAGCACATCGAAGTCATCGTGCGCCAGATGCTGCGCCGTGTCGTGGTCGAGAACTCCGGCGACTCCGGCTACATCGGCGGCGAACAGGTGGAGCGGTCCGAAATGCTCAACACCAACGACCGCCTGCGCGGTGAAGACAAGGTGCCCGCCACCTACAGCAACCTGTTGCTGGGCATCACCAAGGCTTCGCTGTCGACCGATTCGTTCATCTCCGCGGCTTCCTTCCAGGAAACCACCCGGGTGTTGACCGAAGCGGCCATCATGGGCAAACGCGACGAGCTGCGCGGCCTGAAGGAAAACGTCATCGTCGGCCGCCTGATCCCCGCAGGCACCGGCATGGCCTACCACCAGGCACGCAAGGCCAAGGACCAGATGGACGAGGCCGAGCGCCATGCCATCGCCGAAGCCGAAGCTGCCGACCTGGCCGGCATCGCCGAAGCGGGCAACACCGCTGAAACCAGCGAAGGCGCCGCCGCCGAATAAGCGGTCCGCGTCCTTGCTGCCGAGCCCCGGCCTGCTGCCGCAGCAGACCGGGGCTCTTTTTTTTGTCTGCGGCTTTTTGGCGATACTTGCGTGATGATGACCTGGAGTTTGTGGTCCTGGCTGGCCCCTGCCGTGCTCGTGTTCTGGGCGGTGGGTGCCCACAACCGGCTGACGCGCCTGCGGACGGCCGTGCTGCAGGCGTTCGCCGTGCTCGACAGCCACCTGCAGGGCTGGATCGGCCTGGCGGCACCGGTGCCCGTGCCGGAGGCCATCGATCCGGACGCGGCTCAGCATCACTCCGATGTTGCCGACCAAGACCCGGTTTCCGCCACCGCCATGGCCGCCTGGGCCGGCCTGCGTGCCGCGGCGCTGCAACTGCAGGCCTGCCTGCTCGCCGCGCGCCAGCGTCCGCTCGACCGTGACCGCCTGGCCGCTCTCTCCGCCGCGCGCGACGTGCTGCGGGCCGCCTGGCGCCGGCTGCTGGCCGATGCCCCGCCGGTCGCCGGCATGCCGCATGCCGCGGGCCTGCACCTGCTGTGGGACCAGGGCGATACGCAGGTGCAGCAGGCCTGTGACCAGTTCAACCAGTCGGTGTTGCGTTACAACGCGGCACAGACCCAATTTCCGGCGGTGATCCTGGCGTGGATCCTGCGACTCTCCCCGGCCCGTACCCTATGAGTTCGATTTCCCCCCCCCAATCCACCGCGCCGCCCTCCGGTCTCGAACCGGGCGGCAGTGTGCCGCTCTGGCAGCAGTTGCTGGCCACCGCCCAGGTGCTGGCCGCCGTGCGCGCCGGCCAGTCTGCACCGGCGGCCCTGCTGGAAGTGGCGCTGCCCCTGCGGCCAGGCGTGCGCGCCCTGGTGTTCCACGTGCTGCGCTGGCTGGGCCGGGCCGAGGCCCTGCGCCGCAAGCTGGCCACCCGCACGCCGCCGCCCCTGCCCGATGCGCTGCTGTGCACCTGCCTGGCCCTGGCCTGGCGGGAGGAGGGCGCCTTCTACGAAGCCTTCACCCTGGTCGACCAGGCGGTCGAAGCTGCCAAGCACAGCCCGGCCATGCGGCCGCAGTCGGGTTTCATCAATGCCTGCCTGCGCCGTTTCCTGCGTGAGCGCGATGCCCTGGTCACGGCGACCGACCACGAACCGATGGCCGCCTGGAACCACCCGCGCTGGTGGATCGAACGCCTCAAGCGCGACCATCCGCGCTACTGGCAGGAGATCCTGCGGGTCAACAACACCCATGCGCCCATGGCGCTGCGGGTCAACCTGCAGAAAACCACCCGGGCCCAGGTGCTGCGGCGGCTCGAAGCCATGAACTTGGTGGCCGAACCGGTCGGCCAGGCCGGCGTGCTGCTCGGCCACCCGCTGCCGGTCGAGCAGATTCCCGGATTCAGCGCCGGCGAGGTGTCGGTCCAGGACGCCGGGGCCCAACTGGCCGCGCAGCTGCTGCTGGGCGGGCTCGACCTGACACGCCCGCTGCGGGTGCTCGACGCCTGCGCCGCCCCGGGGGGCAAGACCGCCCACCTGCTGGAATTCGCCGGGCGCGGCGCGCCCATCGAGGTCACCGCGCTGGACATCGACGCGGTGCGCTGCGAGCGTATCCACGACAACCTGAACCGCCTGGGCCTGCAGGCCCAGGTGCTGGTGGCCGACGCGCAGGAGCCCTCCAGCTGGTGGCCGCAGCACGGCAAGCGCCAGCCCTACGACGCCATCCTGCTCGATGCCCCCTGCACCGCTTCGGGTATCGTGCGGCGCCACCCCGACGTGCGCTGGCTGCGCCGCGAGAGCGACATCGGCCAGCTGGCCATCATCCAGGCCGGCATGCTGACCACCCTGTGGCCCCTGCTCAAGCCCGGCGGCCGCCTGCTGTACTGCACCTGCTCGGTCTTCCGGGAAGAGGGGGAGCACCAGATCGAAGCGTTTCTTGCGCACAACACCGATGCGCTTTTGCGCCCTTCACCCGGGCATTTGCTGCCCCGGAGTGGGCCGGAGCCCCATGGTGTCCGGGACAATCTTCCCGGTGACCACGACGGTTTTTTCTACGCCCTGCTCCAAAAGCGTGCGCCCTGACCCCCGGGCCCCGCGGGGACCTGCACGGGCGCGCGCCTGGCGGCTGGCCCTGGCGCTGCTGCTGTTCTGGGCGATGGGCCTGGGCCTGTTGTCTACCGCGCATGCCCAGGTGCACGCGGTGGAGGTGCCCCAGCTGCGTGTCGAGCGCGGCGACGACGGCCTCTACCTGTCGGCCACCGTCGGTTTCGACCTGCCGCCCCTGGTCGAGAGTGCCCTGGCCAAGGGCATACCGCTGTTCTTCGTGGCCGAGGCCGAGGTGCTGCGCGACCGCTGGTACTGGTCCGACCAGCGGGTGGCCCTGGCGCAGCGCCACATGCGGCTGGCCTACCAGCCACTGACACGGCGCTGGCGGCTCAACGTGTCGCCCGTGCCCATAGGCAACGCCAACCTGGGCGTGACGCTGGGCCAGAATTTCGACGAACTCTCCGACGCGCTCGACGCCATCAAGCGCCTGTCGCGCTGGCGTATCGCCGACCTGCCGCAGGTCGAGGCCGACGGCCGCTACAGCGTCGCCTTCAGCTACAAGCTGGACACCTCGCAGCTGCCGCGCCCGCTCCAGATGGGTATCGCCGGCCGCGCCGACTGGAGCCTGGCAGCCGAACGCAGCCTGCGGCTCGAACAGGACAGCACGCAGTAGGCGCCCCCATGCAGCAGCGCAAGGCCCCGGCCGACGATCCGCGGTATTCGTTCCTGCGCTCGCGCGCCATGCGCTGGGTGGTGGGCATCGGTGCGGCCACCATGGTCTCCATCGGCCTGGTGCTGCTGTTCCTGCTAACCCAGGCCACCAACAACCGCGCCATGTACGAGCGCAACTACGAGCGCCTGTTCACCATCAACGTGGTGGTGGCGGTGCTGCTGCTGGCGGTCATCGGCTGGATCGGCCTGCGGCTTTTCGTGCGCCTGAAGCGCGGCCGCTTCGGCAGCCGGCTGCTGATGAAGCTCGCCGTCATCTTCGCCGTGGTGGGTTTCCTGCCGGGCATGCTCATCTACACCGTGTCCTACCAGTTCGTCTCGCGCTCCATCGAGAGCTGGTTCGACGTGAAGGTCGAGGGCGCGCTCGATGCCGGCTTGAACCTGGGGCGCGCCACGCTCGATGCCCTGGGCAGCGACCTCGCCGGCAAGACGCGTGCGGCCGGCAGCCAGGTCGCCAGCCTGCCCGATGCCGCCGCCGGCCTGGCGCTGGAGCGTATCCGCGACCAGACCGGCGCCATCGACGTGGTGCTCTGGAACTCGCAGGGGCACATGGTGGCCAGTGCGGGCCAGTCGCGTTTCCTGCTCAACCCCGACCGGCCCAGCGCCCAGACGCTGCGTACCGTGCGCAGCCAGCGCTCGGTGGCGCAGGTCGAGGGGCTGGACGACACCGCCATCCCCGAAAACCCCGGTGGCAAGGCGCGTATCAAGGCGATCGCGCTGGTCATGGGCAACGGCATGGAGCTGGCGACCGAGACACGTTACCTGCAGATCACCCAGGCGCTGCCTTCCTCGCTGGTGGCCAACGCCATCGCCGTGCAGGAGGCCAACCGGGAATACCAGGAGCGTGCCCTGGCCCGCGAAGGCCTGCGCCGCATGTACATCGGCACCCTGACGCTGAGCCTGTTCCTGGCGGTGTTCGGCGCCGTGCTGCTGGCCGTGGTGCTGGGCAACCAGCTGGCGCGCCCGCTGCTGGTGCTGGCCGAAGGCGTGCGCGAGGTGGCCGCCGGCGACCTCTCGCCCAAGGCGGTGCTGCAGGGCCGCGACGAACTCGGCGGCCTGACCCGCTCCTTCGCCGACATGACGCAGCAGCTGGCCGACGCCCGCGCCGCTGTCGACAAGAGCATGCTGCAGGTCGATACCGCCCGCGCCAACCTGCAGACCATCCTCGACAACCTGACGGCCGGCGTGATCGTGCTCGACGCCGAAGGCCGGGTGGTGTCGTCCAACCCCGGCGCCACACGGATCCTGCGTGCGCCCCTGGCCGCCCTCGAAGGCCACGCCCTGGAGGAGGTGCCGGGCCTGGAAGACTTCGCCCGCAGCGTCAAGACCCAGTTCGACGCCTTCCTCGGCGAGCAGGCCCAGCACGGGCTCGACCACTGGCAGCAGTCCTTCGAGCTGCATGCGGCGCCGTCAGGTGTACAGCAGAGCGCCACCACCCTCATCACCCGCGGGGCCGAGCTGCCCGGTGCCGCCCGCCTGCTGGTGTTCGACGACATTTCCGAGATCGTCTCGGCCCAGCGTGCCCAGGCCTGGGGCGAGGTGGCGCGCCGGCTGGCGCACGAGATCAAGAACCCGCTCACCCCCATCCAGCTGTCGGCCGAGCGGCTCGCCATGAAACTCGACGGCAAGCTCGACGGCCCGGGCCAGGCGGTGCTGACCAAATCGGTCCGCACCATCGTCGAGCAGGTCGATGCCATGAAACGCCTGGTCAACGAGTTCCGCGACTACGCCCGCCTGCCGGCGGCCGAATTGAAGCCGGTGGACCTCAACGGCCTGGTGGTCGACGTGCTGCACCTCTACGAAAACGAGAACGCCGCAGTCGCCGTGCTGGCCGAACTCGACCCGGACTGCCCGCCGGTGCTGGGCGACGCGCAGCAGCTGCGCCAGATCATCCACAACCTGGTGCAGAACGCCCAGGACGCCACCGAGGCTGCACACCGCGACCCCGCACCCGCCGTGCTGATCCGCACGCGCCGCAGCACCACCAGCGAACGGGTGCGGCTGTCGGTGATCGACGGCGGCACCGGCTTCACCGACAGCATCCTCAAAAGGGCCTTCGAGCCCTACGTCACCACCAAGGCCAAAGGCACCGGCCTGGGCCTGGCGGTGGTGCGCAAAATCGCCGAGGAACACGGGGCCCGCGTCGACATTGCCAACCGCATCGACAACGGCGAAACGGTAGGGGCGCAAGTATCGCTATCATTGCCCCTGGCTCCACGGACGGCAGCCCCGGCAGCGGCCTAGCCGCCGTGCTGCGGTCGCCTTCGGCTGGTTACACGGCGTCCGGCGTTTTACGACAGTCTTGCAGGCATTCACAGTCCCGATAATTTCGCTATGGCAAACATCTTGGTGGTCGACGACGAACTGGGCATCCGGGACCTGCTCTCGGAGATCCTGAACGACGAAGGCCACGCCGTCGAACTCGCGGAAAACGCGGCACAGGCCCGCGCCGCGCGCGCCGCGGGCCCCTACGACTTGGTGCTGCTCGACATCTGGATGCCCGACACCGACGGCGTGTCGCTGCTCAAGGAATGGGCCGCCGCCGGCAGCCTGACCATGCCCGTCATCATGATGAGCGGCCACGCCACCATCGACACGGCGGTCGAGGCCACCCGCATCGGTGCCTACGCCTTCCTCGAAAAACCCATCACCCTGCAAAAGCTGCTGAAGGCGGTGGAGCAGGCGCTGCAGCGCGGCCAGAACCCGGCGCCCGGCAAGGGTGCGGTCCCTGGCGGAGCCCCGGTGCAGCCTTTGGCCCGTGCCGCCGAGCCGTCCGTGCCCGCGCTGGTGAACAGCAACGGCGCGGTGGTATCCCCGCTGGGCGCACCCGGCGTGGCCCTGGAAGTCGACACCGGCCCGCGCCAGCACCAGGCCTTCGATCTCGACCGGCCGCTGCGCGAAGCACGCGACGGGTTCGAAAAAGCCTACTTCGAATTCCACCTGGCCCAGGAAGGCGGCTCCATGACCCGCGTGGCCGAAAAGACCGGCCTGGAGCGCACCCACCTGTACCGCAAGCTGCGGCAACTGGGGGTGGACCTCGGCCGCAGCAAACGCGGAGCCCTGTAAACAGGAAATAATCGCCAAAAACGGTGCTATAATTTGAGGCTCCGGCCCGGTAGCTCAGTTGGTAGAGCAGCGGATTGAAAATCCGCGTGTCGATGGTTCGATTCCGTCCCAGGCCACCAGAACGCTAAGCCCTTGATTCCTAACGGAGTCAGGGGCTTTTTCTTTGTGGGCCATGCGCTGTTCCCGGTGGAGAACTTGGCGGCATAATTTCAGGCTGCCCTCTGCGCAGGGTCAACACACACTACTGCTCCCGGGCCGGGCAATCAAGGGAACGATGTCTTCAACGAGATCCGCCGCCGACTATCGAACGGCGGCTGGCGCCGCCCATTCGGAGGCCGGCAAGGGCGATTTGGACTGGAATTGGCGCTATCGCCTTGCGCTGCAAAAACGAAACCTGGAGCTGGTCTCGTGCCACGAGGCCCCGCGAGGAGAGCACTATCCCGACGGCCGGGCCCTGTCCGCGCCGATGTGTGTCGATGGGGAGCAGGCCTGGGCGACGAAGTCCTTCATCACCTGGAAATAGCCCCGGCCTCAGTACCTTGCCCGCAAGGGCGCCCAAAAGCCCGCTGTTTCACCCATAGCGGACTTGTGTGGGCGATTTCCGGCATCTGCACCCGGACATACCCTAGTCGGACATGCCCGGACGCGGCGGCCCACGCCGCCCCGTTTGCCAGATGATCTTCCCTTCGTGTGCCCGCCCCTGGCGCCGGGCCGCTCCCCCCAGGAAGGTCGTCCCCCCATGTCCGAAATCCCCCGCCTGAACAGTGCCATCAAGGCGCTTGAATCCGGCGCCGTCGCCATGACGACGTTCGCGCCGACCGAGATCGGCACCGCCCAGGCGATCGCCGCCGCGCCCTACGACGCGGTGGTGTTCGAGATGGAGCACAAGCCCTACGACATCCAGGCCCTGCGCCACTGCATGCAGTACATGCTGGACCGGCGCCAGATCGTGCGCGGCGGCACGCTGGCGCCGCCGGTCGCGCCCATGGTGCGTATTCCCGCCAACGGCGGCGAGATGAACCAGTGGCTGGCCAAGCAGGTGCTCGACATCGGCGTCTACGGTGTGGTCTGGCCGCACGTCAGCACGGTGGAGGAGGCGCGCAACGCCGTCGCCGCCTGCCGCTACCCGAGGCCGGAAAACGCACCCCATTTCCACCCGGCGGGGCAGCGGGGCGATTCGCCCAAGGCCGCTGCGCGTTACTGGGGGCTGTCCGAGGCGGAGTACTACGCACGCGCCGATGTCTGGCCGCTGGCCCCGCAGGGCGAGGTGCTGGTGGCCATCATGTGCGAGGAAAAACGCGCCATCGCCAACCTGCCGAAGATGCTGGAAGAGGTGCCCGGCATCGGCCTGGTGCTGGTGGGCGAGGGCGACCTGTCGCAGGACCTGGGCCACCCGCGCGACTACGAACACCCGGCGGTGCAGTCGGCCATGAACGACATCCTGGCCATCTGCAAGGCGCACAACGTGCCCTGCGGGCATCCGCACGTGAATACGAAGAACGTCGATGAACTCATCGAACGCGGCTTCCGCTGGCTGATGGCCACGCCCGAGCAGAGTTTCAAGGCGCTGGAAGCCGGGCGCAAAAAAGCCGGCCGCACCTGAGCCGGGCGCGGCGAATACAACAACACCAGGAGACATCGCCATGCCCCGCACCCCCCTCATTCGCCACCTTCCCCTTTCCCTGTCCCGCAGGCGCTTCGGCGCCCTGGCCGCCGGCACACTGGCCCTGGGCGCAGCCGGCGCCCGCGCGCAGGCGGCCGCCTACCCGGCCAAACCGGTCAAGATCGTCGTGGCCCTGGCCGCCGGCGGCGCCGTCGACACCGTGGGCCGCAACGTGGCCGAGCGGCTCACCATCCAGACGGGCCAGCCCTTCGTGGTCGAGAACAAGCCCGGTGCCAACACCAACATCGGCACCGAATACGTCGCCCGGGCCGCACCCGACGGCTACACCCTGTTGCTGGGCTCCACCGGCATAGTGACCAACAACATCCTCTACAGCAACCTCAACTTCAACGGCCTGCGCGACTTCGCACCGATATCGCGCCTGGCCTATTCGCCGCTCGTGCTGGTGGTCGCCACCACCTCGCCCTACAAGACGGTGCAGGAACTGGTCGATGCCGGCCGGACCAAGCCGGGCGGGCTGAGCTACGGCTCGGCCGGCAACGGCAGCTCGGGCCAGCTGGCCGGAGCGCTGTTCGTCTCGTCGGCCAAGGTCGAGGGCCTGCATGTGCCCTACCACGGTGGTGCGCCCGCGTTGGTCGACCTGATCGCCGACCGCCTGTCCTTCATGCTGCTCAACCCGCTGGAGGTGCTGCCGCACCTGCAGTCCGGCCGCCTGCGGGCGCTGGCCGTCACCAGCGAGCAGCGCGCGCCGCTGCTGCCCAAGGTGCCCACCCTGGCCGAGGCCGGCCTGCCGGGTGTCGCCGTCACGGTCTGGTGGACGCTGCTGGCGCCCACCGGCACGCCGCCCGACATCATCGCCCGCCTCAATACCGAAACCGTGAAGGCGCTGGCCGACCCCGGCCTGCGCGAGCGCTTCAAGGGCCTGGGCGCGGTCATCACCCCTTCCACCCCCGAGGAGCTGGGCGCCTTCCTGCGCAGCGAGTCGGCCAAGTGGCAGAAGGTGATCAAGGACTCCCACATCACCGCCGACTGAAAGCATCCACCCCATGATCATCGATTGCCACGGCCACTACACCACCGCGCCACCGGCACTGGCAGACTGGCGCAACCGGCAGATCGCCGCGCTGGCCGACGGCACGCCTGCGCCGCGTGCCTCGGACCTGCACATCAGCGACGACGAATTGCGCGACAGCGTGGAGGGCAACCAGCTGCGGGTCCAGCGCGAACGCGGCACCGACCTCACCATCTTCTCGCCACGCGCGAGTTTTATGGCGCACCACATCGGCGACGAGCAGACCAGCCTGGCCTGGGCGTCTCTATGCAACGAACTGGTGTACCGCATCAGTGCGCTCTACCCGGACAACTTCGCCGGTGCCGGCATGTTGCCGCAGTCGCCGGGCGTGGCGCCAGCCAACTGCATCCCCGAGCTGGAACGCAGCGTGAAGGAATATGGCTTCGTCGGCTGCAACCTCAACCCCGACCCCACCGGCGGCTTCTGGACCGGCCCGCGGCTGACCGACCGGTCGTGGTATCCGCTGTACGAAAAACTGGTCGAACTCGACGTGCCGGCCATGGTGCACGTCAGCACCAGCTGCAACGATTGTTTCCACACCACCGGCGCGCACTACCTGAACGCCGACACCACGGCCTTCATGCAGTTCATGACGTCCACGCTGTTCAAGGACTTCCCCACGCTGAAGTTCGTCATCCCGCACGGCGGCGGCGCGGTGCCCTACCACTGGGGGCGCTACCGCGGCATCGCGCAGACCATGAAACTGCCACCGCTGTCCGAACAGGTACTGGGCAACGTCTTTTTCGACACCTGTGTGTACCACCAGCTCGGCATCGACCTGCTGCTGAAAGCCATCCCCGAGGACAACATCCTGTTCGGTTCGGAGATCTTCGGCGCGGTGAAGGGCGTGGACCCGACCACCGGCCACCCCTTCGACGACACCCGGCGCTACGTGGACAACTTCGAAGGTATCAGCGACGCGCTGAAGTACAAACTCTTCGAGGGCAACGCCCGCCGTGTCTACCCGCGGCTGGACGCGCGCCTGAAGCAGCGCGCGGCGGCGGCCCACAACTAGGCACAGGCACCGGCGTTACTCCAGCTTGACGTTGGCGTCCCGGATCAGCTTCTGCCAGCGTGCGGTTTCTTCGCGCAGGAACACCGTGGTCTGCGCCACGTCGCTGCCGACCGGGTCCACGCCCATGTCGTGCAGCTTTTGCCGTGTGCCGGCACCCGCCAGCGCGGTGGAAACCAGGGTACTGATGCGGGTGCGGGTGGCCAGCGGCGTGCCGGGCGGCGCCACCATGGCGTACCAGGTCACCGAGCGCATGCCGGGCAGGCCCATTTCGGCGAAGGCCGGCACCTCGGGCAAGGCCGCGGCCCGGTGGCTGTCGGCGACCGCCAGCAAGCGTACCTTGCCCGCCTTGTGCAGTTGCAGGGCGGCGCCGACGCTGCCGAAAAACGCATCCACCTGGCCGCCGGCCAGGTCGGTCAGGGCCGGGGTGTCGCCCTTGTAGGGCACCTGGACCATCTGTGTGCCGGTGAGTGACTCGAACAACTTGGCCGTCAGGTGCGAGGTGGTGCCGTTGCCCTGCGTCGCATAGGTCACCTGCCCGGGATGCGCCTTGGCGTAGGCGATGAATTCCTGCGCGTTCTTCACCGGCAGCCGGGGGCTGACGATCAGGGCGTTGGGCACCGACGCCAGCACCGTCACCGGTGCCCACTGCGTCGGGTCGTAGGGCAGGTGGGGATACAGGCCCTGGTTGATGGCGATGGGCCCGGGCGAAGACACCAGCAGGGTGTGCCCGTCGGGCTCCGACTTGTAGACCGCGTCCGCGCCGATGCCGCCGCCTGCCCCCACCCGGTTGTCCACGATCACGCCCTGCGGCACGCTGGCCTGCATCTCGGCGCCCACCAGGCGCGCCAGCACGTCGGCCAGGCCGCCCGCGGCGAAGGGCACGACCAGGCGCATGGTCTTCGAGGGGAATTCCGCCGCGCCGGCCGGGGCCAGGACTAGGCCGAGGCAACAGGCGGCGCCGAGCCGGGCCAGGGCTTTGAGGGATCGGCGGCGAACGGGAGCGTGCAGGCGTGTGGTTTGCATGGTGTCTCTTCTGTGAGGTGCGTTGAAATCATGGCCGGCCCCTCAGGCCGGCAGTGCAGCGGCAGGCCCTTCGACGAATACGTCCGAATGGAAATCGGCCGCGTCCAGGCCGCAGCGGTGTACCGCCACGTCCCGCACGGCGGCCACCATGCCGGGGGAGCCGCAGCAATACAGCTCGTGGCCGGCCAGGTCGGGGCAGGACGCGGCCAGGGCTTCGTCGGCACGGCCGGCCAAGGCCTCTCCCGCCATCCCCTCGGTGGCATCGCCCAGCGCTGCGACAAAACGCAGCGTGGGCCATTGCCGCTGCCATTTCTCAACCGCCGACCGCAGGTAGATGCCCTCGGCTCCGCGCGCGCCCCAGACCAGGGTGATGGGCCGCTCGATACGCCGCTTGGCCATGTCGTCCAGGATGGACTTCACCGGCGCGAAACCCGTGCCGCCCGCCACGAAGACGATCGGCTTCGCAGAATCCTCCTGCAGGCAGAAGGCGCCGAAGGGCAGTTCGATATCGAGCAGGTCCCCCGCCTGCAAGGCCGGCACCCGCGTGCTGAAGGCGCCACCGGGCAGGTGGCGGATGTGCAGCGTCACCGCATCGCTCTCGTGCGGCGGGTTGGCCATGGAGTAGCTGCGGGTGCTGCCGTCGCCGATGGCCAGCTGCAGGTACTGGCCGGCCTTGAACTTCGCCCGCTGCCCGGCCGGCAGCCGCAGCTGCAGCACCGAGACGTCCGGCGCGGCGAGTTGGTTGCGGAACACCTTGGCGCGGAAGTGCTTGCGTGCCGTGGGATCGATGCGCTGCCACGGCCCGGGGGCTATTTCCAGCGCCGTGTGTGGTGTGCACAGGCAGAACAGCACCTGGCCCGGCAAGCAGGTGTCGTTGCTGGTGGCCGCGCCGCCGCAGCCGACCACTTGGCCCTGCACCACCCGGCCGGCGCAGTTGCCGCACACGCCCTTGCGGCAGGAGTAGGGCAGGCCGATGCCGGCGCGCAGGGCGGCATCGAGCACAGTCTCGCCCTCGGCGCAGTCGAAGGCGGCATCACTGCCCGCGATGGCGATGCGGTGGTTCATACGCCGGCCTCGGCGGCCGTGCCGGCCCGCATGCCCGACAGCAGGGCAATGGTGCGCAGCACCGCGTCGGCGCTGGCGATGCCCTGGCCCGCGATGTCCATCGCGCTGCCATGGCCCACGCTCGACAGCAGTACGTCCGCGCCGACGCTGAGTGCACTGGCCGACTGCGGCGCCAGCAGCTTGATGGGGATATGGCCCTGGTCGTGCAGCATGGCCACGTACAGCTCGTGTTTGCGCTGCGCGAGCAGCATGTCGGCACCGCCGGGACCGTCGATGCGCAGGCCCTCGGCACGCAGCAGCGCGACCGCCGGCGCGACGATGGCCGCGTCCTCCGGGCCGAACAGGCCGCCTTCGGACGCATGCGGGTTGATGCCGAACACGGCGATGGAAGGGTTCGCCACGCCCAGCCTTGAACAGGCCCGCACGCCGGCCCGGATGGTGTCCACCACCAGGGCGGTGGACAGCCGGCCCAGGGCGGTGGCCACACTCTCGTGCAGCGTCGCGTGCACGATACGCAGGCCGCCGCCGACCAGCAGCATGAAGACCTCGTTTTCACCCACCCCGCAGACCCGCGCCACCAGCGAGGGGTAGCCGCTGAAGGGGATGCCGGCCTGGTGGATGGCGGTTTCGTGGTGCGGGCAGGCCACCACCGCATCGACTTCGCCGCGGCGGCAGGCCTCGATGGCGGCGGTGGCGGAGGCCACGGCGGAGGCGCCCGCGGCGGCGTCGATGCGGCCGGGCACCGCGGACGCCTCCGGCAGTTCACCGGCATCCACGCGGTGCAGTTGCGGCAGCAGTGCGACCAGCCCGAGCTGCGCCGCCGTGCGGTCCACCACGCTGCGCGGGCCGTACAGGGTGATGCGGCCGCGGTCGGCCGCCGGCAGGGCGGCCAGGGCCTTCAGTGCGATCTCGGGGCCGATGCCGTTGGGGTCGCCCACAGCCAGGGCCAGGCGGCGCGGGGCCTGCGGGGAAGAAGCCGCGGCGCTCATAGTGGCAGGGCCAGCAGCGTATCGGTCACCGTGCTGTCGCACACCACCACCCGCGAGGCCAGGCGCAATTGCCCCTCTTGCCCCTCCTGCCGCACGAAGCGGTCGCGGTAGGCGCCGGTGGCGAAGATGTCGGTCTCACCCGTTGCCATGATGCGGGCCACCATGAAAGGCGTGGACGCCTCGGCGCTGTCGGCATCGGCCCGCAGCACCAGCGGCATGCCCAGCAGATGGCGGTAGCGCTGGCGTTCGTAGATGTTGGCCTCGCGCAGCGCGGCGATGCGGTCCTCCAGCATGGCACGCGAATCGGCATAGACGATGCCCGCGGCCAGGCCCTCGCGTTCGTTCTCCACATGGGTGATGCGGTAGTGGCAGTCTTCGGTGAAAAAGTCCGGCCACTGCTCCAGCGCATCGCTGTCGATGGCCTCGGCATAGGCCGCGTTGAAGGCGCACAGCGCCAGCAGGTCGATCATGGTGGTGTGTTCTTTCTTGTTCCGGGCGTCAGGTTTCAGGCTTCCATCAGCCGGCGGTAGGCCTTCCAGAAGCCGCGCACCGAGGTCTCGGTGGCCCGGCCCTCGCTGGAGCCGGCACCATCGCCGCCCATCTCCACCACCGCGTGGTGGTCGCGTGCCCCGGCGATGCCGCGCTGCACGAAGCCACCCACTGCGCCGTCCTCCATCGAGATGAATCCCGCCGGCCCCACCAGGTTCGACTGCTTGAGCCGCACCGTGCGCTGCGCGGGGGTGTCGTCGGCGTAGCCGAGGTAGGTCCAGTTGAGTTCGGTGCGGATCGTGCCCTTGGGCAGCACCTGGCGCACCGCCAGGCAGTTCTGGATCTGCTGCAGCACGAAACCCGGAAACACCGACAGGATCTGCAGCGTCACCCCGTCGTCGTACTCCTTGAAGCCGGCCAGCACACCCGGGTCCTTCAGGCGGTAGCGGTCGGTGTCCGAGCGCAGGCCCTGCTCCTTGTACGAGGCGTCCTTTTCGGGCACCTCGTCGATGACCGAATAACTCACGTGGTGGCCGCCGCTTTCGTCGACGATCACGCCGCCCTTCTGCGACAGGCGGTTGAGCTCGAAGGTGGTGAAGAACAGGTGCAGCAGGCTGGCGTGGTAGCTGTCCTTCACGTTCTCGACGTAGAGCTTCCAGTTGTTGGGCAGGGCCTGGGTGAAGCGGCCGATCACCTCCACCGGCTTGTGCAGCACACGCTCGATACGCCGGCAGATCTCCTCGCCCAGGTACTCCTCGATGCCGGGCACGTCCTCGCTGAAGCTGCCGAACACCAGGCCGCAGAAGGTGGCCACCCGCAGCTTGCGCGGGCCGTGGTCCTCCTTGCAGAAACCGGCCGGCATGCCGCCCTGGCCCTTCACCCCCTTCTCGAAAGCCACACCGGTCAGGTCACCCTGGCGGTTGTAGCTCCACGCGTGGTAGACACACTGGAAGTTGTCGGTGCGGCCGGATTTTTCCAGCGCGATCAGCGCGCCGCGGTGGGCACAGCGGTTCTCGAAGGCATAGATCTCGTGGTCGCCGTCGCGCACCACCACCACCGGGGTCTCGCCGGCAAAGGTGGTGCGGTAGCTGCCGCCTTCGGGCAGCTCGGCTTCCAGGCACAGGTAGTTCCAGGTCGCGCCGCGGAAGATGCGGTCCTGCTCGTCTGCGGCCAGTTGTGGGTCGGTGTAGGCGGCGAAAGGGATGCGGGTCAGGCCGGGGCCGGCCCAGTGCACGGGATGTACCGGATGTACCGGGGAGGTGCTCGTGTCGTTCTGCATACTCATTCCATGGTCACGTTGGCGCTCTTGATGACCTTGTTCCACTTGTCGGATTCGGCCTGGATGAAACGCCCGGTCTGTGCGCTGTCCCAGCCGCGCGGCTCGGCGCCCTGTTCGGCGAACTTCTGCTTCACGTCGGGCAATGCCAGCACGTCGGCAATCGCCTTCTGGGTGAAGGCGACCGTGGCTGCGGGCGTGCCGGGCGGTGCCACCACGGCGAACCAGGTCACCGCGTTCATGGCCGGCAGCTTCTGCTCGGCGAAGGTCGGCACATCGGGCAGGGCGCGGGCGCGCTGCTCGTCGGCGATGGCCAGGATGTGCAGCTTGCCGGCCTGGTGGAAGGGCAGGGACGACGACAGGTTGTCGAAGAACAGGTCGACCTGGCCGCCTATCAGGTCGACCAGCGCTGGTGCCGTGCCCTTGTAGGGCACGTGGATCATCTCGGTGCCCGTCAGCTGCATGAACAGGCTGGCCGTCAGGTGCGAGGTGGTGCCGTTGCCTTGCGAGGCGTAGCTCACCTTGCCCGGGTTGGCCTTCAGGTAGGCGATGAGTTCCGGCACGTTCTTCACCGGCAGCTTGGGGCTCACCACCAGCACGTTGGGCACAGTGGCCAGCACCGTCACCGGCACCCAGCGCGCCGGGTCGAAGGGCAGTTTCTTGTACAGGTGCTGGTTGATGGCGATGGGCGC
Organism: Pseudomonadota bacterium; assembly: GCA_040390235.1. Classification (GTDB taxonomy): domain Bacteria; phylum Pseudomonadota; class Gammaproteobacteria; order Burkholderiales; family Burkholderiaceae_C; genus Xylophilus. Next base: position 144,448 of record JAZJYT010000007.1, on the reverse strand, counting down.
CGGCGGCGAGGCCAGCAGGGTGCTGCCATCGGGCTCCGAGCGGTACACCAGCTCCGCGCCGATGTTGCCGCCGGCGCCGGTGCGGTTGTCGATCAGCACACCGCCGGGGAACTGGGCGCGCAGTTTCTCGGCGACGACACGCGGCAGGATGTCGGCCGTGCCGCCGGCCGGGAAGGGCACGACCAGCTTCAGGGTCTTGGGGGTCTGGGCGCTGGCCGCGCCGATCAGGCACAGGCTGGCGAAGCAGGCGGCGGCAAGGCGCCGCACGAGGGTCTCGGGCATGGAGGTCTCCGTTTTTTCATCGTTCGGGGGGCGGCGCCAGTGTGCTGGCGCGGCGTGGCCAGAACAAGTTAAATTTGCGCCATGCGCAAAAATGACGATGCCGCCCCTCCGGTGGAAACCCGCTCGGGGAAGAACTTCGTCACCTCCCTGCAGAAGGGCCTGGAGGTGCTGACCTGCTTCGGCCGCCAGCACAGCCGCCTGACGGTCAGCGAGGTGGCGCGGCTGACGCAGCAGACGCCGGCCTCGGCCCGGCGCTCGCTGCTCACGCTGCACACCCTGGGCTACCTGGACGGCGACGGCAAGCGTTTCTGGCTGCTACCGAAAGCCCTGCTGGTGGCGCACGCCTACCTGGCCTCGCGGCCCATGCCCTCGATCGCGCAGCCGCTGCTCGATGCCTTGTCGGAGCGCACCCGCGAATCGGCCTCGCTCGGCCAGTTGCTGGGCGACGACGCCATCATCGTGGCGCGGTCCACCGCACGCCGCAGCCTCAGCATCGGGCTGGGCATCGGTTCGCGGCTGCCGGCCTACTGCTCGGCCATCGGGCGGGTGCTGCTGGCCAGCCTGCCGCCCGAGGAGGCCGAGGCCCGGGTGCGGGCCATGCCGCTGCGGGCCCTCACGCCGCGTACGGTGTGGGATGCGGACGCGGTGCTGGAACTCGTCGCCCGCTGCCGCGAAGAAGGTTATGCGGGCAGCGACGGCGAACTGGAGCTGGACGTGCGGTCGATGGCCGTGCCGGTGCACGACCGCGGCGGCGCCACCGTGGCCGCCATGAGCATCGCCATGCGTGCGGAGCGTATGGGTTTCGCCGAATTCCGCGACACCCTGCTGCCGGCGCTGCGCCGGGCCGGGGCGACACTGGCGGCGCGGCTCTACCCGGCTTGAGTGGCCGGCAGCAGCTGCAGAATGCCGTCCACGCCCGCCACGACGTGGTCCGGCCGCTGGCCCATCTCGTCGAAGGTATTGCCACCCCGGTTGACCCAGCACACCGGAAAGCCGAAGTGGCGTGCGCCGGTGGCGTCCCAGGCATTGGACGATACGAAAAGAATGGACGACCGGCCCAGGCCCAGCCGGCGTTCGGCCAGTGCGTAGACGGTGGCATGCGGCTTGAAGATGCGCACCTCCTCCACGCTGATCAGGTGGGCGAACCGGTCCTGGAGACCGGAGTGGGACACCACGGCATCGATCGAATGCACGGAGCCGTTCGACAGGATGGCCAGCGGCAGCCCGCGGGCGTTCAGTGCGCGCAGGGCCGCGGGCACCTCGGGGAAGGGCTGGATACGCAGGTACTCGCCGCACAGCAGCGCCTGGCCTGCGGCGTCGAGGGCCAGCCCCAGGTGGCGGCAGGTGTACAGCAGTGCATCGGCGGTCGCCTGCTCGAAGCTGACGTACTTGTCCATGAGGCTGCGCAGCCAGGTGTATTCGAGCTGCTTTTGCCGCCACAGCAGGCTGATCTCCTGACCGCGCCCGGGGTAGAGGGCTTCGCAGCGCGCAGCCACCGAATGCACGTCGTACAGCGTGCCGTAGAGGTCGAAGACGACGGCCCGGATGGCAGGCATCGAAGGCGCCTGTCCTGCCGCTGTCAGTGGGTGGTGCGCGAAGCTGGCCGCTGCAGCTTGCCGTGCGGCACGGTGGCCAGGCGCTTGAACATGCGGCGGCAGTAGCCGGCGATGGCCAGGCAGTTGTTGATCTCGTCCACCGGCAGGGGGCCGGAGACCACCACGATGTCGTTGGCCGCGTCCTGCGCACCGGCGGCGCGCAGGCGGCGGCGCTGGCCCAGGGCCCAGGAGTGGATGCGGGTGGGAGTGCCGTGCTGGTGCACCACGCCGGTACTGGCGTCGAAGGCGATGGCGACGTCCTCGGTCTTCAGCTTGAAGCGCCGTTCACCGGTGAACTCGCTCGGGGGGTCGCGCAGGTCGTACAGGTAGTAGCTGCCGGCCTTGAGCTGGTATTGCAGGTCCATCTCGAATCTCCTGGGGGGGATTGTCGAACGCGCGTTCCAGCTCCAACACAGGGAAAGCGCCTGAATTCCGGGTCTTTTTCCGGCTTGGCCGCCACGTACGCCGCAGCGACAGCCGGCCCGCATTGTAGGCAACCCGGCGCCGACCATAATCCCGTGACGTCCCGCCGCCGGCGGGACCAAGGTCAGCGATACAACATGGCAGTGGAATCCGCATCGTGAACGAGCCCAAGGCGCCCGGCCGCGGCGCACGCCGCGGCAGCGGCGGCATCACCCTGAGCGACGTGTCGCGGCTGGCTGGCGTGTCGGCCATCACGGTGTCGCGTGCACTCAATGCGCCGGCCCTGGTGTCGGCCGAAACCCGCGAGAAGGTGCGGCTGGCGGTCGAGCGTACCGGCTACGTGCCCAACCTGCTGGCGGGCGGGCTGGCGTCCAACCGCAGCCGCCTGGTGGCGGCGCTGGTGCCCACCATCGCCGGGCCGGTGTTCCTGGAGACGGTGCAGGCGCTGACCGAGGAACTGGCCCGGGCCGGCTACCAGCTGATGCTGGGGCAGAGCGGCTACCACCATTCGCGCGAGGATGCGCTGATCGACGCCATCGTCGGCCGCCGGCCCGACGGCATCGTGCTGACCGGCATCATGCGTTCGCCCGAGGGCCGCCGCCGCTTGTTGGCCTGCGGCATCCCGGTGGTGGAAACCTGGGACATCACCCCCACGCCGGTGGACATGCTGGTCGGCTTCTCGCACGAGAAGGTCGGCGAGGCGGTGGCCCGCTACCTGCATGGCAAGGGCTACCGCCGCCCCGCCGTCGTCACCGGCGACGACCAGCGCGCCCAGCTGCGCCGCGGCAGCTTTGCCGCCGCGATGCGCGGTTTGGGGGTATCCGAGGTGCCAGCCCAGGTGGTGCCGGCGCCCACCACGCTGGGCAGCGGACGTGCGGCGCTGGCCGCACTGCGGCTGTCGCATCCGGCCACCGATGTGCTGGTGTGCAGTTCCGACGCGCTGGCCCACGGCGTCATCATCGAAGCGCAGGCGCGCGGCCTGCGGGTGCCGCAGGACGTGGCGGTGATGGGCTTCGGCGACCTGGCTTTCGCCCGCTACGCGCACCCCGCCATCAGCACGGTGCACATCGACGGCGTATCCATCGGCCAGCAGGCGGCACGTTTCATCGTCGACCGCGCGGAAGGCCGCACGGCCGGACCGCGCAGTGTCGACATCGGCTTTTCCCTGATCGGGCGCGACAGCGCCTGAGTTCGGTCCGCCCCGGCGCAAACACGGTTGACGGCATCTCGCCGTGTGCTTATCATGCAAAATGATAGCGCTAACATAGACGACCGAGACAACCCTCATACACCGCCTCCGCCCCGCCATGCCGCCTTCCACACTCCCCGCCGCCATGCCCCGCAAGACACCCGAAGAGCTTCGCTCCTACCGCTGGTACGGCGTAAAGGACCTGCGCAGCTTCGGCCACCGCTCGCGCACCGCGCAGATGGGCTTCAGCCGGGACGACTACCTGGGCAAGCCGGTCATCGCCATCCTCAACACCTGGAGCGACATGAATTCCTGCCACACCCACTTCCGCCAGCGTGCGGAAGAGGTCAAGCGCGGGGTCTGGCAGGCGGGTGGCTTTCCGGTGGAAATCCCGGCCATCAGCCTGGGCGAGGCGTTCCAGAAGCCGACTACCATGCTCTACCGCAACCTGCTGGCGATGGAGGCCGAAGAGCTGCTGCGCTCCTACCCGGCCGACGGCGTGGTGCTGATGGGCGGCTGCGACAAGACCACACCCGGCCTGGTCATGGGCGCGCTGGCCATGAACCTGCCGACCATCTTCGTGCCCGCCGGCCCGATGCTGCGCGGCGACTACAAGGGCGAGGTGCTGGGCTCCGGCACCGACACCTGGAAGTACTGGGCCGAGCTGCGCGCCGGCAAGATCACCGAAGCCGATTGGCAGGACGTGGAAGACGGCATCGCCCGCTCGCCCGGCACCTGCATGACCATGGGCACCGCCAGCACCATGACCAGCGCCACCGAGGCGCTGGGGCTGACGCTGCCGGGCGCGTCCTCCATCCCCGCGGCCGATTCGCGCCACCAGATGATGGCCACGCACACCGGCCGCCGCATCGTCGACATGGTGTGGGAGGACCTGAAGCCGCTCGACATCCTCACCCCCGCGTCCTTCGACAACGCGGTGACCACCGTGCTCGGCCTGGGCGGCTCCACCAACGGCATCGTGCACCTGATCGCCATGGCGCGCCGCGCCGGCGTGCCGCTGGACCTGGCCCGCTTCGATGCGCTGGCGCGCAAGACGCCGGTGCTGGCCAACCTGAGTCCCGGCGGCCAGTACCTGATGGAGGATTTCTACTACGCCGGCGGCCTGCGTGCCTTCCTGGCCGAACTGGGTGACCTGATCGACGGCAACCAGCGCACCTGCAACGGCAAGACCCTGGGCGAGAACATCGCCGGCGCGAAGGTGCACCTGCCGGAGGTGATCCTGCCGCGCAGCAAGCCGCTGTACGAAAACGGCGGCCTGGCGGTGCTGTTCGGCAACCTGGCGCCGGCCGGCGCCGTCATCAAGCCTTCGGCCATGGAGCAACACCTGCTGCGCCACACCGGCCCGGCCGTGGTGTTCAAGGACTACAACGACATGGCGGCGCGCATCGACAGCGCCGATCTGGCCGTCACCAAGGACAGCGTCATCATCCTGCAGAGCGCCGGCCCGCAGGGGGCGCCCGGCATGCCCGAATGGGGCCAGTTGCCCATTCCGCAGAAGCTGCTGAAGGAAGGGGTGCGCGACATGGTGCGTATCAGCGATGCCCGCATGAGCGGCACCAGCTACGGCGCCTGCGTGCTGCACGTCACACCCGAATCGCATGTCGGCGGCCCGCTGGCCCTGGTGCGCGATGGCGACCTGGTCACACTCGACGTGGAAGGCCGCCGCATCGACATGGCGGTGGACGAAGCCGAGCTGGCGCGCCGCCGCACGGCCTGGCAAAAGCCCATCCCCAAGTTCAGCCGCGGTTACGGGGTGATGTACCTCAAGCACGTGCAGCAGGCCGACACCGGCTGCGACTTCGACTTCCTGGCGCCGGACTATGTAGAGCCCTCGGCCGACGCGCCGGCCGTCCAGGCTGGTGGCGAGCCGGAAATCCACTGACCGCGCCGCGCCTTTTCCCCTCACCCCCACAAGAGAGACAGAGACCATGGAGTTTTTTCGCCCGGCGCAGCTGCGCCTGACACGCCGTGCCGCGCAACGGGCCCTGGCCCTGGCTGCGCTGGTGCCGCTGGCATCCCTGGCGCCGCTGGCGGCGTCGGCCCAGGGCGGCGCGCCCTATCCCAGCCGTACGGTGACCATCATCGTGCCCTTCGCGCCAGGCGGCGGCACCGACATCGGTGCACGCCTGCTGGCCATCAAGCTGGGCCAGAAGTGGGGCCAGTCAGTGGTGGTCGAGAACCGTACCGGGGCCGGCGGGCTGATCGGCGCCGAGGCGGTGGCCAAGGCCAAACCCGACGGCTATACCCTGCTGGTGGGCAACGTGGGCACCCAGTCCATCAACCCCTGGCTCTACAAGATGCCCTACGACGCGGACAAGGCCTTCACGCCCATCTCGCTGTTTGCCGAGCTGCCTTTCGCCTTCGTCATCAACCCCCAGGTGCCGGCGAAGACACCGAAGGAACTCATCGCCCTGGCCAAGGCCGACCCGGACAAGTACACCTTCGCCAGTTCGGGCGCCGGCGGCTCGCCGCACCTGACGGCCGAGATTTTCCAGTCCGCCGGCGGTGTGCGCCTCACCCATGTGCCCTACAAGGGCGGCGGCCCGGCCATGGCCGACCTGATGGCCGGCCACGTGGACATGCTGTTCGCCTCCATCCTGGAGACCTCGGGCTACGTCAAGGCCGGCAAGCTGCGCGCGCTGGCCGTCACCAGCGCCCAGCGTTCGCCCGCCATGCCCGATGTGCCCACGCTGGCCGAGATGGGGGTACCCAACGCCGAGTCCGGCTCCTGGGTCGCGCTGCTCGGACCGGCGGGCATGCCGGCGGCCATGGTCAACAAGATCGCCGCCGACGTGCACGAGGTCGCGATGGCCCCAGACACCCGCCAGGCGCTGATCGCCCAGGGGGCTACCCCGCGGGGCAGCACCCCGGCCGAGCTGCAGAAGACCATCGAGGCCGACAAGGAGCTGTATGGCCGTGTCATCAAGGCGCGCGGCGTCAAGGTCGAGTAGCACCGCCGTGGCCGCCTCCTTTTTCCCGCGCCGCCGCGCCCTGCTGCAGGGGGCCGGTGCCCTCGCACTGCCCGCTGGCCTGCTGGCCGGCCGCACGGCGGCCGCGCAACCCGCAGACGCCTGGCCCACGCGGGCCATCACCTACGTCGTGCCGTTCACCCCCGGTGGCTCCACCGACGTGATCGGCCGGGTGCTGGCGCAAAAACTGTCCGAGTCGCTGGGCCAGCCGGTGGTGGTGGACAACCGTCCCGGCGCCGCCGGTGCGGTGGGGGCCAGCTACGTCGCCAAGGCCAAACCCGATGGCTACACCCTGTTCGGCGGCACCATCAGCACGCACGCCATCAACGCCAGCCTGTACAAGAACCTGCCCTACGACCCGGTGAAGGACTTCGAGCCGATCTCGCTCGTTGCCTTCCTGCCCAACGTGCTGATGGTGGCGCCCGGCCTGGGGGTGCATTCGGTCGCCGACCTGGTGGCGCTGCTGAAAAAAGACCCGGCGAAGCGTACCTTCGCCTCCTCGGGCGCCGGCACCTCCACCCACCTGGCGGGCGAGTTGCTGGGCGAGCTGATCGGCGTCAAGCTCACCCACGTGCCCTACAAGGGCACACCGCCGGCCATGCTGGATGTGTCGTCGGGCCAGGTCACCTTCATGTTCGACCAGATGACGGCGGCGCTGCCCCTGGTGCAGGCCGGCAGGCTGCAACTGCTGGCGGTGACCACCGCCCGGCGTGTGGCGCTGGCGCCGCAGTTGCCCACCATGGCCGAGGCCGGTGTGCCGGGTTTCGAGATGGCCTCCTGGCAGGCGGTGTACGGCCCCCGGGGAATGCCTGCGCCCGTCGTGCAGCGCCTGGCCAGCGGCATCACCCGCATCCTGCAGATGCCCGACGTGCAGGACAAGCTCACCCAGCAGCTCGGCATGGAAATCGTCGCTGGCTCCCCCGCACAACTGGCCGCCCTGATGCAGAAGGAAATTCCGCGCTGGGGCGCATTGGTCCGCAAGTCCGGCGCCACCGCCGGTTGATGCGTCTTCCCTCATTTTTCCTCATCCGCACCATGACCGACGCCACCACCACCCCCCTGTCCGCCGACACCCGCGAACGCCTGCGCCATGTCAGCGTGGCCACGCTGTGCACCCAGCTTTTCAAGCGCGGTTTCCGCAACGTCTACCTGCAAGGCATCGCACGCCTCACCAGCACGGCCAGCGGCAACCTGGTGGGGCCGGCCTATACCATGCGCAACATCCCGGCGCGCGAGGACCTGGACCAGATCAGCGCCTTCGATGACCCCAACCACCCGCAGCGCCGCGGCATCGAGAGTGTGCCGGAGGGCCATGTGCTGGTCATCGACTGCCGTGGCGAGACACGGGTGGCCTCGGGCGGCCAGATCCTGACCACGCGGCTCAAGGTGCGGGGTGCGGCGGGCCTGGTCTCCGACGGCCCGGTGCGCGACAGCGGGCAGATCGCGAAGATGGATTTCCCGGTGTTCTGCGCCGGTGGCAGCGCGCCCTTGAACCTGATCCACCACCACGCCATCGACCTCAACGTGCCCATCGCCTGCGGTGGTGTGCCGGTGTACCCGGGCGACGTGATGGTGGGCGACGACGAAGGGGTGGTGGTCATCCCCCACCACCTGGCCGAAGAGGTGTCCCGGGACGCGGCCGAGCAGGAAAAGATGGAAGCCTTCATCCTGCAGCGGGTGGAAGCCGGCGCCCGTCTGGCCGGCACCTACCCGCCCAACGCCGAGACCCGCGCTGCCTATGACGCCTGGCGCGCCCAGCAGCCGGCCTGAGCCGGCGAGCCGCGAACACCCACCACAACACCAACAGAGACACACCATGCAACGCAGAACCCTCGCCACCGCCGCCACGGCCGCCCTGCTTTCGCTGGGCGGCATGCTGCCCGCAGTGGCACAGACCTACCCGACCAAGCCGATCACCATCGTCGTGCCTGCGTCGCCCGGCGGCGCCATCGACCTGGCGGCGCGCCTGATCGGCCAGAAACTCACCGAGGCCTGGGGCCAGCCGGTGCTGATCGACAACCGCGCCGGCGCCACCGGCATCATCGGCACCGACTTCGTCGCCAAGAGCGCTCCGGACGGCCACACCCTGGCCCTGGTGGCCAGCAGCCACGCCATCAACCCCAGCATGGTGAAGAAGCTGCCTTTCGACACGGTGAAGGGTTTCGAGCCGGTCGCGCTGACCCACGTGGTGCCGCTGGTGCTGGTGGTGTCGCCCACCCTGCCGGTGAAATCGCTCAAGGAACTGGTGGCCTATGGCAAGGCGCACCCCGGCGAACTGACCTTCGCCTCCAGCGGCAGCGGCGGCGCCCCCCACTTCTCCGGCGAACTCTTCAAGTCCATGGCCGGCCTGCAGATGACCCACGTGCCCTACAAGGGCAGCACGCTGGCGCACCCGGACCTGATCAGTGGGCGCACTTCGCTGATGTTCGATACCGTTGCTGCGGTCAACATGCAGGTCAAGGCCGGCCGCCTGCGGGCGCTGGCGGTGACCACACTCAAACGCTCGTCGGTGCTGCCCGAGGTGCCGACCATGCAGGAGGCCGGCATGCCTGGTTATGAAACCAGCACCTGGGGTGGCCTGCTGGCGCCCGCGGGTACGCCCCGGGCGACCGTGCTCAAGCTCAACACGGAAGTCAACCGCATCCTGGCCCTGCCCGACGTGCGCAAGACCCTGACCGAGGCCGGCATCGAGCCCGGCAGCGGCTCCCCCGAGCAGTTCGGCAGCTTCATCGGCACCGAGATGGTCAAGTGGGCCCAGGTCGCCCGCGATGCGGGCATCCAGCCCGAGTGATTTTTCGCCCTTCTCTGTTCTCCTTTTCCCTTCCCCCCTCACACCCATGCGACACCGCGTCCTCATCCAGTCCGGCAGCCTGCTGCCCGCCCTCGAAGCCCGCCTCGTGGCCCAGTACGACACCGCCCAGTTGCCGCCGGCCGGCCCGGCGCGCGACAGCTTCCTGGCGGCCCGCGGCGCGGAGTTCGAGGGGCTGGCCACCTCCGCCCGTTTCGGCGCCGATGCCGCGCTCATGGCTGCGCTGCCAGGGCTGCGGGTCATTTCCAGCTTCGGTGTCGGCCTCGACAAGCTGGACCTCGACGCGGCACGCGCCCGGGGCATCGCGGTGGGTTACACCCCCGACGTGCTGAACGACTGCGTGGCCGACACCGCCTTCCTGCTGCTGATGGACGTGGCCCGGCGCGGCAGCGCCGCCGACCGTTTTGTGCGCCGGGGCGACTGGCTCCAGGGCCAGTTCCCGATCACTTCCCAGGTCTCGGGCAAGCGCCTGGGCATCTTCGGCATGGGCCGTATCGGCCGGGTCATCGCGCGCCGCTCCGTGGGTTTCGACATGGAGGTGCGCTACCACAACCGCCGGCCGCTGGCCGATGTGGACTACGCGTATGCCGCCTCGCTGAAGGAACTGGCCCAGTGGGCCGACTTCCTGGTCATCGCCAGTGCCGGCGGCGCGGAAACCCGGGGCCTGGTGTCGCGCGAGATCCTCGACGCCCTCGGCCCGCAGGGCTACCTCGTCAACATCTCGCGCGGCACGGTGGTGGACGAGGCCGCCCTGGTCGACGCCCTGGTGCACCAGCGCATCGCCGGTGCCGGCCTCGATGTGTTCGAGCACGAGCCGAAAGTGCCCAGCGCCCTGCTGGCCCTCGACAACGTGGTCCTGTTCCCCCACGTGGCCAGCAACACGGCCGAAACCCGCGCCGCCATGGCCCAGCGTGTGGAAGACAACCTCACCGCTTTCTTCGCCAACAAGCCGCTGGTCAGCGCCGCCTAGAAGTCCACAATGGAGAAACCGACGCTGAACACCGTGCGTTTGTGGTTGTAGTCGATGAGGCTGTCGCCATATCCGCTGAAGATCTGCGTGTGCAGGCGCAGGCCGCTGTAGCTGTTGCCCTTGCCGTCGCCGAGCGAGCGCAGCCATTCCAGCCGGGCCGAGCCGTGGCCGTCGCTGCCGGGTGAACCGCGCACCGTGCCGATGAAGGTGTTCTTCTGGTCGGGGTTCCAGCTGGCCTGGACCTCGCCGCGGCCGATGTAGTTCTGGATGCCGGGGTTGTTGTCCTTGGCCGCGTTTTCATGCAGGCGCTGCCAGATGCGGCCGCTCACGGTGAATTCGTTGCCCTGTTCGAAACCGGTCATCAGGTACACCCGGTTCCAGCTGCGCGACAGCGGATCGGTCTGCCCGTTGGACTGGTGCACGATGCCTGCGCCGCTGTAGCGCCAGCGCCAGCCGAAGGGCAACTGGGCGGTGGTCGGATAGACGTACATCACCTCCGGTTCGTAGTCGGTGCTGCGGAACGGGCGTGACAGGCCGCTGTTGAAGAACTGCCAGTACGACTGCTGGCTGTAGCCCAGCCACAAGGAGTCGCGCAGCGGCGAGTCGGCCGGCGTCAGCAGGCCGCTGGCCAGCTTGGTGCGCACCGATAGTTGCAGCCGCAATTCTTGCTTGCGGTAGTCGGTGGAGGTGGTGGCGCTGTTGGCCGGGTTGCCCGAGGTGGGCTGGTCGTTGACGTTATTGGCCGCCACCACAGACAGGCTGTTGGCGCGGTAGCCGCGCAGGCTGAAGGTGGGGCAGGTCGTGCCCGACTCCAGTTCCCAGAAACGCGACAGGTTGGAAAACTGACGGTCCTTGCAGCCCTGCTCCAGCCCCACGCCGATGATGCCGGTGGAGGCTGTCGCGGTGGTGGCGCCGCCGGGGCGTTGGGCCGGCTGGTCGGCGGCCAGGGCGGCCGCCACGTCGGCCTTCAGCGCCGAGGCCGAAGCGCCGGGCGGCGGCGAAGTGGGAGCGGACGCGGCATCGGCCGAGCGCTGCTGCACCGCCTCGACGATCTTGGCCTGGCCGTGCGCCCATTGGTCGAAGCAGGCGAGGCGCTCTCCGTCGGCGGTCAGCGCGGCACACTGCTGCCAGGCGGTGACGGCCTCGGCGCGGGCCGCGGTGGTGGGGGCCAGGGACGGCGCAGTCGCGCGGCGTGCCGCCGGTTGCGCGGAGGCCTGGGCCTGGGCCGTGGCCCAAGGCAGGCCCAGCAGCAGCGCGGCCATGGCGGTCATCCCGGCGCTGCGGCAGGCAGCGGGCAACAGGGGGCGGGTAGCGGCCGCGCGGCGGGTGGAGCGTCGTGTCATATTCCCTTGTATGGTCGGGCGCAGGGCCTTCCGCTGAAATGGTGCGGTGCGGCAATGTACGGTATTAAGGCCTGCTCGACGTTAGCGGCGCGCAACCATTCGTTACCTGGCGCCTCTACCAGCCGACATTTCAGGCCGCGGCGTCTTTCGCGGCCGTGGTGGCCAGCGCTTTCTTCGCGAACTCCGCCCGCAACTGGCGCAGCTTTTCGCGCGGGTCTTCCTTCGTGGTCGTCTTGTCCAGCGCCATTTCGGCGATGAAGCGGCTGGGCTGGGCCGCCACCATCTCGCGGCCCTTCTTGCGGCGCTTGGTCCAGCTCACCGCCAGGCTGCGCTGGGCGCGGGTGATGCCCACGTACATCAGCCGGCGTTCCTCCTGCAGGCGCTGCGTGGTTTCCTCGCTCACCACCTTCTGGCGCCCGCCGTCGTCGTCGAGCTTGAAGGGCAGCATGCCCTCGGTCACGCCGACCAGGATCACGTGCGGCCATTCCAGGCCCTTGGAGGCGTGCAGGGTGGACAGGGTGACCACGTCCTGGTCCTTCTCGCGCTCGCTGATGGTCGACAGCAGCGACACCGTCTGCGCTACCTCCAGCAGGCTCTTGGTCTCGCTCGCGGCCACCGGGTTGGCGCCGGAGGCGTCCTCGATGCTGCCGCCGCAGCGCTGCGACATCCAGTCGCAGAAGTCCAGCACGTTCGACCAGCGGGCCGCGGCCACCTTGTCGCTGTCTTCGCCGTCGAGCAGGTGCTGTTCGTAGCCGATCTCCTTGAGCCACTCCAGCAGGAAGGCCTTGGCGTCTTCGGCGCCCAGGGTGCGGCGGGCACGGTATTCCAGGTCGTTCACATAGCGGCCGAACTCCAGCAGTCCGTCCAGCGCACGCGCCGGCAGCACCGCAGGCAGGGAGGAGCTGAACAGCGAGGCGAACAGGCTGAGCCTGTAGCTGTTGCTGAACTCGCCCAGCTTGGCCAGCGTGGTGTGGCCGATGCCGCGTTTGGGGGTGGTGACCGCGCGCAGGAAAGCCGGATCGTCATCGTTGTTGATCCACAGCCGGAACCATGCGCACAGGTCGCGGATCTCGGCCCGGTCGAAAAAGCTGGTGCCCCCCGACACCTTGTAGGGGATGTTGTGCTTGCGCAGTGCCTTCTCGAAGGGCTTGGCCTGGTGGTTGGCGCGGTACAGGATGGCGAAGCTGCGCCACTCCTTGTGGACGGACGTTTCGCGCAGGCCCTGGATGCGTGCCACCGCGCGGTCGGCCTCGTGTTCCTCGCTGTCGGCGTCCACCACCCGCACCGGCTCGCCTTCGCCGAGTTCCGAGAAGAGGGTCTTGGGAAACAGCTTGGGGTTGGGCCCGATCACATTGTTGGCCGCGCGCAGGATGGCGCTGGTGGAGCGGTAGTTCTGCTCCAGCTTGATGACCTGCAGGTTGGGGAAATCGACCGGCAGCTTCTTCAGGTTGTCCAGCGTGGCGCCGCGCCAGCCGTAGATGGACTGGTCGTCGTCGCCCACCGCGGTGAAACGCCCGCGTTCGCCCACCAGGTACTTCAGCACCTCGTATTGGGTGGCGTTGGTGTCCTGGTACTCGTCCACCAGCACATGGCCCAGCGCCTGCTGCCACTTGGCGCGCACTTCTGGAAAGTCGCGCAGCAGCCGCAGCGGCAGGCCGATCAGGTCGTCGAAGTCCACGCTCTGGTAGGCCGCCAGCCGCTCTTCGTAGAGCTGCATGATGCGGGCGATGATGCGTTCGTTGTCGTCGGCCGCCTGGGCCTGGGCCTGCTCGGCCGACAGGCCCATGTTCTTCCACTTGCTGATTGTCCACTGCCACTGGCGCGCGGTGGCGGCGTCGGCGGTGCCGCCGGCGGCATCCTTCAGGATGCTGGTCACGTCGTCCGAGTCGAGGATGCTGAACTGGGGTTTCATGCCCAGCACCCTGCCGTCCTCGCGCATCATGCGCACGCCCAGGGCGTGGAAGGTGCACACGATCACGTCGCGCGCCGGCCGGCCGATCAGCCCCTTGGCGCGCTCGCGCATTTCCGCGGCTGCCTTGTTGGTGAAGGTGATGGCGGCGATGCGTTTGGGCTCCATCCCCTTTTCGATCAGGTGGCCGATCTTGTGCGTGATGACCCGCGTCTTGCCCGAACCCGCGCCCGCCAGTACCAGGCAGGGGCCGCCGACATAGTGGACGGCCTGGAGCTGGGCGTGGTTGAGACCGGCGGACATGGGGAGGCGGGAAAACGGCGGGAGGCGGACAGGGAGAGGGGCAGGAAGGCGGGTTGCCAGGCGGGCGGGAAGAGCGCGCGATCATACCGGCGGGGCCTTTTCCTCCTGCCGGACGCCACTCCGTAACCGTTGCTTGCGTGTGGGCGCGGGTCGCCGTGCTACCTTGCGCCGCACCCGACACCGCCCATGGCCACCTACCGCCCCCCCAGCCGTTTCCCGTTCAAGGCGGTCTTCCTGACGGCGCTCGCCACCCTGGCGCTGGTGCTGTTCGCGCTGAACTTCACCGCCGGCGAGAAAAAGATCGACGAGCAGCTACCGCGCCTCTACGGCGTGCACGACGCCCAGTTCCAGCGCACCATGGGGGTGCTGCTCGGGCCGCCCATCGTCGACGGCAACCGCTACCAGGTGCTGGTCAATGGCGACCGCATCTTTCCCTCGATGCTCGCCGCTATCCGCGGCGCGCAGAAGACCATCACCTTCGAGACCTATATCTACTGGTCGGGTGACATCGGCCGCCAGTTCGCCGACGCACTGACCGAACGTGCCCGGGCGGGGGTCAAGGTGCACATCCTGCTCGACTGGGTCGGTAGCCAGAAGATCGACCAGGCCTTCATCGACCAGATGTTGCAGGCCGGTGTGGCCATCCGCAAGTTCCATGAACCCCAGTGGTACAACTGGGCGCGCCTGAACAACCGCACCCACCGCAAGCTGCTGGTGGTCGATGGCACGGTGGGCTTCACCGGCGGCGTCGGCATCGCCCCCGAGTGGACCGGCGACGGCCAGGACGCCGACCACTGGCGCGACACGCATTTCCGTGTCGAGGGCCCGGTGGTGGCCCAGATGCAGGCGGTGTTCATGGACAACTGGACCAAGACCTCCGGCGAGGTGATGCACGGCGACGCCTATTTCCCGGCCGTGCCGCGTTTTGCCGCAACCGGCAAGGGGCGGGCGCAGATGTTCAGCAGTTCGCCTTCCAGCGGCAGCGAGAGCATGCACCTGATGTACCTGATGGCCATCACCGCGGCGGAAAAGTCCATCGACCTGTCGAGCGCCTACTTCGTGCCGGACGCGCTCACGCTGCGGGCCCTGGCCGATGCGCGCGAGCGCGGCGTGCGCCTGCGCATCATCACGCCGGGCCCCATCATCGATGCACAGACGGTGCGCAGCGCCTCGCGCGCCTCCTGGGGGCCGCTGCTGGCGGCTGGCGCCGAGATGTACGAGTACCAGCCCACCATGTTCCACTGCAAGGTGCTGGTGGTCGACGGGCTGATGGTGTCGGTGGGCTCCACCAACTTCGACAACCGCTCCTTCCGCCTGAACGACGAGGCCAACCTCAACATCTACGACGAAGCCTTCGCCGCCGAGCAGACCGCCCTCTTCGAGGCCGACCTGGCGCGCTCGAAGCGGCTCACGCTGGCGCAGTGGCGGGCGCGGCCGTGGAAGGAAAAACTCATGGAGCACGCCGCGGGCCTGTTGTCCTCGCAGCTCTGAGGATGGCGGGTCGGGCCTGCCGCGGAGGGCGCCATGCCACTGCGAGAATAGGGCGGTGTCCGCCGTCTTCGCCATCACCTTCCCCTTCTTCGCCCTGGTGCTCTGCGGCTACCTCGCCGCCCGGCGCGGTGTGCTGGCCGCCGCAGCCATTCCCGGGCTCAACGGCTTCGTGCTGTATTTCGCGCTGCCCTGCATGCTGTACCGCTTCGGCGCGCAGACGCCGCTGGCGCAACTGCTCGATGCACGTATCTTCTGTGTCTACCTGGCCTGTGCGCTGGTCATGGTGGCGGTGGCCATCAGCGCTACCCGGCGCGGACGCATTGGCTGGACCGACGCGGCCTTCGGGGCGCTGGTGGCGGCCTTTCCCAACACCGGTTTCATGGGCGTGCCGCTGTTGTCGGCCCTGCTCGGCGCCGCGGCGGCTGGGCCGGTGATCCAGACCATCGCCATCGATATGCTGGCCACCACCTCGCTGTGCATCGCCTTGTCGCGGCTCGACGGCGCAGGCACCCATGGTGCCGCGGTGGCGGTGCGCCATGCGCTGCGCGGCATGGCGTCCAACCCCATGCCCTGGTCCATCCTGCTGGGGGTGCTGGCCTCCGCCACCGGCATGGCGCTGCCGGGGCCGCTGGAAAAAACCGTGGCGCTGCTGGCCGAAGCGGCGTCGCCGGTGGCGCTCTTCACTATCGGTGCGGTGCTGGCGCGCTCGCAGATGGGCGTGGAAGCCCCGGTGCCCTGGCGCGACTACGTGCCGCTGGCACTCGCCAAGCTGCTGCTGCACCCGCTGCTGGTGCTGGCCGGCCTGCGCCTGGCCGCGCTGGCCGGCTTCGCACTGGATCCGGCCGCGGCGACCGCGCTGGTGCTGGTGGCCGCCCTGCCGAGCGCCAGCAACGTGGCCCTGCTGGCCGAGCGCTTCGGCGCCCACAACGGGCGCATCGCCCGCATCATCCTGGTGTCCACCGCGCTGGCCTTCCTGACCTTCTCCGGCGCCGTGGCACTGTTGTTGTGAGGAGCGCAGTGAGGCCATAGCGGCGCCGCCGGGCCGCCCCAAGGCGGCCGCGCCTCCCCCACCGGGGGGGAATGCGAACTACACGTAGCGCAGCGAAGTGAGGAGCTTAGGGGGGCGCTATATCGCTAAGGGATCCACGTCGATGGCCCAGCGGATCAGGGCGCGGTGTTCCGGTGCCGCACGCACGGTGTGCAGCACCGGCTGCCAGGCCGCGAGAAAACGCTGCAGCGCCTGGCGCGAGCGGCTTTCCAGCAGCATCTGTGCACGCTCTATGTTGGCCACGCGCTGCACGGCCATCGGCACGGCACCGAAGGCGGCCACGGTGCCATCGGCATCCAGCCCGGCGGCCACCGCGGCCTCCCGTGCCGCTTCGAGGAAAGCCTGCGCCGCCTCCTGGGTGCGGGCCTCGGCGCGCACCAGCGCCTGGAAGGCGAAGGGCGGCAGGGCGGCGGCTTCACGCTCCTGGAGCTGCTGGCCGGCGAAGGCCGGGTAGTCGTGGTGGCGCAGGGCGGCGAACAGCGCATGCGTGGGATGGGAGGTCTGGATCCACAGTTCGCTCGAATCGCTGTGGGCGGCATCGCGCCCGGCCCGGCCGCCGGCCTGCATTAGCAGCGAGAACAGGCGCTCGGGTGCACGGAAGTCGCTGGAAAACAGCGCCCCGTCGGGGTTCACCGCCGCCACCAGGGTGATGCGCCGGAAGTCGTGGCCCTTGGCGATCATCTGGGTGCCGATGAGCACGTCCACGTCGCCCGCATGTACCTGTGCCAGCTGGGTTTCGAGCGAACCCTTGGCGCGGGTGCTGTCGGCGTCGATGCGTGCGATGCGCACCGGGCCGCCGCCGGGGCGCTCCAGGCTGTGCAGCAATTCGCCCAGGCTCTCTTCCAGCCGCTCGGTGCCGCGGCCCAGCGGCGCGATGTCGGGATTGCCGCAGGCCGGGCAGGCGCGCGGCACCCGTTCGGCATAACCGCAGTGGTGGCAGCGCAGGCTGCGGTCGATCTTGTGGAACACCCGGAAGGCGCTGCAATGCGGGCATTCGCTTTTCCAGCCGCAGTCGTTGCAGTAGAGCACCGGTGCGTAGCCGCGCCGGTTGAGCAGCACCATGGACTGTTCGCCGCGCGCGATGCGCTCGCCGATGGCGGCCACCAGCGGCGGCGAAAACACAGTGTTGCGCGGCTGGCGGTTCATGTCGACCAGGCGCACCTTGGGCAGGGCGCCCTGGCCCACGCGGCTGGGCATGCCGAGCCGCAGGTAGCGGCCGCCGGCATCCCCCTCGGCGGCCGGACGGCTGTGGTGCCAGCTTTCCAGCGAGGGCGTGGCCGAGCCCAGGATCACCTTGGCGCCCTCGTGCTGCCCGCGCCACAAAGCCAGGTCGCGCGCCGAGTAACGCGCGCCTTCCTGCTGTTTGTAGCTGGGGTCGTGCTCCTCGTCGACGACGATCAGCTGGAGCCCCGGCAGCGAGGCGAACACCGCCATGCGGGTGCCCAGCACGATGCGCGCAGCCCCCGTGTGCGCTGCCAGCCAGCTCTTGAGGCGCTGCGGGTTGGTCATGCCGCTGTGCAGCGACACCACCGCGTCGTCGCCGAAACGTTCGCGAAAACGTGTCTCCAGCTGGGGCGTGAGGTTGATTTCCGGCACCATGACCAGTGCCTGGGCGGCAGGGTCTTTTTCGAGCAGCGTCTGCACGCAGCGCAGGTAGACCTCGGTCTTGCCGCTGCCGGTGGCGCCGAACAGCAGGAACGGGCCGGCTTCGGCCTCCAGCTGTATCTGTGCCTGGGCCTGCTCGGCCGTCAGTGCGACCAGGGCCGCGGCGCCGGCGAGCCTGGCCGCATCCCGTGCGGCAGGCCGCTTGAGCCGCCGTGCCATCTGCCGGGCATCCAGGCCGCGCAGTTGCGGCGGCAGGGCGGCGAGAGCGACTTCGCCGGCACTCCGCTGGTAGTAGCGCGCCGCGAAGGCGACCAGCGCGCGCCAGGCCGGGCCCAGGGGGGGCAGACCTTCGAGCACCGATGCCACCGCGCGCAATTCGGCCGGCGCCGCGCCGGCCCCATCGATCGGCGGGTGGTCCCACACGATGCCCAGGACCTCTCGCGAGCCCAGAGGCACCCGCACCAGGGCCCCAGGCGCCAGGGCCTGTTCACTGACGTAGCTGAGCGGCCCTGCGATGGCGCTGTGCGCAGGGGTCTGGACGAGGACGGACAGGGTATGCAAGGGACAGTGCGGATCGCGGCGGACGAAGGATGTTGAGACAGGTTCGCACATGGAGGCGCAACTGCTTGATTTGCAAGTTGTTTTAGGCGGTGCCGATTTCTGTGGATAACTTTGTTGACAGCTTTTGTAGGATGGCTGGTGGCGATGTGATGGGACGGTCTATTGCCATGGAATTTAAACAAGCCATCAGAAAAAATCCATATAAATCAAACGAGTACGGCACCTACTTCCATGATTGTGTCGGCGTGGAACCAAAAATTCACCTACCGGTAATTGTGAACAACTTGAGGGCGACTCCTCACTTCCGTGCCTTTGCCGTGCCCAAAAGCGGTGCAGGCGAGGCTAAAAAGGGTGTTCCCTAGGGTTTTCACGGTTTTTTGTGGATAACTTTGTTGATAGCCCACCGTGAGTCGTGCCGGGGCCGCGCCACTCCTGGGCTTCAACGTTTTGCCACAAAAAGGAGCAAGCGCACAAGTCTATATAAATCAAAGACTTGCACGATGGTGTCGAAGCATGGGTGGAAAATTGCAGGAAAAAGGCGCACAAAGCGCTGGATCACTTTTTTTGTGCATAAGCAAGTGCGGGAAGCGAAATTTTTTGCTTGACACGCGGGCCAGGCCATTTGCAGGGGTCGATCGTCCGGCGCCATTTTTGCGGACAACCAGCACTGGTGCGGGTTCCGGGGCGCTGTGCCGCCGCGCGAGCGCAAAAACGGCATCTACCGTTTTTTTGAGAGCGCCCACCAACACGAGCCCACCGGACCTTGGGGTGCATGTGGGCCCGGTTTCTGAGTCGGGGCCACGAATAGGTTCTTAAGTCCTTGATATGTCTGGACTTTGTAAACGATTCGTCTTTTTTGTGGATAACTTTGTTGAAAGCTCGGTGGTGATGTGGCGAAAGCCGCGCCCAGCAAGGCTTTCGCCAGAATGCCCGCCAAAAAAGCACTGCGCGGGTCTCTTTGAAATCAAGCACTTACGAGAGCCCCCGGAAAGCACCTTAGGGTATTTCCGATTCGGCTGCCACACACCGGGCGAGGCCCGCCTTTTGTGCATAACAAGGCCTGCATGTAACAGTCCGTGAGAGCCTACAGTCCGCGCAACTTCCGCGAATGGCGGTGCACCGCATCGACCAGGGCGGTGACATGTTCCGGCGGCGTGTGCTGGCTGATGCCATGCCCCAGGTTGAAGATGTGCGTTGGCCCGGTCGTGTGTGTGTCGGTATGCGGTGCGCCGAAGCTGTCCAGCACCCGCTGCACCTCGGTGTCGATCTGCGCGGGGGGGGAGAACAGCACGTTGGGGTCGATGTTGCCCTGCAAGGCCTTGCCCGGCCCACCCACGGCGCCGCCGACGGCCGTGCGCGCAGCGCCCAGGTTCACCGTCCAGTCCAGGCCCAGCACCTCGCAGTCGAGGGCCGCCATCTCCTGCAGCCACAGGCCGCCGCCCTTGGTGAAGACGATGCGCGGCACGTCCTGGCCATCGGCACCGGTGCGCTTGAGCTGGGCCAGCACCCGGGCCGTGTAGGCCAGGCTGAAGGCCTGGAAGGCACTGTCGGCCAGCACACCGCCCCAGCTGTCGAAAATCATCACGGCTTGCGCGCCGGCATCGATCTGGGCGTTCAGGTAGGTGGCGACCGCGTCGGCGTTGATGGCCAGCATGCGGTGCATCAGGTCGGGCCGGGCATACAGCATGGTCTTCACCAGCCGGTAGTCGTCCGAGCCCGCGCCCTCGACCATGTAGCAGGCCAGCGTCCAGGGGCTGCCGGAAAAACCGATCAGCGGCACCCGGCCGTTCAGGGCACGGCGGATCGAGGCCACGGCGTCGAACACGTAGCGCAGCTTCGCCATGTCCGGCACTTCCAGCGCGGCCACCGCCGCCTCGTCGCGCACCGGGTGCGCGAAGCGCGGGCCTTCGCCCAGCTGGAACGACAGGCCCAGGCCCATGGCGTCGGGCACCGTGAGGATGTCCGAGAACAGGATGGCGGCATCCAGCGGGTAGCGCTCCAGCGGCTGCAGGGTGACTTCGGTGGCGTAGTCGGTATTGGTGGCCAGGCCCATGAAGCTGCCGGCCTGCGCCCGCGTGGCGCGGTATTCGGGCAGGTAGCGGCCGGCCTGGCGCATCAGCCAGACGGGGGTGTGGTCGGTGGCCTGGCGCCGGCAGGCGCGCAGGAAGCTGTCGTTTTGGAGGGGGGCAAACATGGCGCCGATTGTCGCAGGCACCCTTTTTCCCGTCCCGCCTACAGCATTTCCAGCGCGGCCTTCAGTTCGTTGGCGCCGATCAGTTCGGTCAGCACCAGCGGCGGTTTACCGGGGGCCTGCAGCAGGTACACCGGCACACCGCTGCGGCCCAGGCCACGCAGCACCTCGGTGATACGCGGGTCCTGGCGGGTCCAGTCGGCGCGCAGCAGGGCCACCTGGCGCGCCTCGAAGGCGGCCAGCACGTCGGCCCGTGCCAGGGTGGTGCGTTCGTTCACCTGGCAGGTCACGCACCAGGCGGCGGTGAAGTCGACGAACACCGGGCGTCCCTGCGCGTGGAGGGCCTCCACCCGTTCGGCGCTCCAGGGCTGCCAGCGGCCGTCGGCCGACGCCGTGGCGGACGCAACCGGTGCGTAGTGCAGCAGCTTGTCGCCCAGCGTGGCACCCACGAAGGCCAGGCAGGCGAGTGTCAACGCCCCCAGCGCCCAGCGGGTGCGGCCCGCCAGGGTCAGTGACCACACCACGGCGGCCAGCGCCACCAGCAGGGCCAGCAGGCTGCCGACGCCGTCGATGCCAGCCTGCTGGCCCAGCACCCAGGCCAGCCAGGCCACGGTGGCGAACATGGGAAAGGCCATCAGGCGGCGGAACACCGCCATCCAGGGCCCCGGCCGCGGCAGCGCCCGCGCCACCGCCGGTATCCAGCTGGCCGCCAGGTAGGGCAGCGCCATGCCGACGCCGATCGCCGCGAACAGCGGCAGCGCCTGCGCCGTGGGCAAGCCGATCGCCAGGCCCACCGAAGCCCCCATGAAGGGCGCCGTGCAGGGCGAGGCGATGGCCACGGCCAGCACGCCGGACAAAAAGGCGTCTGCCGCCGGATGCCGCAGCGCCAGCCCGGCCAGGCCACGCGGCGCCCACATGCCGACCTCGAAGACGCCGGCCAGGTTCAGGCCCAGCAAGGTGAACAGCGCCGCCAGCGCTGCCACCACTGCGGGCGACTGCAACTGGAAACCCCAGCCCAGTTGCGCGCCGGCCGCGCGCAGTCCCATGACCAGCGCGCCGAGTGCCACGAAGGACAGCACCACGCCGGCGGCATAGGCCAGGCCGGCCATTCTTTGCACCCGGCGCTGGGTGCCGTGGCGCGCAAAACCCACCACCTTCACCGCCAGCACCGGGAACACACAGGGCATCAGGTTGAGCAGCAGGCCGCCCACCAGGGCCGCGGCCAGCGCCGCCAGCCAGGCGGCCGCTGCCACCGGCTGGGGCGGCGGCAGCGGTGCCTGGGCCCGGTTGGCGTCGAGTGCGGCGCTCAGCGCGGGCGGCACGGCGGCCGCCGCGGCAACGGGGGGCCAGGAACCGGCCACCGGTGCCTCCATCCGCCAGCCGCGCCGGCTGCCGTCGGCGGCGGTTGCCACCAGCACCATCGGCAGCACCGCGGGGCTTTCGCTGCGCTGCGCCGCCAGGGCCACGCGTGCGGTCCAGCTGCCGCCCTGCCAGGACTGCTGCGGCTCGGCGGAGGGTTCGAGTACACCCGGGGTTTCGGGGAACAGTTCCAGGGTCGTGCCCCGGGCAGCGGCCGGCAGGCTGCTGGCGGACACGGCCAGCGCATCACCGTCCACCGTGGCGTGCACACCGCCGGCCAGGGCCGTGGGCCGGGCGGCCCGTGCGGCCTCGAAGGCGGCGCCGTCGGTGGCGGTGGTGCTGCGCAACGGTACGTCCACCGCGAAGTCGCCCTGCTCGGGAATACATTCCTTGCGGCACACCAGCCATTCGGCATGCAGCTGCAGGCGGGCCGTGTCGCCGGCATCCGGGGCGCGGAAATCCGGCGCCACGGCCACCGTCACCGGCAGCAGCACCGTGCCTTCGTAGCCGTAGTTGGCCAGGGCACCCACCGGGATCTTCGACGGCAGCGGCCAGTCGATGGCCCCGGCCGTCAGGCCGGGGGGCAGCTTCCAGTCCAGCCGCGTGGGCAGGCCCGAGTCACCCGAATTCAGCCAGTAGGTATGCCACTGCGGCTGGTGGGTGATACGCAGGCCGGCCTGGAAGCTGCCGCCCGGGGTTATGCCTTCGGGGGCCAGCACCAGCAATTCGGCGCGTACATGCGGTGTGGTGATGTCGGCTACGGCGGGCGCCGTCTGCCGCAGCGTGATCTGGGCCTGCGCCGGGAGTGAACCGAGGCCCGCGCAGGCGGCGGCCAGCGCTACCAGCCACCGGCGGAGAAAATCGAAGGGGCGGTGTGCAGAGGGCATGGGTGATGGGTGAGAGCCGCAGTCCGCGCCGGAAGTTCCGGCCGGCGTCTGGGGCCGCATGACGCGTGTGCTGCCCGATGGTAGCGGTGACTGCTAGACTCGCCGCCCGGTGCCCGGACCGGGCTCCCCCGTTTCTTGCTTGCCTGGCGCCTGCCCGGCAGCGCGCCGCTCCATTTTTCCCCGCATGCCCCAGTTTTCCCCTCCCGCCGTCGGTATCGACTTCGGCACCTCCAATTCCGCCGTGGCCGTGGCGTCGGCCAGCGGCGCCGGCCGGCTGCTGCCGCTGGAGGAGGGTGCGCTCACCCTGCCGACCGCGCTGTTCTTCGCGGAAGAAGAGCGGCGTACCTTCTACGGCCGCGCCGCGGTACGGCATTACCTGGCGGGCGAAGAAGGCCGCCTGATGCGTTCGCTGAAAAGCCTGCTGGGCAGCACGCTGATCGACGAGCGTACGGCGGTGCATGGCGAGGCCGTGCCTTTCCGCGACATCATCGCGCGTTTCCTGGGCGAACTCGCCAGCCGGGCAGAGGTTGCGCTGGGCGCCCGGCCACGGCGCGCGGTGCTGGGGCGTCCGGTGCATTTCGTCGACGACGACCCGGTGCGTGATGCCGCCGCCGAGGCGGCGCTGGCCACGGCCGCGCGCAGCGCCGGCTTCGACGAGGTGCGTTTCGAACTGGAGCCCATCGCCGCGGCTTTCGACTACGAGCAGCGCACCGGCGGCGAGTCGCGGGTGCTGGTGGTCGACATCGGCGGCGGGACCTCGGACTTCACCGTGGTGCGTCTGGGCGCCTCGCGGGCGATGCGTGCCGACCGGCGCGACGACGTGCTGGCCACCGCGGGGGTACACATCGGCGGCACCGACTACGACCGGGCGCTGAACCTGGCCCGGGTCATGCCGCTACTCGGCCTGGGGCACCGAGGGCCCTCCGGCCGCGAGGTGCCGAGCCCGGTGTTCTTCGAACTGGCGACCTGGCACCTGATCCACCGGCTGGCGTCCCCCGCGGCCCTGCGTGCGGCCCGCGAGCTGCGCACCTTCTACACAGACCGCAGCCTGCACGACCGGCTGGTGGCGGTGCTGGAGGAGCGGCACGGCCACCGGCTGGCGCATGCGGTCGAGGCGGCCAAGATCGCCGCATCGACCACCGGCGAGGTGTCGGCCATCGACCTGTCGGCGGCCGAGCGGGGCCTCGCGGCGTCCCTCGATGCCGCGGCCCTGGCCGATGACCTGGGCGCGCTGCTGGCCCGGGTGGCCGCATGCGCGCACGAATGTGTACGGCGCGCCGGCACCGCACCCGATGCGCTCTACCTCACCGGCGGTTCGTCGGCGCTGCGGCCCTTCCAGGACGTGCTGCGGGCCGCGTTCCCGGGTGTGCCACTGGTGGAAGGCGACCTGTTCGGTGGCGTGGCCGCGGGGCTGGCGGTGGCTGCTGGAAGGTAAGGTTCGCCCCCAGGCTACGCGCTTCGCGTCTTCGCCAACCCCCTTCCGGGGGCGATACCGGCGGCCCGGCGAAGCCGGTTCCGCGGTATCCCTGGTGCATGCGGGGCGGGGGCCGGCCTGCGCCGGTCTTGTCTGGTCAGTCGGCTTCTTCGCCGCCGCGGCCTTCGCGTTTCAGGGCCAGCGCCGTGTCGTACAGCGCATTGCGTGATGCGCCGGTGATGTCGGCGGTGATGCGCACGGCGGTCTTCAGCGGCAGCTCGGCCAGCAGCAGCGACAGCACCCGCAGGTGCTCCGCGCCCGCATCGGCCACCACCGGCGCGGGGTGCACCACCACGACGAACTCGCCACGGGTACGCTGGGGCGACGCGGCCAGCCAGCCGGTAACGGCATCGGCCGCCACCGTGGCGATCTCCTCGAACTGCTTGGTGATCTCGCGCGCCAGCGTCACCGGCCGTGCGCCCAGGGGCGCCAGGGCCTTGGCCAGGTCTTCGATGCGGTGCGGCGCCTCCAGCAGCACCACGGCGCGTGGCTGGGCGGCCAGGGCCGCGATGGCGGCGGCGCGTTCACCGGCCTTGGTCGGCAGGAAGCCGGCGAACAAAAAGCCCCCGTCGTCCGGGCCGGTGGAAACGACTCCGGCGGCGCTCAGCGCCGCAGTCACGCTGCTGGCACCCGGTAGCGGCACCACCGGAAAGCCGGCGGCGCGCACGACCGCGGCGAGCCGAGCACCGGGGTCGCTCACCGCGGGTGTACCGGCGTCGCTGGCGTAGGCGATCCGCGCGCCGTCGCGCAGGCGGGCCACGACCGCCTCGGCCGCCTCGGCCTCGTTGTGCTGGTGCACCGCCAGCAGGGTGGCGCCCGCCCGGTCGATGCCGTAGGCGCGCAGCAGTTGCTGGGTGTGGCGCGTATCCTCGCAGGCCACCGCGTCGGCCAGTTGCAGCACATGCAGCGCGCGCAGGGTGACGTCGGCCAGGTTGCCGATGGGCGTCGCCACCATGTAGAGCGCGCCGCGCGGATAGGTCTGCGCCGCTGCGGCATCATGTGCGGCGGCCAGTGCGGAAACGAAGGATGCACTCAATGGATTTTCCTGGAAAACAGCAGCAGAGCCGCCAGGCGGCGCCCGGCACGGCGGCGGGCGCACGCCCGACCACCAAACAGACGGGCGACGCCGCCGAGGCGCGGGCGCTGGCCCACCTGCAGGCCGCCGGGCTGCGGCTGGCGGTGCGCAATTATCGGACGCCGGGGCGCGGCGGCGGCGAGATCGACCTGATCATGCGCGACCGCGACGGCACCCTGGTCTTCGTCGAGGTCCGCCAGCGCGCCGGCAAGGCGCACGGCGGCGCGGGCGCCAGCATCGGCAGCCTGAAGCAGCGCCGCATCGTCTTTGCCGCGCGCCACTACCTGATGCGGCTCGGCGCGCCGCCGCCCTGCCGTTTCGACGTGGTGCTGGTGGAGGCCGGCGAAATCACCTGGCTGCAGGCCGCCTTCGACGCGCAGCCATGAGCGTCCGCGGCCCCCGCGGCTACCCCTTGCTACACAACGCTGCCGGCGCTGGCGCCCCCCGCCGGTATCATCGCGGCCCATGCTAGAGCAACGCATCCAACAGCACTTCATCGACAGCGCCGACCTCAAGTACCAGGCCGCGCAGGTGCTCGGGCCGCCCATTGCGGCGGCGGTGCAGGCCATGCTGGTGTGCATCACCGGCGGCGGCAAGACGCTGGCCTGCGGCAACGGCAGCTCGGCCGCGCTGGCTCAGACCCTCACGGCCGCCTTTGTCGGCGGTTTCGAACGCGAGCGGCCCGAACTCGCCGCGCTGGCCCTCACGGTCGACGGTACCCTGCTCACCCCGGGCGGGCTGGAGCCCGATCCGGTGCCGGTGTTCGCGCGCCAGGTGCGCGCCATCGGCCAGGCCGGCGACGTGCTGGTGGCCCTGTCGCCGGGCGGCAACTGCGCCAACGTCATCGCGGCCATCAACGCCGCCCACGAACGCGAAATGACCGTGGTGGCGCTGACCGGCCGGCATGGCGGGCGCATCGCCGGGCTGCTGCGCGAGACCGATATCCACATCTGCGTGCCGCACGACCGTGCGGCCCGTGTCCACGAGGTCCACGCGCTGGCCCTCCACTGCATCTGCGACGGCGTGGATGCACAACTACTCGGCGACCAGGAGATTCCAGGATGAACCATCCCAAGATTCGGTTTTCCCCCATGCTGCTGGCGCTGGCTGCGGCCACGCTGGCAGCCACCCTGTCGGGCTGCGTGCCGCTGGTGATCGGCGCGGCGGCCGTCGGGGGGGCGGGGCTGGTCGCGACCGACCGCCGCACCACCGGCACGCAGATCGAGGATGAAAGCATCGAGCACCGCGCCAGCAACGCCATCGACGCCAATTTCGGCGACCGGGTGCACGTCAATGCCAACAGCTACAACCGCCAGGTGCTGCTGACCGGCGAGGCGCCGACGCAGCAGGACAAGGAGCGCATCGAGCAGTACGTGGCGCGGGTCGAGAACGTGCGCGCCGTGGTCAACGACATCGGCGTGATGCCGCCCACCGGTTTCCGGGAGCGCTCCAGCGACACCTTCATCACCAGCAAGGTGCGGGCGAGTTTCGTCGACGCCAAGGACATCTACGCCAACGCCTTCCAGGTCACCACCGAACGCGGCGTCGTCTACCTGATGGGCCGCGTGACCCAGCGCGAAGCGACCCGCACGGCTGAAATCGCACGCGGCGTGAGCGGTGTGCTCAAGGTGGTGCGGGTGTACGAACTGATCAGCGAAGACGAACTGGCCGACCTGGGCCGCCAGCAGCCCCCAGCGCCCAGCCTGCCGGCGGGGGGCGCGGCACCGGCGGCGCCCGCTCCGGCACCCGTGCCGGCAGCGCCGGCCCAGCCGGCCGGCGTGGTGGTCACGCCCATACGCTGACACCGGCGAACCGGCCCTGCCGGGGTCGGTGAGGACCAGCTTACAGAAGGCGGGCCGGCCCAGACGAGCGGGGGTGCGCCGGGGAGGCGGTGGTGTAGCATCGCCGGACGATGTCCAAGCCAAACCGCCCTGTCCGTTCCTGCGCCGCGACGCACCTATGCCGCAAGGGCGGTGCGCCCGCGTGGCAGGCACTCCAGGCGGGCTTCACGCTGATCGAACTCATGATCGTCGTGGCCATTGTGGCCATCCTGGCGGCGGTGGCGCTGCCGTCCTACCAGAACTACATCCGCCGCGGCCAGTTGCAGGAGGCATTCGCCAACCTGTCCGACTACCGCATCAAGATGGAGCAGTATTACCAGGACAACAAGAGCTACGGTTCCAGTGCTTGCGGTAGCGATGGCACTACGCCGCCCACAGTCGGGGCTCCCAGCTGGAGTACTTTTGCGCCCGTCGGGGCCAAGTATTTCACCTATTCCTGCACTACCTCGGCTGTCAACAGCATCGCCAGCCAGGCCTACACCATCACAGCTGTCAACGCAGCTGCCTTGGGAGGCACCAATCAGTACAAGTACACCATCGACCAGACGGGCGCCAAGGGCACCCTCTTCTACAAGGGTGCGTCGTCTACGGCGGCCTGCTGGCTTTCCAGCTCCAGCTCCTGCTAGTTCCGCCATGGCTACCACGCGGGTCACCGGCTTTTCACTCATCGAGTTGATGGTGGCCATGACGGTGATGGCCTTGCTCATGATGGCGGTCAGCCCCAGCGTCACGGCCTGGATTGTGAACCTGCGTATCCGCAATGCGACGGACGCTTTGCAGAACGGACTACAGGCCGCCCGCAACGAGGCGGTGCGGCGCAACCAGACCATGACGTTCTGGCTGGTCTCGGACACCAGCCCTGCGGCATTGACGGCGAGTTGTACCCTGTCCGCCACCAGTGGTTCCTGGGTGGTCAGCGTCAGCAGTCCGGCCGGTGCGTGCAACAGCGCCCCTTCCACCACGACGGCCCCCATGCTCGTCGCCGCGCATCCGCTGGGTGACGGTTCGGGTTCTACCGTGACCATCGCCGCAGTGCAGTCGGATCTGTCCACGGCCGCAAGTTCCGTGGCGTTCAACGGCTTTGGCCGGACCACCAGTGCCACCTCGATCCGGCGGATCAATGTGACCAGCACCACCTCGCCGAGCAACTACCGCAGCCTGCGCATCATCCTGAGCGATGCGGGTTCCATTCGCGTGTGCGACCCCGCCGCGCCAAGCGGCGACCCCCGGACATGCCCTTCTCCTTGAGCCAATCTATGGGTACCGCACGCATCCGTCGTTTCCCCCGGTCGCACGATTGGCCGCGGGTGACGGGGTTTGTGCTTTTGGAGGCACTGGTCGCGTTACTTGTCTTTTCGCTAGGCGTCGTCGCGCTCATGGGCTTGCAGTCGTCCATGACACGCGCCCAGAGCACGGCCAAGTACCGTGCCGATGCCGCCTATCTGGCCAGCGAAGTGACGGGCCTGATGTGGAGCGACACGCCCAACATCGGGTCCTACGCCACAGCCAGTTGCGCGGCCTATACGCCATGCAATACCTGGAAGACCAAGGTGGCGGGGGCGTTGCCGGCCGGGACTGTGGCGGTCACGGTGGATACCGGCACGGGCGATGTGACGGTGACGGTCGGCTGGACCGAGCCCAGCGGCGACTCCCATGCGTTCATCGCGTCGACGAGCATCGTGACCTCCGTGCACGGATAGGGCGAGACATGAGAACGCAGCGCGGTTTCACCCTGATTGAACTGATGGTGGGCATGGTGGTGGGCTTGCTCACCACCCTGGTCATCGCCCAGGTGCTCGCGGTGGCAGAGGGCCAGCGCCGTACCGCCAGCGTAGGTGCCAGCGCCCAGGTCAACGGGGCGGTGGCGCTGTATGGCCTGCAGCACGACCTGCAGATGGCCGGTTACGGCATATCGATCGTGCCCGCGGCGCTCGGATGCCCCGTGCGCGCCGCCTATAACAATGTGGCCCCAACGGCCACCCCCTTTCCTTTGGTGCCGGTCGTGATCACCGCCAATACCACCGAGGGCCTTCCGGACACCATCACCCTGCTGTCGGGCACCAAGACCGGACCCTCGGTCCCGGCGCTGGTGACAGAGGACCACCCCAACGCCGCCACGTCGTATGTCGTGCAGTCATCCTTTTCCGTGTCGGCCGGTGACCTGATGGTGGCGGTACCTGGGCCTGCCACCGCTACATCGTGGAGTGCCGCAAGTAACTGGTGCACGTTGTTCAGTGTCTCGTCCCTCACCGCCACCAACATCGGCAATGCCACGGCAGCGGGTTGGAACAACAACCAGCCCACGCTGACGCCGGCGACTGGGTTCCTCGGCGCAGGCAATTTCCAAAGCTACTTGGTCAACCTCGGCAGCATGACCTTGCGCACCTATTCGATTGCCAGCACTGGGACGCTGCTGCAGGTAGCGGATATCACGGGCAGCGCTCCCGCGCCCACGCCTACGCCGCTGGAGGCCTATGCCGACATCGTGAACATCAAGGGCTTCTATGGTCTGGATACGAATGCGGATGGCGCGGTCGACTCCTTTACCTGCCAGACGCCGACGACCAACGCCGTATGGCAACAGGTTGTCGCCGTGCGCATAGCGGTGGTGGCCCGCAGCGGGCAGTACGAAAAGGACAAGGTCACCGCTAGCAATCCGACCTTGAACGTTCCCATGCTGGCCACCAGCAGCCCCTCGTGCAGTGCCAATCCTGTGACGCTCAAGGTCGACCAGTTGGGGGCCGATTGGCAGAACTACCGCTACCGTGTCTACGACACCGTCGTGCCGCTCAGGAATGTGGTGTGGGGCTCCTAATGTCTTATCCGTTTGCCACAGTCCGGCATCCGAAGGTTGGTAGGCGCCATGCTCAACGCGGCATATCGCTGCTGTTCGCCTTGCTGGCTCTGGTGGCGCTGTCGCTGGCCTCGGTGGCGCTGGTGCAGTCTATCGGCACCGGAGCTTCGGTCATCGGCAACCTGGGTCTCAAGCAGGATGCCACGGCGGCGGCGGAGCAGGTCACCCGGCAGGCCATCACCGCCATGTATGCGCAGCTGAATTCCAGTACCAACAACCTGGACGGGAATGTGCCGGCCCTGGGGTACTACGCGACCAGCACGGTGCTGGACGATGTCACCGGGGCGCAGCTCACCGGCAATGCCAGCCGCAAGATAGTGAACTGGCAAAACAGCTGCGATGGTGCCACTGTGGGCACCTGCTTCTATACCCCAGTTGCGGCTTCGAGTGCCATCAATGGAAATACGGCGCAGTACGTTGTCTTTCGCCTTTGCGATACGGTGGGTGATCCCGTCGTAACGGTCGCCATCTCGTGCGCCCGCCCGCCGGTTGCCACGGCCACGACCGGAACCAACAAAGGTGCGCTCGACTATTCGCAGCCCGGCTCCAACGACGCTTCGTCTACGCCCTACTACCGCATCGTGGTCCGGGTGGCTGGCGCTCGCAACACGGTGAGCTTCACCGAAACCATTGTGCATTTCTGACCGCGTGTCGGCCTGGAGGATCCATCCCATGTTGTCTCTTATCCTGGCGATGAAGCGGGCCGTCAATCGGAAATACCAGATAGCTGCGGCGCTGCTTTTATCTGGCGTCGGTGCTGCTTTGCCCAGCGCCGCAGCAGTGACTGATATTGGAGCCGAACCCGTCATCACGCAGGCCAACGTGACGGCCAAGCCGAACCTGCTGTTCCTACTGGACAATTCGGGCAGTATGGCCTGGGATTTCATGCCGGATGACATGGGCGACACCGGCTCCGGTACCGGTACCAGCACGGCCTATGGCTACCGGGCATCCCAGTGCAACGGTGTTGCGTACGATCCCACCTATACCTACACCCCGCCTCTAACCTCCACCGGCTCGTCGTACAGCAATGCGACTTTCACCGGTGCGTGGAACGACGGCTATGTGGGAGGCACCAGCACGACGAATCTGAGCGGGAGTACCACGACCAGTGATACCAGTTCGACTTCGAATACCACCGGCACTGGCAGCAAGAGCTTTGCCG
Source organism: Pseudomonadota bacterium (assembly GCA_040390235.1). Taxonomy (GTDB): domain Bacteria; phylum Pseudomonadota; class Gammaproteobacteria; order Burkholderiales; family Burkholderiaceae_C; genus Xylophilus. Next base: position 113,084 of record JAZJYT010000007.1, on the reverse strand, counting down.
TCAGCGACAGCAGCTTTTACAGCGGCTCCTTTGTGATCGGCACTGCGGCCACCATCACCGGATCCTCCGGTAGCCGGACAATGTCGGGAGCGGTCACCGCATGGACCAATACCAGCGGCAACAACTGGACCTTGACGGTCAATGTGACCTCTGCATCGGGCACGGCCAGCGCCAGTACCAGCTGGACCGTCAGCCAGACCACCGATGCCTACTACTACTTCACTTACAGTGGCGCCCAGACGGCCATGAACTGGACCTATACCACCGCTGGTGCGGTGGATACGACTACCACTTACTACAAGGAGTGCAACAGCAATATCGGCAGCACGCCCGGCAGCGGCGTATTCACCAAGGTGTTGGTGAGTAGCCTGACCACGGCACAGCAGTCGAACTACGCCAACTGGTTTTCTTATTACCGAAAACGCTATCTGCTGATGCGCACGGCAGTGGGGCAGGCCTTCAGCTCCTTCGATTCAGGCTACCGGGTGGGATTCACCACTATCGGCGACACCAGTGCAGTTGACGGTACCAATAGCTTCCGGGATACCAAGGACTTCGACACCACACAAAAGGCCAACTTCTACAGCAGCCTGTACAGCGTCACTCCGTCGGGCAGCACCCCCTTGCGGCAGGCGCTGTCGAAGGCTGGGCAGTATTTTGCGAAGCAGGTGTCCGGGCAAACCTATGATCCCATGGTCTATTCGTGCCAGCGTAATTTTGCGTTGCTGTCCACCGATGGCTACTGGAACGGCAACTACGGCTACATGCTCGACAACAGCACCAAGGTCGGCAACCAGGACGGCTCGGAGGTGCGGCCCATGTTAGATGGAGCCACTGCCCAGACCACCTATAGTCGCAATCAATATACGGCCGCGTCGTCGACACAGTGCTCATCCGGTCAATACAGAGTCAGCGTAACTCCCCAGACCAACACGACAAGTGCTACGGCCACCAGCTGGACCAGCGGTAGTGTGAGCAGATCATGCGTATCGAGCAGCACTGTGGTCGTCAACAACCTGACCGCGGCACAGCTGGTGTCAGCGGGGCCGGCCTACGACACGGTGGTGACCACGTCGGGTACCACCGGCGGCAGCGCGGACGCTCTGTCCGATGTGGCCGAGTACTACTACAAGACCGACCTGCGTACCAGCGCTCTGGGCAACTGCACGTCAAGCAGTTCCGGTGCTGCGCGTGACGTCTGCGCCAACACGGTGCCGGTATCTACCCGCGACCCGAACACCTTCCAGCACATGTCCACCTTCACCATTGGCCTGGGGGTCGGTGGTACGCTGACCTACGATCCCAACTACCTCACGCAGACCAGCGGCGACTATGTGAACCTGACCAATGGCACGCTGAACTGGCCGATACCCGGCAATACGCAGTCCACCTCCGGCAGTGGAGGCGATGCGCGTAATGTGGATGACCTGTGGCACACGGCGGTAGACGGCCGGGGCATCTACTATTCGGCTCGCAGTGCGAGCGCTCTGGGGGCCGCCATCAGTGGCGTGGTCACCGCCGTGCAGGAAATCAACGGCTCCGGGTCCGCCGGTGCGACCAGCACCACGACACTGGTGAGCGGCACCAGCAACCAGATATTCGAGGCCAGTTACCACACGGTCTCCTGGACCGGCGAACTCGTCGCCTACTCCGTAGATGGCGCCACGGGAGCTATTGGCAGCACAGCCAGCTGGTCGGCGCAGACCCTGCTGGACAACGCGGCGGCCACCAGCCGAAACATCTATTACCGCCAGTCTGCCAGCTCGGCTGTCCTGCGCGCCTTTAACTATGCAAACCTCACTGCGGACAGCTTGGGTGGAAATTTCTCCAGCTTTTGCTCCAAGCCGGTAGTGCCCACGCAGTGCGCTGGATTGACAAGTGCGAATGCGGCTTTGGCCAACGATGGCACCAAGCTGGTGGACTATCTGCGAGGGGTGCGCACTTACGAAGCAACCAACAATACCTCTCCATTGTTTCGGACACGCTCGCATGTACTGGGCGACATCATCGGCGGCGCGCCGGCCTATGTGGGTAAACCTCCCTTCGCATATGCCGACGCGGGCTATTCCGATTTCGTGACCTTGAAGTCTTCGCGTACACCCATGGTCTACGTTGGTGCAAACGACGGCATGCTGCACGCTTTCAACGCGAGCACCGGTGCAGAAGCTTGGGCCTATGTCCCAACGCCGGTGATGTCCAACATGTACAAGCTTGCCAATGCCGGCTATGCGACGGGGCATCAGTATTTCGTGGACGGCGCCCCGGTGGTCGGTGATATCAAGGTCGGCTCGACATGGAAGACCGTCCTGGTCGGGGGGCTCAATGGCGGTGGGAAATACTACTACGCGCTGGATATCACTGATCCCGCAAATCCGGTATCGCTGTGGGAATTCACCGAAACCAATATGGGGTTGACCTATGGAAATCCCGTCATTACCAAGCGCGCGGACGGCACCTGGGTGGTGGCTTTCACGTCGGGCTACAACAATCCGGACGGCTTGGGTCACCTGTATTTGGTGAATGCCAATAGCGGTGCACAATTGCTCAATATCAGCACGTCGGCCGGTACTGCAGCCACTCCCAGCGGGCTGGCGCAGATCAATGCCTGGATCGATGCGATCAGCGACAACACGGCCAAGCGTTTCTACGGAGGCGATGTGCTGGGCAATCTGTGGCGGTTCGATACCGACAACTTGGTAGCACCCAACCAGTCGGCGATGCTTCTAGCCCAGTTCCAGGCACCGAATGGCACGGCGCAGCCGGTCACGACCCAGCCGTTGACGGCGCTGGTGTCAGGCCAGTACCCAGTCATCGTGGTGGGGACGGGACGATATCTGGGCACCAGCGATATCACCGACACCACGGTGCAATCGATCTATGCGGTGAAGGATTCGCTCGCGTCGACCGGATTGGGGGTGGTGCGCAACAACAGCGCGATGGTCCAGCAAACCATCACGGCGAACAATACGACCAATACTGCCACGATGACAGGCAACAGCGTACCGTGGTCCACCAAGAGCGGCTGGTGGGTGGATCTGCCCAACAGCGGCGAGCGTATCGCGCTGGACATGCTGTTGCAGTCGGGCACCCTGGTCGCGGCTTCCGCCATTCCCAGCGGTGATGCGTGCACCTCCGGCGGGGCGTCCTGGCTCTACACCATCAACCTGACGACGGGTTCAGCGCCTGGCGCGGTCGGCACCAAGATCAGTTCCAGCGCGGTGGTGGTCGGGCTCAGCCTGGTCAAGTTGTCGACCGGGTCCAGCGCCGTGTTCGTCAAGACGAGTGATGGCGGCGGTGGCGGCGCCGGCCACCTGACGGCCGTGGCCAGTTCCGGTATCTCCATCCCGCGCCGGACCTCGTGGCGCGAGTTGACGAACTGAGGCGCGGCGATGCCGGCGGCCGGCCGTTCCGGTAGCCGCGCCATGGCCCTTCCGCGTTCATGGGTGGCCGCCATCGCGGCCTCGGCCGCGCTGCACCTGGTGCTGCTGGCCGTGCCAGGTTGGCAAGGTGTGCACGGTGACTGGGCGATCGGTCAGCGGCCTTCCCGGGCGATGGATGTGCGGCTGCTGCAGGCTTCGGGGGCCGGTCCTACCGAGGCGCCAGCGGTTGCCGCCGTCGCCGCAGAAACCCCTCCTGCGGCGAGGCCCGTTGATGCTTCGGCGCGAATGCCTTCGATGCCGGTTCCAGAGAACTCTCCATCTAGGGACCCGGCCGCGCAGGATGGCTACCTGCCGCCGGAAAAACTCACGCGCCGGCCCCAGGCGCTGTCTGACGTCGTGATCCCGGCAGCCGAGAATGGCGCGCAGATTGGTGGGCCGCAGGTCGGTGTGTTCACACTTTTCATCGATACCAGCGGCACGGTCCGGCGTATGGTCATCGACGGTCCGACCCTGACACCGGGGCTGGAGGCGCTGGCCCGGCAGGCTTTTATGGCCGCACGTTTCAGTCCGGGCGAGGTTGCAGGCCGGCCCGTGAAATCGCTGCTGCGCATCGAGGTGGATTTCGGTGCACCGCCGTCGGTGCCGTTACCAGACATCGCGGTGCAGCTGATCCCGGTGGGTTGAGATCCGCCGGAGGGAGCGGGGACCCCCTGCTCAGCGCAGCCGCTTGACCAAACTAGACGTATCCCAGCGCTTGCCGCCCATCTGCTGCACGTCGGCGTAGAACTGGTCCACCAGCGCCGTCACCGGCAGCTTGGCGCCGTTGCCGCGGGCTTCTTCCAGCACCAGGCCCAGGTCCTTGCGCATCCAGTCGACGGCGAAGCCGAAGTCGAACTTGTCCTCAACCATGGTCTTGCCGCGGTTGTCAAGCTGCCAGCTCTGCGCCGCGCCCTTGCCGATGACGTCGAGCGCCTGCACCATGTCCAGGCCGGCACGCTGGCCGAAGGCGATGGCTTCGGACAGGCCCTGCACCAGGCCGGCGATGCAGATCTGGTTGACCATCTTGGTCAGCTGGCCGGCGCCGATCTCCCCCATGCGGGTGAAGGCCTTGGCGAATACCGCACCCACCGGCGCCACCGTGTCGAAGGCATCCTGGTCGCCGCCGCACATGACGGTCAGCGCGCCGTTCTGCGCACCGGCCTGGCCACCCGATACCGGTGCGTCGATGAACTGCAGGCCGGCGGCTTGGGCCAGGGCATACAGCTCGCGCGCGACGTTGGCCGAGGCGGTGGTGTGGTCGACGAAGATGGCGCCGGGCTGCATGCCCGCGAAGGCGCCGTCGCCGCCCCGCTTGCCGTCCGCACCCAGGGTGCCCAGCACCACGTTGCGCAGGTCGTCGTCGTTGCCGACGCAGCAGAACACCAGGTCGGCCCCCTGTGCGGCCTCGCGCGGCGTGGCCGCATGGCTGCCGCCGAACTCCGCCGCCCAGGCCGCCGCCTTGGCCGCGGTGCGGTTGTAGACCGTGACGCGGTGCCCGGCGCGGGCCAGGTGGCCGGCCATGGGCGCGCCCATCACCCCCATGCCCAGGAAGGCGACGTTGCGCGCGGCTGCTGCGGGGTAGGGGCGGGGGTTCAGGGTAGGCATGGCGGAGGGGCGGAGGAGGGGGAGAGGGGGGACGGTCCCTGCAGGGCGCAGGCCCAGGGGACGCAGAGGAGGGCTTTCTTTTTTTCTGCGGGCGGGGTGCCGCATGGCATGCGTGCCGCTTCTTCTTCCTCTGCGTCCTCTGGGCCCGCTGCGGCTGCGGGAGAGGACGTACCCACAGGCTATCACAGCCCGCGGTGCCCGCTGATCGGGTCAAACACCGTTACACGATGGCGAAATGCTCGGTGCCGCTGTTCAGGTCCATCTGCGACTTCGCACGCTGGCTGTTCAGCTTGATCTGCAGCCGCAGGTCGTTGAGGGAGTCGGCATTACGCAGCGCGTCCTCGTAGGTGACGATGCCGCCCTCGTACAGGTCGAACAGCGCCTGGTCGAAGGTCTGCATACCCAGGTTGCGGCTCTTTTTCATGATCTCCTTGATCTCGGAGACCTCGCCCTTGAAGATCAGGTCGGAGATCAGCGGCGTGTTCAGCAGGATCTCCACCGCCGCGGCGCGGCCCTTGCCGTCCTGGCAGGGAATCAGCCGCTGCGAGATGATGGCGCGCAGGTTGAGCGACATGTCCATCAGCAGCTGCGCGCGCCGCTCCTCGGGGAAGAAGTTGACCACCCGGTCGAGCGCCTGGTTGGCGCTGTTGGCGTGCAGGGTGGCCAGGCACAGGTGGCCGGTCTCGGCGAAGGCGATGGCGTGTTCCATGGTCTCGCGGTCGCGGATTTCGCCCATCAGGATCACGTCGGGCGCCTGGCGCAGCGTGTTCTTCAGGGCCGCTTCCCAGCTGTCGGTGTCCAGCCCCACCTCGCGCTGGGTCACCACACAGTTCTTGTGCGGGTGCACGAACTCCACCGGGTCCTCGATGGTGATGATGTGGCCGTAGGAGTTTTCGTTGCGCCAGTCCACCATGGCCGCCAGCGTGGTTGACTTGCCCGAGCCGGTGGCTCCCACCAGGATACACAGGCCCCGCTTGGTCATCACCACCTCCTTGAGCACCTGCGGCACGTTCAGGGTGTCGATGGTGGGGATCTTGTTCGGGATCACCCGCATGACCATGCCGACCTTGCCCTGCTGCACGAAGGCATTCACCCGGAAGCGGCCGATGCCGGACGGCGAGATGGCGAAATTGCATTCCTTGGTGCGCTCGAATTCCGCCGACTGCTTGTCGTTCATGATCGAACGCGCCAGCGCCATCGTGTGCGAGGGCCCCAGCGGCTGCGGCGACACCTTGGTCACCTTGCCGTCGACCTTCATGGCCGGGGGGAATTCGCTGGTGATGAACAGATCGCTGCCGCCGCGGCTGGCCATCAGCTTGAGCAGGTCGTTGATGAATTTGCTAGCCTGGTCGCGTTCCATGGAAAAGTCCTCGTGTCCCGTGCCGAAAAAGGGTTGCCGCCGCCGTGCGTGGTGCTTACCGGGCTTCGCTCAGCCGCGCGCTCACCATCCGCAGGCGCAGCGACAGCTTGCGCGCCAGCAGCGTTACCAGGCTGGCCGCGGTTTCCGGCTCCGCCGTGATCATCGCATCCATCGCCTCGGCGGTCAGTATCCCTATCTGGCACTCGTTCAGGGTGGTGCAGGTGGAAAAACGGATGCCGCTGTCCAGCAGCGACATTTCGCCCAGGATGTCGCCCGGCCGCGTCTCGGCCAGGCGCAGGCGCTCGCCCCAGGGCTGCAGCCGGTCGACCGCGATGGTGCCGTCGAGCAGCACCAGCATGAAGCTGCCGTACTCGCCCTGCAGGATCACGTCCAGGCCGGCCGGCACCCGGGCGAAGTGGAAAAACCGCTCCATCAGGAAAACGCCGGCGGGGTCGAGCAAACCCATGTGGCGGTCCCGCGCCCAGAGCCGCTGCAGCAGCTTGACCCCCTCGGCGGAGGACAGGGATTCCGCCTGCAGCGTGGCGGCCCGCGCCTTCCAGGGCACCAGCAGCGCGACATCCACATCGTGCGTCTCGAAAGCCCCGGAAAAAAACACCTGTTCGATGGTCCTGCCGGTGGGGCCGGGCAGTTTCACCGCATCGCCGGAATGGCCGGTATCGTGGGTCATGGCGGCTCCAGGGGAAGGGCGGGTGGTCAGCCGGGGAAGTTGTCCGGGATCTTGGCCTTGCCGCGGGCCTCGGCCGGGGTGATGACGTTGCGGCGCACCAGCTCGGTCAGGTTCTGGTCCAGCGTCTGCATGCCGAAGCTGTTGCCGGTCTGGATGGCCGAATACATCTGCGCCACCTTGGCCTCGCGGATCAGGTTGCGGATGGCGCTGGTGCCCAGCATGATCTCGTGCGCCGCCACGCGGCCCTGGCCGTCCTTGGTCTTGCACAGCGTCTGCGAGATCACCGCCTGCAGCGATTCGGAGAGCATGGCGCGGATCATGTCCTTCTCCTCCGCCGGGAACACGTCGATGATCCGGTCGATGGTCTTGGCGGCCGAGGAGGTGTGCAGCGTGCCGAAGACCAGGTGGCCGGTCTCGGCGGCCGTCATGGCCAGGCGGATGGTCTCCAGGTCGCGCATTTCACCGACCAGGATGGCGTCGGGGTCCTCCCGCAGGGCCGAACGCAGCGCCTGGGAGAAGCCCTTGGTGTGCGGGCCCACCTCGCGCTGGTTGATCAGGCACTTCTTGGATTCGTGCACGAACTCGATCGGGTCTTCCACCGTCAGGATGTGGCCGTACTCGTTTTCGTTGAGGTAGTTGACCATGGCCGCCAGGGTGGTCGACTTGCCCGAGCCGGTGGGCCCGGTCACCAGCACCATGCCGCGCGGTTTCATAGCCAGGTCGGCGAAAATCTTGGGTGCGCCCAGTTGCTCCAGCGACAGGATCTTGGAGGGAATGGTCCGGAACACGGCGCCGGCGCCGCGGTTCTGGTTGAAGGCATTCACCCGGAAACGCGCCAGGCCCTCGATCTCGAACGAGAAGTCGATTTCCAGGAACTCCTCGTATATCTTGCGCTGCCCGTCGTTCATGATGTCGTACACCATGGCGTGGACCGCCTTGTGGTCCAGCGCATCCACGTTGATGCGCCGCACGTCGCCATGGACCCGGATCATGGGTGGCAGCCCGGCCGACAGGTGCAGGTCGGAAGCCTTGTTCTTGACGCTGAACGCCAGCAGTTGGGTGATGTCCACGAAGAGTCCTTGGCCGGAAAACGGTTTTGCTACGCTCGAAAGATTATGACAACGATTGCCAACAGCCTGGGCGCCGTTCGGCTGCGCATCACCACCGCCTGCAAGGCCGCCGGCCGCGACCCCGCCGGTGTCCGCCTGCTGGCGGTATCGAAAACCTTCGGCCCCGAGGCGGTGCTGGCCGCGGCCGACGCCGGCCAGCACGCTTTCGGGGAAAACTACCTGCAGGAGGCCGCAAGCAAGATGGGTGCCCTGGCCGGCCGGGGCCTTGAATGGCACTGCATCGGCCCCCTCCAGTCCAACAAGACCCGGCCGGCGGCCGAGCAATTCGACTGGGTGCAGTCGGTGGACCGGCTGAAGATCGCCGAGCGCCTCTCGGCGCAGCGGCCGGAACACCTGCCGCCGCTGAACGTCTGCCTGCAGGTCGACATCGACGGCGGCCCCAACAAGTCGGGCGTGACACCCGCGGAGGCCGAAGCGCTGGCCCGCGCCGTCATGGCCCTGCCGCGCCTGCGGCTGCGCGGCCTGATGACCATCCCCGAACCGGCTGTGGACTTCGCCGCCCAGAAAGCCGTGCACCAGCGCGCCAAGGCCCTGTTCGACACCCTGGTGGCCGCCGGCCTGCCGCTGGACACCCTCTCCATGGGCATGTCCGCCGACCTCGACGCCGCCATCGCCGCCGGCAGCACCATGGTCCGCGTGGGCACCGCTATCTTTGGGGGCAGGCATTGAATCTCCCCCAGGCTTCGCACTTCGTGTCTTCGCCAACCCCCTTCCGGGGGCGGGCCGGCCGCTTCGGGCGGCCGTGCGCAGCGGCCCCCCCGGAAGACGGGGTCCTATGAAGAGGCCTGGGGTGGTCTAAACCTCTCCGTTCATACGGACCTTACGGACCCAGGCAACGCCGATGAGGATGCAGGCCACCGAGACCCAGCCGTTCAGCCCATAGCCGACGATCTGCCCCTGCGGCCCGCTGGACAGCATCAGTCCGCCCAGCCAGGTGCCGGTGCCCATGAACATCTGCTGCACCGCCGAATTCACACTCATGAAGGCGCCGCGGCGCGCCGGCGGCGGCACGGCGGTCTGCAGCGCCTGCATCGGGATGTTGCGCCCGCCCATGGCCATCATGAGAATCGGAAAGAACAGGACCAGCCCCGTGATCGGCAGCATGGGCATGTGCGTCAGGAACAGGATGGGCAGCGCCGAAAGCGAGGCCATGGTGGCGAAGATGCGCCGCTTGCCGTAGCGGTCGGCCAGGCGCCCGACGGCCCGTGCGCTGAAGAACGTGGCGCAGCCGCCCGCCAGGTAGATCCAGGCGATCTGCTCCGGCTCGATGCCCAGGTTCGCCACCAGCATGGGCGACATGAAGGGCACCACCAGCATCTGCGACACCATCATCACCGCCGTCAGGCCGAAGGCCCGCAGGTGGGCCGGGGTGCGGATGAGCTGCCACAGGTCGGGCAGGGTGCGCGACAGCGGCAGCGGCGGGTGCACGATGTGGGCGGTCAGCGACGGCACTACCCGCAGCCCGATGGCCCAGATCACCGCCGACAGCAGCGCCAGCACAAAAAACGGGGTATTCCAGCCCAGGTGCGCGCCCAGCACGATGCCCAGCGGCAGGCCGGCGATGGCCGCCAGCGAAAACGCCGTCATGATCAGGCCCATGGCCGCGCCGCGGCGTTTGCCTGGGATGACGTCGCCCACGATGGCCAGCACCAGGGCGCCCAGCACCCCGCCGGTCAGTCCGGCGAAGGCGCGCGACAGCAGCATCAGGTGGTAGTTGGTCGACAGCGCACAGGCCAGGTTGGACAGCGCGAACAGCGCATACACCAGCAGCAGCAGGCGCTTGCGGTCGAAACGGTCGATGCAGGTCGCCGCCAGCAGGCCGGAGATGCCCGCGCACCAGGAGTAGGCCGACACGGCGCCGGCGAACGCCGCCGGACCGATGGAGAAGGCCCGCATGATCTGCGGGCCCAGCGGCATCATCACCACGAAGTCGAGCACGATGGTGAGCTGCGTCAGCGTCAGCAGCCACAGCAGCAGCTTTTCGCGGGCCGGCGGCAGCATGCCCGGCCGCACTGGTGTCCCCGCCCCCGGGGCCAGGGCGCCCTCTAGCACGGGCGGGCTTCGGTGTTGGCTCCGCCACCGGCGCTGATGCCGGATGGAATGCCATGAACACGGGTGGGAAAGAGGGTGCGGTCTTCCGCGGGAGTCGAGGAGGGGAAAAGCGCTGACTGCATCAAGAAAACCGGCCGGGGTTCGGGTAAACGCCTATCTTACGTCCGCCCCGGTATTTCTGCTGGTCGGCCGACCTTCAGCGCACCAGGGTCGAGCGGCCGAACAGGCTTTCGATCATTTCCACCGCCACCTCGGCGGTGCGGTTGCGCACGTCGAGCGCGGGGTTGATCTCCACCACGTCGAGCGAACCCAGCCGTCCGGTGTCGGCGATCATCTCCATGCACAGCTGCATTTCGCGGTAGGTCGGGCCGCCGCGCACACCGGTGCCGACGCCGGGCGCATCGGCCGGGTCCAGGCAGTCGAGGTCGAAACTCACATGCAGGTGGGTGTTCTCGTCCACGTCCATCAGGGCCTCGGTCATGGCCGCACGCATGCCGTGCTCGTCGATGTAGCGCATGTCGAAGACCGACAGCCCCAGCTCCCGGATGGCCAGCTTTTCGTGGGTATCCACACTGCGGATGCCGAGGAAATCGATGTCCCCGGCCGCCAGCGCCTGCGGCTGGCCGCTCCAGCCGGTCAGCGCGGCCGGCCCCTGGCCCAGCAGGCAGGCCACCGGCATGCCGTGGATATTGCCGCTGGGGCTGGTGGCCTGGGTGTTGACGTCGCTGTGCGCGTCCAGCCACAGCACCCGCAGCGTGTGGCCCCGGGCCCGGCAGTGTGCGGCCACGGCGCTGATGGAGCCGATGGCCAAGCAGTGGTCGCCGCCCATCAGCAGCGGCAGGCTGCCGGCGGCCAGCGCCGCCGCCACGGCGTCGAACACGGCGCGGTTCCAGGCCACCACCCCTTCCAGGTGGCGCAGCCCGCCCACCGGATCGGCCCAGGGCGTGGGCGGCCCGGCCAGGTTGCCCCGGTCGGCCACCGCCAGCCCCAGCGCCTGCAGCGTTTCGGGCAGCCGCGCCACCCGCAGCGCGTCCGGCCCCATGCCGGCGCCGCGCACACTGGCGCCGATGTCGGTCGGCGCGCCGATCAGGGAGATGGCTCGGGTCATGGGGCGGATCCTATGTATCTATTGCACGGATGGTTGCCATTGCTGGAAACGATTTGATCAATACCTTGGCCCCTCCTATCTTTCGCGCCTTGCGCTTGAGGTGGCCCCGCAGGCGCATGCGACCCACCGGCCGGCCGGAGAAAGCCGCGCCACCATTATCAGGAGACATATGAAAAAGCTATTGATTTCCGCCGCCGCGGCCCTGCTGGCCCTGCTCGGCACCTCTGCACAGGCCCAGGACGCCCCGTACCCCAGCAAGCCCATCCGCATCATCGTGCCGCTGGCACCGGGCGGCGCGACGGACACCATCGCGCGGGTGGTGGCCAAACAACTGGCGGTCGTGCTCAACACGCCGGTGCTGATCGAGAACCGCACCGGCGCCGGCGGCATCATCGGCCTCGACGCCATCGCCCGCGCGCCCAAGGACGGCTACACCCTCTTCACCGGCAACATTTCCACCAACGCCATCAACCAGACCATCTATGCCGACAAGATGAAGTTCAAGCCCACCGAGGCCCTGGCCCCGGTGACCATGCTGGCCACCATTCCGCATACGCTGGTGGTGTCGACGAAATTCGAACCGAAGACGGTGGCCGAACTGGTGGCCTATGCCAAGGCCCATCCCGGCAAGGTCAACCACGCGTCGCCGGGCGTCGGCTCCTACCCGATGCTCGACATGCTGAACTTCGAGCGTGCCGCCGGGCTGAACATGGTGCACGTGCCCTATGCCGGCGGTGTGGGCCAGTACCTGGCGCCGATGATCGCCAACGAGGTGCAGGTGGGTTTCATCAACGCCTCGTCCGTCATCGAGATGGTCAAGGCCGGCAAGCTGCGCGCGCTGGCCGTCACCACTGCCGAGCGGCTGCCGGCGCTGCCAAATGTGCCGACCATGGCCGAATCGGGTTTCCCCAACATCGGCACCAATGCCTGGAACGGCATGTTCGCGCCGGCCGGCACGCCGCAGCCCATCCTCGACAAGCTTTACGCGGCCACCGCCGAGGCGCTGCAGAGCCCCGAGGTCAAGGAGGCTTTCTCCAAAATCCTGATCGTGCCCATGGCCAGCAAGTCGCCGGCCGATTTCGACAGGTTCGTGCGGGTCGAAACCGCCCGCTGGGCCGACATCGTCAACACCCTGGGCGTCAAGGTCGACGACTGAGAGGGGCTGACGTTCCGGGCCGCCGGCGCCTCAGAAGCGCGGCAGGTCGGGGTGGGCGATCTGCCCGCCGCGCACCAGCATCTTCCCGTACTCCGCGCAGCGCTGCAGGGTCGGGATCACCTTGCCGGGGTTCAGCAAGCCCCGGGGGTCGAAGGCGCGTTTGACGCCGAACATCTGCTCGTTCTCGGCGGCGCTGAACTGCACACACATGCTGTTGAGCTTCTCCACACCGACGCCGTGTTCGCCCGACACGGTGCCGCCCATGGCCACGCTGGTCTCCAGGATCTCGGCGCCGAACAGCTCGCAGCGGTGCAGCTCGTCGGGGTCGTTGGCGTCGAACAGCACCAGCGGGTGCAGGTTGCCGTCGCCCGCGTGGAATACGTTGCAGCAGCGCAGGCCGTACTTCTTTTCCATGCCCTGGATGGCCACCAGGATGTCGGCCAGCCGCTTGCGCGGGATGGTCGAGTCCAGGCACATGTAGTCGGGGCTGATGCGCCCCGTGGCGGGAAAGGCGTTCTTGCGGCCGCTCCAGAAACGCAGGCGCTCGGCCTCATCCTGGCTGACCGTGATGGCGGTGGCGCCGCAGCCGCGCAGCACCGCCGACATGCGGCCGATTTCCTCTTCCACCTCCTCGGTCGTACCGTCGGATTCGCACAGCAGAATGGCCTCGGCCGCCAGGTCGTAGCCGGCATGCACGAAGTCCTCCACCGCCGCGGTCATGGGTTTGTCCATCATCTCCAGCCCCGCCGGGATGATGCCGGCCGCGATCACGGCCGCCACCGCGTCGCCCGCCTTGCGTACGTCGTCGAAGCTGGCCATGATGCAGCGCGCCAGCTGGGGTTTGGGCACCAGGCGCACGGTGGCCTCCAGCGTCACCGCCAGCATGCCCTCGCTGCCGACCAGCACGGCCATCAGGTCCAGGCCGGCGGCATCCAGCGCCTCGCCGCCGAACTCCACCGGTTCGCCATCGGCCATGAAACCCCGCACCCGGAGCACGTTGTGCACCGTCAGCCCGTACTTCAGGCAGTGCACGCCACCGGAGTTCTCGGCCACGTTGCCACCGATGGTGCAGGCGATCTGGCTCGACGGATCGGGCGCGTAGTACAGGCCGTAGGGCGCGGCCGCCTCGCTGATGGCCAGGTTGCGTACACCGCACTGCACCACGGCGGTACGCGCCAGCGGGTCGATCTGCAGGATGCGGTTGAAGCGTGCCAGCGACAGCGTCACACCATGGGCATGCGGCATGGCCCCGCCCGACAGCCCGGTGCCCGCGCCGCGCGCCACCACCGGCACCTCCAGCCGGTGGCAGGTCCGCAGCACCGCCTGCACCTGGGCTTCGGTCTCGGGCAGCACCACCGCCAGCGGTCGCTGGCGGTACGCCGTCAGGCCATCACACTCATAGGGCACCGTATCCTCGTTCGTCCACAGGATGGCATGGCCCGGCAGCACCGCCGACAGCGCCTGTACCACGGCGGATTGCCGGTCGGTCCGGGACGTCTGGGGGGCGGCGGCTTCGGCGGTGGCGGTGTTCATGCCGCGATTCTGCACAGCCGGCCGCCGGCCCGGCGTGAAATTTGTTGCAGCGCCGCGTGACGCGGCCGGGGTATCGGCGCACGATCAGGCGCGTGCTCTCCTCGCAGCGCCTGCCCTGCCCATAGCGAAGTGATATGGGCGGGGGCCAAATCGGCATTTGACTGCTGCCGGGGGCCTTCCTAGACTCCTGCTCTTCCCCAAGCCTTGGAGACCGGCTGGGCCGCGCCGCGCCGGCCCCGCTCCACCCGCATGACGACAGATAGCAAAAACATATATATCCCGGGTGAACAGCTGGAGCAGTTCACCGCCAGCGCCTTCGAGAAGGTCGGCCTGCCGGCCGAAGACGCCCGCAAGATCGCGGCGCTGATGGCCGAGGCCGACCTGCAGGGCTCGGACGGCCACGGCATCATCCGCCTGCCGATGTACATCCAGCGCATCCTGGACGGCGGCATCAACATCCACCCCGACATCCGAATAGTCGAGGAAAAGGCCGCCATGGCGGTGGTGGACGGCGACAACGGCATGGGCCACCTGGTGGTGTCCAAAGTCGTCGAGATCGCCATCGAGAAGGCCCGCACCTGCGGTGTCGCCTGGGTCGGCTGCCGGGCCAGCAACCACGCCGGCCCCGCCTCGCTGTACGCCCGCATGCCGCTGGCGCACGACATGATCGGCCTGTATTTCGCGGTCGGCAACGCCAACCACATGCCGCCCTGGGGCGGCATGGACATGCTGCTGTCCACCAACCCGATCGCTGCGGCCATCCCCGCCGGCGACGAGCCGCCGGTGGTGCTGGACATGGCCACCACCGTGGCCGCCTACGGCAAGGTCAAGGCCAAGGCCAAACGCGGCGAGCAGATGCCGGTGGGCTGGATGATCGACCGCCAGGGCCAGCCGCTGACCGACCCGAACCGCTCCAGCGAAGGTTTCCTGCTGCCCATCGGCGACCACAAGGGCTATGGCCTGGCGCTCATCGTCGGCCTGCTGGCCGGCACGCTGCAGGGCGGCGCCATGGGCAAGGACGTGGTCGACTTCAACGTCGACAAGAACACCCCCACCAACACCGGCCAGGCCATCCTGGTCATCGACCTGGCCGCCTTCGGTGGCGCCGGCCCGTTCAAGGCCGCGGTCGACGTGCTGGTGCGCGACATCCGCGCCAGCGAGCGGCTGCCGGGCGTCGAACGCATCTGGCTGCCGGGCGAACAAAGCCATGGCCGCCGCGAGGACTACGCGCAGTCCGGTGTGCCGGTCGCCCCTACACTGGTTGATGATCTCGACCGGCTGGCCCAGCGCCTCGGCATTACGCCGGTGCAGCGGCCGGCCTGACTACCCCCTGTTCAACGAGGAGAAGATTCCATGACATTCCTGAAAAGCCTTTTGGTGTCGGCCTGCCTGGCCGGCGCCGCACTCTCCGCCGCAGCGCAGGGTTATCCCACCAAGCCGGTCCAGACCATCATCCCCCTGGCCGCCGGCAGCGCGGTGGACGTCGCCGCCCGGGTACTGCTGCAGCGCATGGGCACCGAACTGGGCCAGCCCTTCGTGCTGGAAAACATTCCCGGCTCGGCCGGCCTGATCGGCGCCGACAAGGTCGCCAAGGCGAACCCGGACGGCTACATCATCGGCGCCTTCAACGACAGCGTGCTGACCATGGTGCCCAACATCTACCCGCGCACGCCCTGGAATGCGCTGAACGATTTCCTGCCGGTGTCGCTGGTCGGCACCATCGAATGGGGCCTGGTGGTCAAGCCCGATTCTCCCTACAAGACGGTGGCCGACTTCATCAAGGCCGCCAAGGCCAACCCCGGCAAGCTGAACTATGGCTCCGGCGGCAACGGCAGCCCGCAGCACCTGGCCATGGCCATGTTCGCCAACCGCGCCGGCCTCAACATCACCCACGTGCCCTACAAGGGCGCCACCCCCGCGGCCGTGGCCGTGGCCGCCGGTGAAGTCGATGGCGCCTTCCAGGGCCTGGGCACCGTGAACTCGCTGATCCAGGGCGGCAAGCTGCGCCTGCTGGCCGTGTCCACGCAGCAGCGCCTGCCGCAGTACCCCAGTGTGCCCACGGTCAACGAATCGGGCCTGAAGGACTTCTACTTCAATTCCTGGTTCGCCCTGGTGGCACCCCGTGGCACGCCGCGCCCCATCGTCGACCGCCTGACCGGCGCCATGCACAAGGCCCTGGCCGACCCGGCGGTTGCCAAGCAGCTCACCGACGGCGGCCTGACCATCCGTGGCACCTCGCCAGAAGAATTCAGCGTCGCGCTGAAGAAGCAGTTCGAGCTCTACAAGAACGTCATCCAGACCAACCACATCCAGGCGGACTGATCCCATGGCGATGCAATCCATCAACCCCGCCAATGGCGAGACGCTGGGCAGCTTCGAGTCGCCGGATGCGGACGCCATCGAGGCCGCGCTGGCCCGCGCCGCCCAGGCGCAACGCGCTTGGCGCAAGCTGACCCCGGCCGGCCGCGCACCCCTGCTCACCCGGCTGGCGCAGACCCTGCGCCACCGCAAGGACGCCTGGGCCAGGCTGATCACTCTCGAAATGGGCAAGCCCCTGTCGGAGGCCGCCGCCGAAATCGAGAAGTGCGCCGTCACCTGCGACTTCTATGCCGCCCACGGCCCGCGCATGCTGGAGGACGAAGTCGTCGCCAGCAACGCCAGCGACAGCCGTATCGTGTACGACCCGCTGGGCCTGCTGCTGGCCGTCATGCCCTGGAACTACCCGTTCTGGCAGGCCATGCGTGCGGCCGCGCCGGCGCTCATGTCGGGCAACGGCGTGGTGCTCAAGCACGCCGCCAACGTGCCGCAGTGCGCCCTCGCCATGCAGGCGCTGTTCGAAGAGGCCGGCGCACCGGAAGGCCTGTTCACCATGCTGCTGGTGGGTTCGTCGGCCGTGAAGGGCCTGATCGAGGACGAGCGTATTGCCTGCGTCACCTTCACCGGTTCCACCCCGGTCGGCCGCACCATCGCCGCGCAGGCCGGCAACGCACTGAAGAAGCAGGTGCTGGAACTCGGCGGCTCCGACCCCTTCATCGTGCTGGCCGATGCCGACATCGATGCCGCCGCCGCCACCGCCGTCAAGGCGCGCTTCTCCAACACTGGCCAGAGCTGCATCTCGTCCAAGCGTTTTATCGTCGAGGCCTCGGTGGCCGACCGCTTCGCCGCCGCCTTCTGCGCCGGCGTGGCCAGGCTGGTGGTGGGCGACCCGCTCGACGCGGCGACCACCATCGGTCCGCTGGCCCGCGGCAATCTGCGCGACGACCTCGACAAGCAGGTGCGTGCCAGCGTGGCCGAAGGTGCCAAGCTCACCGCCGGCGGCCAGGTGCTGCCGGGCAAGGGCTATTTCTACGCACCGACCGTGCTCGACCACGTCGAGGCCGGCATGACCGCCGCGCGCGAAGAGACCTTCGGCCCCGCCGCCGCCATCCTGCGCGTGAAGGATGCCGACGAGGCCGTGGCGGTTGCCAACGGCACCGAATTCGGCCTGGGCGCCGCGCTGTGGACCGGCAACGCCGACCGCGGCCGCGCCCTGTCGCGCGACATCGATGCCGGTGCCGTCTTCGTCAACGGCCTGGTGGCGTCCGACGCCCGCCTACCCTTCGGCGGCGTCAAGCAGTCCGGTTATGGACGCGAGCTGGGCTACCACGGCCTGCACGAGTTCACCAACACCAAGACGGTCTGGACCGGTCCGGCCCGCTAACCTCCCACGCAAAGGAACTTCCCATGAGCGAAGCAGCCATCCTCCATCCGGCCGACCTGAAGGTCTACGAACGCGGCGGCGGTGCTCGCACCATCCCGCTGGTGTCGGCCAAGCTGGGCGCCACGGCGTTCATCAACGGCATCACCGAGTTCGGCCCTGGCGCGCAGATCCCCTGGCATTTCCACAACTGCGAGGAAAGCGTGATGCTGCTCGAAGGCGATGCCATCTTCGACATCGGCGACGAACACCACACCCTGGTGCCGCAGGACACCACCTTCATCCCCGCCGGCGTACCGCACCGTTTCCGCAACGTGTCCGACACCAAGGGTATGAAGATCTTCTGGATCTACGGCCGTATCGACGCCAACCGCACCCTGGTGGAAACCGGCGAAACGCGCCTGGTGTCCGCCGAGCACAACGAGTAACGGGGGCGACGACAGCGTGGCGGCGACCTATTCCGAACTGTCCGGCCGCGCGGTCGCCATCACCGGTGCCGCGGGCGGCATCGGCGAGGCCGCAGCGCGTGCCTTCCATGCACAGGGTGCATTTGTTTTCCTGGTCGACATCGACGGCGAGCGGCTCGGCGCCGTCGCCGCGTCGCTGGGCGAACGCGCCCAGGCGCTCACCGCCGACATCACCGATGCCGAGGCCGTCAAGAATCTGTTCGTGCGGATCGACGCGGCGGGCCACGGGCTGGACGTGCTCATCAACTGCGCCGGCGGCTACCGCAAGCTGCTCAGCGTGGAGCAGATGGAGCTCGACGAGTGGGACCGCACCATCGCGCTCAACCTGCGCAGCGTGTTCCTCACCTGCCAGGCGGCCATCCCGCGCCTCAAGGTGTCCAAGGCCGGGCGTATCGTCAACATCACCTCCATCTCCGGCCGCACGGTGCATGCCACCTCGTCGCCGGCCTACGGCGCGGCCAAGGCCGGCGTGACCCAACTGACGCGCTTCCTGGCCTTCGAGCTGGGGCCGCATGGCATCACCGCCAACACCATTGCGCCGCTGACCACCCTCACACCGCGCGTGGCGGCGCTGCGTACGGCCGAGGACGTGGAGCGCATTGCCGCCCAGGTGCCGCTGCGCCGGCTGGCCACGGTGGACGACCATGTGAACGCCATGCTGTACCTCGCCTCCGACGGCGCCGGCTTCGTCACCGGCGTGGCGCTCGACACCAATGGCGGCCGCGTCATGCTGTAGCCCCGGGCTGGCGCAGCCCGCGCCGCTTACTTTCTCATACGACAAGAGCGCCGCACAGGCGCCATCCCTTCAAGGAGACAAGCATGCTTTTGAATCTTCGTTCCGTCGCCCGGCCTTCCGCACGGGTACTGGCACTGGCACTCGGCCTGGCCGCGCTGCTGCCTGCCGTGGCGCAGGCCCAGGCCCAGGCCTGGCCCTCGCGGCCGGTCACCTTGGTCACCCCCCTGGCAGCCGGCAGCGCCTCCGACGTGGCGCTGCGTATCGTGGCCGAACGCCTCGGCGTCCTGCTGGGGCAGAGCTTCCTGGTCGACAACCAGACCGGTGCCTCCGGTGAGATCGGCGCCCAGAAGGTGGCCCGCGCCGTACCCGACGGCTACACCCTGTGCGGCTGCAACAACGCCATCCTGGGGGTGTTGCCCAATGTGCGCAAGGTCGGCTACGACCCGGCCCGCAGCTTCCGCCCGGTCGGCATGGTGGCGGTGCTGCCGACGGCCCTGGTGGTCAACCCCGGACTGCCCATCAAGAACGTGGCCGACCTGATCGCCTACGCCAAGGCGCACCCGGGCCAGGCCAACTACGCGTCCGGTGGGGTGGGCAGCCCGCAGCACATCGCCATGGCCATGTTCGAGACGGCCACCGGCACCAGGATGACCCACGTCCCCTACAAGGGTGCCAGTCCCGCCGCCGTGGGGCTGGTCGCCGGCGAGACCAATGCCATGTTCAACGCCATCGGCACCGTGCTGCCCCTGGTCAAGGCCGGCAAGCTGCGCCCCATTGCCGTGGCCGGCGCGCAACGCACGCCGGTATTGCCCGACCTGCCCACGGTCGCCGAATCCGGCGTGCCGGGCTACGACTACGCCTCGTGGATCGGCATCGTCGCGCCGGCCGGCACGCCCGACGAGATCGTGGCCAGGCTCTCCGGCGCCCTGGCCCAGGTGCTGGCCGCGCCCGACACCGTCAAGCAACTGTCGGACAACGGCATCGACCCTTTCCGGCTCAGCCCGCAGCAGATGGGCAGCTACATGGCCGAGGACTACAAACGCATGGCCAAGGTGGTCAAGGAATCCGGCATGCAGGAGTAGTGGCCGGCGCCCCGCCATGCAGGCACAAGAACGATCCATTCCAGGAGAAGACATGAACACAGCACCCCGACACCCCGTGCGCCGCACGGCCCTGGCCGCCATGGCCGCCATGGCCGCCCTCGCCACCGGCCTGGCCTGCCAGGGCGCCGCCGCCCAGAACGCCTACCCCAGCAGGCCGATCCTGGTGATCGTGCCGCTGCAGGCCGGCAGCGCAGCCGACGTGGCTACCCGCATCGTCACCGGCAAGATGGGCGAGAACATGAAGGTGAGCTTCATGATCGAGAACCAGCCCGGTGTGTCGGGCCTGATCGGCGCCGAAAAGGTGGTGCGTGCGGCACCCGACGGCTACACCCTCGGCGGCATCACCGACAGCGTGCTGAACTACGCGGTGAACCTGGCCGAGAAGGTCAACTTTGACCCGGTCAACGATTTCCAGTCCATCAGCCAGATGGCCGACATTTCCTGGGTGCTGGTCAGCAACCGGGACTTCGCCGCCAAGACCGTGCCCGAACTGTTGGCCAAGGCGCGCGCCGAGCCCGGCAAGATCGACTACGCCAGCGGCGGCAACGGCAGCCCGCAGCACATCTCGATGGAGCTGTTCGCCGCGGCCAACAAGATCAAGCTCACCCACGTGCCCTACAAGGGCGCTACCCAGGCCACGACCGACGTGTCCGGCGGCCAGGTGCCCCTCATGTTCTCGGCGGTGTCGGTGGCCCTGCCTTTCATCAAGGAAGGCCGGCTGCGTGCCCTGGCGCAGCCCAACGCCAAACGTTCGCCGCTGCTGCCCGATGTGCCGACTTTTGCCGAGGCCGGTGCGGCCGCCTTCCAGTTTTCCACCTGGCTCGGCCTGTATGGCCCGAAGGGCCTGCCCAAGCCCCTGGTCGACCGGCTCAACGCCGAGGTGGCCAAGGCCGTGGCCGACCCGGGTGTCAGGGAACGCCTGGGCGCGCTGGGCCTGGAGCCAGTGGCCTCGCAGCCGGCGCAGCTCCATGACCTGACCAAGAACGGCTATGCCCGTGTCGGCAAGGCCATCAAGGACGCGGGGATCAAACCGCAATGACGGCCGCTCCCGCATGGCGTGTCGGCATCGCCGGGCTGGGCCTGATGGGCTCGGCCTGCGCGAGCCGGCTGCACGGGGCCGGCTTCGCGCTGCAGGGCTTCGACGTGGATGCACAGCGCTGCGCCGCCTTCACCGGTGAACGCCGCACGCCGGCCGCCTCGGTGGCCGAACTGGCACGCCACAACGACGTCATCGTGCTGGCGGTGTTCGACACCACCCAGGTCGAGGACGCGATCGAAGGCACCGGCGGCATCCTGGCCGCATCCGCCCCGGGCCGGCGGCCGACGGTAGTGTGCACCAGCACCTGCGACCCCGACCGCATCGCCGCACTGGCCCTGCGCTGCGCCGTGGTCGGCCTGCCCTTCGTCGAGATGCCGGTGTCCGGCACCAGCGGCTCCATGGCCAAGGGCGACGCGGTGGGCCTCACCGCCGGCGCTCCCGCCGACATCGCCCGCATCGTGGCGGTGCTCGACGCGCTCTGCCCGCAGCGCCATTTCCTGGGTGCGGCCGGCAATGGCGGGCGCGCCAAGCTGGCCGTCAACCTGGTGCTGGGCCTGCACCGCGGTGCCATGGCCGAGGGCCTGGTGTTCGCCGAGCGGCTGGGGCTGGACCCGACCGCCTTCCTGAAGGTGCTGGTGGGCTCCGCGGCCTATTCGCGTGTGATGGAGGTCAAGGGCCCCCTCATGGCCGAGCGCCGCTTCGATCCGCCGCAGAGCCGGGTCGACCAGAGCCTCAAGGATTTCAGCCTCATGGCCGAGCAGGCCACCGCCCACGGGCAGGCGCTGCCCTTCGCCTCGGTCTATACCGCACTGATGGGCGACTGCGTGGCCCAGGGCGAAGCCCTGCTCGACAACGCCATCATCATCGAGGCGATCCGCCGGCGTACCGTGTAATCCCCGTAGGCAAACGCCTTGCTTGGTATCCCAATGCGGCCATTCCCAAGAAGGAGACGCAGATGGAGATCGACAGCAAGACGGGGCAGGGCGGGCGTATCGGCATCTTCGGCCGGAGCACGGCCCTGGTAGCGGGCGCCGCGCTGCTGGCGGTCGCAGGCGCGGCCCTGGCGCAGGTGCAAACGCAGCCCTCGGCCGCCGAGATCGCGGCCTACCCCAACCGGCCCATCCACATCATCGTGCCCTTCGTCGCCGGGGGGCCGACCGACATCCAGGCCCGCTGGGCCGGGCAGCAGCTCACCACCGCGCTGGGCCAGCCGGTCATCGTCGAGAACAAGGCCGCCGCAGGCGGCGTGCCGGCCACGGCGGCGGTGCTGAAGGGGCCGGCCGACGGCTACACCCTGCTGGCGGCCAACCCCGGCCCGATCACCATCGCCCCCAGCGTGCGGGCCAACATCGGCTACACCCTGAAAGACGTGGCGCCGATCCTGCTGATCGCCAAGACGCCGAGCTGCATCGCCGTGCGCACCGCCCTTCCGGCCAAGGATTTCCAGCAGTTCGTGGCCCTGGCCAAGAGCCAGCCCGGCGCCATCAACTACGGCAGCCCCGGCATCGGCACCGTGGGCCAGTTGACGGTCGAGCTGATCTCCACCCAGGCCGGCATCAAGCTCAACCATATCCCCTACCGCGGGGCGGCCCAGTACGTGGCCGACCTGGTGGGCGGCCAGCTCGACCTGGCCACGGTGCAACTGGCGGCCTGCGTGCCCTTGCAGAGGCAGGGCAAGCTGACCGCACTGGCCGTCACCTCGCTCAAGCGCTCGCCCCTGCTGCCCGACGTGCCGACGCTGGCTGAGTCGGGACTGGCCGGCTTCGACACCAACAACTGGAACGGCCTGCTGGCGCCCGCCGGCACACCCCCGGCCATCCTGAAGAAGATCCGCGACGTCGTCGCCGGGCAGATGGCCACGCCGGCGGCCCAGGACTGGTTCCATGAGCAGGGCTACGAATCGGGCACCGAGTCGCTGGAGGCCTATGGCGGTTTCCTCGACGTGGAGACGCAGCGCTGGGCGCGCATCGCCAAGGCCGCGAACATCAAGGTTGAATAACTGGAGCCTCCCGGCTTTTCACTTCGTGTACTTCGCCTCACCTCCGTTGTTTCCCCTAGAAGGAGTGGCGGGATTCGCATCTAGAGTGCAGCGTCGTTGTTATACCAATCACAAAAAGGACGAGACATGCAGGACTCCCGCAGAAATTTCCTGGGCGGCTCCGCCGGCGTGGTCGCCGGCATCGCCCTCACCGGCTGCGGCGCCATGCCGCCGCCAGGGCAGAAGCCATGGCGCCCGGGCCCCGGCGACATGGCGGAGTACCACCTGCCGGTCATGGTCGCGGGCAGGCGGGTGAAAACCATCGACGTGCATGCCCACTGCTACATCCCCGAGGCGCTGGCCCTGCTGGGTGCCGCGGAGGCCGCTTCCGTCGGTGCGGCGGTGCGCGGCAAGAACGAGCACACCATCGTGGTCGAGGAGCGGCTGCGTTTCATGGACTTCATGGGCATCGACATGGAGATCCTCTCCATCAACCCTTTCTGGTACCGCCACGACCGGGTCACATCGGCGGCCATCTGCAAGATGCAGAACGAGAAGCTGGCCGAGCTCTGCCGTGCCAACCCGGAGCGCTTCGGCGCCTTCGCCTCGCTGTCGCTGCAGTTCCCCGAGCTGGCGGTACAGGAGCTCGAATACGCGGTGAAGACCCTGGGCCTGCGCGGCGCCGCCATCGGTGGCAGCGTCAACAGCGAGGACTTCTCCCAGGAGAAATTCCACCCGGTGTGGGCCAAGGCCCAGGAGCTGGGCGCGGTGCTGTTCATCCACCCGCGCAGCACCCCTGAGCTGGCCAAGCGTTTCAAGGGCAACGGCTGGATGTCCAACGTCATCGGCAACCCGCTGGACACCACCATCGCGCTGCAGCACCTGATCTACCAAGGTGTGCTCGACAAGTTCCCGGATCTGAAGGTCTGCGCGGCCCACGGCGGTGGCTACCTCGGCTCCTACGCACCGCGCATGGACTTCAGCTGCTACGTGTCGCCCGTCAACTGCGACCCGAAGATCGTGCTGAAGAAGAGGCCGGCGGAATACATCCAGCAGATCTACTACGACGCCCTGGTGTTCACCCCCGAGGCCTTGCGCCACCTGGTGGCCGAGGTGGGTGTGGGCCAGGTCATGCTGGGAACCGACTTCCCCATTCCCTGGGAACTGCATCCGGTGGACCATGTGATGAACACCCCGTCGCTCAGCGATGCCGACCGCGTGGCCATCCTCGGCGGCAACGCCGCCCGCATGTTCGGCATGAAGGGCTGATGCCGCGGCGGCGGCCTCCGTTGTTTCCCTAGGTCGCTCGACCGATTTCAGGGCTACAGTCTGTGGATTTGACTGTTATATCAACATGAAGGACAGAGACATGGGCACATCACGCAGAGGTTTCCTGGGCACCACCGCCGGCACCGTGGCCGGCATTGCCATCACCGGCTGCAGTGCCGTGCCGGCCCAGAAGTCGGAATGGCGCCCGTCGCCCGGCGATCTGGCCCAGTACCACCTGCCCGTCATGGTCGCCGGCAAGCGTGTCAAGACCATCGACGTGCACTGCCACTGCTACATCCCCGAGGCCCTGAGCATGATGGGCACGCCGGCGCAAGTGCAGGCCCTGGCGCCGCCGGTGCGTGGCCAGAAGGAACATGTCATCGTCGTCGCCGACCGCCTGGCCGCCATGGACTTCATGGGCATCGACATGGAAGTGCTCAGCATCAACCCGTTCTGGTACCGCCGCGACCGCGCCAGCGCATCGGCCATCACCAAGCTGCAGAACGACAAGCTGGCCGAGCTGTGCCGCGCCAACCCGGAGCGTTTTGGCGCCTTCGCCTCGCTGCCCCTGCAGTTCCCCGACCTGGCGGTGCAGGAACTCGAACGCGCCATGAAAATGGGCCTGCGCGGTGCGGCCATCGGCGGCAGCGTCAACGGTGAGGACTTCTCCCAGGAGCAGTTCCACCCGGTGTGGGCCAAGGCCCAGGAACTGGGCGCGGTGCTGTTCATCCACCCGCAAAGCACGCCCGAGCTGGCCAAGCGCTTCAAGGGCAACGGCTGGATGTCCAACGTCATCGGCAACCCGCTGGACACCACCATCGCGCTGCAGCACCTGATCTACGAAGGTGTGCTCGACAAGTTCCCGAATCTGAAGATCTGCGCGGCCCACGGCGGCGGCTACATGGGCTCCTACGCGCCGCGCGTCGATTTCAGCTGCTACGTGTCGCCCGTCAACTGCGACCCGAAGACCGTGCTGAAGAAGCGCCCGTCCGAGTACATCAAGCAGATCTACTTCGACGCCCTGGTGTTCACCCCCGAGGCGCTGCGCCACCTGGTGGCCGAAGTCGGCGTGGGCCAGGTCATGCTGGGCACCGACTACCCTATTCCCTGGGAACTGCACCCGGTGGACCATGTGATGAACACCCCGTCGCTGAGCGATACGGACCGCGCGGCCATCCTGGGCGGCAATGCCGCGCGTATGTTCGGCATGAAGGGCTGAAGCACCCATGGGCAGTTCCGACAAGCATTCCGCCAGCGCCCCGGCCACCACCGTGGAGGGCATCGCGGTCACCGGCTGCGGCGCCGCGGCCGCGCAACCCGCATGGCGCCCGTCGCCGGGCGACAAGGCGCAGTACCACCTGCCCGTCACCATCGGCGGCCAGCGCGTGAAGACCATCGACGTGCACTGCCACTGCTACGTGCCCGAGGCACTGGCGCTGTGGGGCAACCCGGCGGAGGTCCAGGCCATCATGCCGCCGGTGAAGGGCCAGAAGGAGCACGTCATCGTCGTCGCCGAGCGCCTGGCCGCCATGGACGAGATGGGCATCGACATGGAGGTGCTCAGCATCAACCCCTACTGGTACCGCCGCGACGCGGAAACCGCCGCCGCCATCTGCCGGACGCAGAACGACAAGCTGGCCGAACTCTGCCGTGCCAACCCGGACCGCTTCGGCGCCTTCGCCTCGCTGCCGCTGCAGTCCCCCGCACTCGCCATCGCCGAACTCGAACGCGCCATGGGGCTGGGCCTGCGCGGTGCGGCCATCGGCGGCAACGTCAACGGCGACGATTTCGCCCTGGAACAGTTCCACCCCTTCCTGGCCAAGGCCGAGGCACTGGGCGCGGTGCTGTTCATCCACCCGCAAAGCACGCCCGAGCTGGCCAAGCGCTTCAAGGGCAACGGCTGGATGTCCAACGTCATCGGCAACCCGCTGGACACCACCATCGCACTGCAGCACCTGATCTACGAAGGTGTGCTCGACAAGTTCCCCCAGCTGAAGATCTGCGCTGCGCACGGCGGCGGTTTCCTGGGTTCCTACGCGCCGCGCATGGACTTCAGCTGCTACGTGTCGCCGACCAACTGCGACGCTGGTGTGGTGCTCAAGAAGCGGCCTTCGGAGTACATCAAGCAGATCTACTTCGACGCCCTGGTGTTCACCCCCGAGGCGCTGCGCCACCTGGTGGCCGAAGTCGGCGCCAGCCAGGTCATGCTGGGCACCGACTTCCCCATCCCGTGGGAACTGCACCCGGTGGACCACGTGATGAACACCCCGTCGCTGAGCGATGCCGACCGCGCGGCCATCCTCGGCGGCAACGCCGCCCGCATGTTCGGCATGCAGGGCTGAGCCGGGGAAACCGCGGGAAGCCCCGGGAAGGGGCAGGGTAGGGCAGCTAAGATCGGACCATGACGCCGCCCCCCGCTCCCGCCCTGCGTTCGCGTTTCTGGTCCGAGCTGCGCACCACCGATTTCGCGCATATGGCGGCCGACGGCACGGCCGCGCAGGCCATCGCGGTGCTGCCGGTCGCGGCCACCGAGCAGCATGGCCCGCACCTGCCGCTGTGTGTCGATGCGGCGCTGCTCGACGGTGTCATCGCCCGCGCACTGCCGCTGCTGCCGGCGGCCTTGCCCGCGCTGTTCCTGCCCACCCAGGCGGTGGGTTTCAGCCCGGAGCACACGCTGTTTCCCGGCACCCTCAGCTTCAGCGCCGAGACCCTGCTGCGCATCTGGACCGAGATCGGCGAGGCCGTCGCGCGCACCGGCATCAAGAAGCTCCTGCTGCTCAACGGCCACGGCGGCCAGGTCGGCGCCATGGACCTGGTGGCGCGCGACCTGCGGGCCCGCTGCGGGCTCATCGTCTACAGCGCCAGCTGGTTTTCGCTGCCCCTGCCGGCGCCGGTCGAAAGCCTGTTCCCGCCGCACGAACACCGCTTCGGCATCCATGCCGGCGACATCGAGACCTCCATGATGCTGGCCCTGCACCCCGGGCTGGTGGACATGGCCGCGGCGCGCGATTTCCATTCCACCTCGCAGGACCGTGCCGGGCGCTACCGCCTGCTCGGGGATGGCCGCAGCGCCAAGCTCGCGTGGCAGATGCAGGATTACAACCCTGCCGGCGCCGTGGGCAATGCGGCGGCAGCGACCGCGGCAAAAGGCCGGGCGGTGGTCGATGCTGCGGCGCAGCAACTGGCGCTGCTGCTGGAAGAGTTGGGGCAGTTGCCTCTGTCCACGCTGGTTGCGGAGCCGTCCTTCCCGCGCTGAGCTGATCGCCCGGCCAGCAGGCCGGGCACGTCCATTGCTAACCGGGTAGGCCATGCCCGCTACTGCCCTTGCCGCCCCCGTCCCTGGTCCCGTACCTGCACCGCAGGCGCCGGACGCCGCCTGGACCGAACAGGCTGGCCTGCTGCTGGAGTCCACCGGCGAAGGCATCTTCGGTGTCGGGCTCGATGGCCACTGCGTGTTCATCAACCGGGCCGGTGCCGAGGCGCTCGGCTATACGGCCGGCGAGGTGCTGGGCCGCAACATGCACGAGCTGACGCACCACTCCTATGCCGACGGCTCGCCCTATCCCGACAGTGCCTGCCCGATCTTCCGCGCCTTCCGCCGGGGCCAGGCCTGCCGCATCGACACCGAGGTGTTCTGGCGCCGCGACGGCACGGCCTTCCCGGTGGAGTATTCGAGTTCACCCATCTTCGACGGCAGCAAGGTGCGCGGCGCGGTCATCACCTTCGTCGACATTACCGAACGCCGGCGCGTGGCCGATGCGTTGTTGCAGTCGCGCGACGCGCTGGAGCAGCGGGTGGCGGCCCGCACCGCCGAACTGACGGCCGCGCTGGAACAGCTGCGGGCCCTCTCGGCCTGGACCGATTCGGTGCGCGAGGAGGAGCGCACCCGCATCGCCCGCGAGGTGCACGACGAACTTGGCAGCCTGCTGGTGGCGCTGAAGATGGACGTCAACTGGCTCGACAAACGGCTGGGTGAACAGGCCGGCCGCGCGCCCCAGGCGGCGCAGGACATGCGGCTGGAGATGCGCTGCAAATGCCACGGCATGAACGGCCTGATCGAGCAGGCGGTCGACAACGTCGGCCGCATCATCACCGACCTGCGGCCCAGCATCCTCGACCACCAGGGCCTGTGGGCGGCGCTGGAGTGGCAGGCACAGGACTTCGCCCAGGCGGCCGAACTCGAACTCGACTGGCACCTGGAGGCCGGCGCCGGCGCCGAGCCGGTGGGCCCGGCGGCCACCGCGGTATTCCGCATCTTCCAGGAGATGTTGTCCAACGTGGCGCGCCATGCCCGCGCCCGGCGCCTGGGCGTGGCCATCGCGGTATCGGAAGACACCCTCGACCTCCAGGTCAGCGACGATGGTGTGGGCGCGGCGCCGCAGGCCTTCGGCGCACCCACCTCCTACGGCGTGCGCGGCATGCGCGAGCGGGCGCTGCATTTCGGCGGCAGCCTCGACATCCGCAGCGACATCGGGCGCGGCAGCACCTTCCACCTGCGGCTGCCCCTGGCACTGCCCCGGGGCTGAAAACCATGCAGCATGCCATCCGGGTGCTGGTCGGCGACGACCACCGCATCGTGCGCGAGGGCATCAAGCAGGTGCTGCGCGACCCGTCCAACGGCGTGCCCGAGCTGCACGCCATGGACGAGGCGCAGACCGGCCCCGAGGTGCTGGCCCGGGTCGCGGCGCGCGGCGGCCCGTTGGGCCTCGACGTGGTGCTGCTCGACATCGCCCTGCCCGAGCGCGACGGGCTCGACGTGCTGCAGGCCCTGCGCCGCGACTGGCCCACGCTGCCGGTGCTGGTGCTGTCCACCTACCCGGAGAACCAGTACGCGGTGCGCTGCATCCGCCTGGGGGCGGCCGGCTACCTCCACAAGAGCGCCGACCCCGACACCATGGTCGCGGCGGTACGCAAGGCCGCTGCAGGCGGCATCTACGTATCGCCGGCCACCGCCGACGCCCTGGCCGCGGCAGTCGGCAAGGTCTCGGCCGCCGAGGCCCTGTCGCACCGCGAGCACCAGGTGTTCCGCCTGCTCACCACCGGGCAGACGGTGGGCGAAATTGGTGCACAACTGGGCCTGGCCTCCAATACCGTCAGCACCTACCGGGCGCGTATCCTCGAAAAAACCGGCACCAAGAACGATGTCGAACTGGCCCTGTATGCCGAGCGCCACGGGCGCGGCACCACGGCTGGCTGAAAACAGCCCCACGCGGCCGGCGTGGCAGGTGCGGGCCCGCAACGCCCTGCTCCGGGCCGCGGTGTGCGCTGACAGGGGGGCCGGGAAGAGGCGCCGATAGAATCGGCTTCCCTTCCACGAGGCCACTCCTTGCCGCATCGCCTGCCCATCCTGCACCAGTACGCCCTGCCCAAGCAGGCGCTGACGCGCTTTGCCGGCTGGGTCGCCGGCCGGGAGCGCGGCCAGCGCACCACCAACATCATCCGCTGGTTCGTGCGCAAGTACGGCGTCGACATGGCCGAGGCCGCCGACCCCGACATCACGCACTACGCGACCTTCAATGATTTTTTCACCCGGGCGCTGAAACCCGGCGTGCGGCCGCTGGCCGACGCCGACCTGGTGTGCCCGGTCGACGGCGCCATCAGCCAGTTCGGTGCCATCGCCCACGACCAGATCTTCCAGGCCAAGGGCCACCGCTATTCCACCCGCACCCTGGTCGGCGGCGATGCGGAGCTGGCCGCGCGTTTCGACCACGGCCACTTCGCCACCATCTACCTGAGCCCGCGCGACTACCACCGCATCCACATGCCTTGCGAGGGGCGGCTGCGGCGCATGGTGTACGTGCCGGGTGAGCTGTTCTCGGTCAACCCGGCCACGGCGCGCGGTGTGCCGGGGTTGTTCGCCCGCAACGAGCGGGTGGTGTGTGTCTTCGAGTCGGCCCATGGGCCCTTCGTGCTGGTGCTGGTCGGCGCCACCATCGTCGGCAGCATGGCCACGGTGTGGCACGGCACCGTCAACCCGCCGCGCGGCAAGGCGGTCAAAAGCTGGGACTATGCCGATGGCGAGGTGGTGCTGGCCAAGGGGCAGGAGATGGGCCGCTTCCTGCTCGGCTCCACCGTGGTCCTGCTGTTCCCGCAGGGTCCGCTGGCCTTCAACCCGGCCTGGGCGCCCGCCGGCGCAGTGCGGCTGGGTGAACCGATGGGTGACTGGGGTTAGGGTTTGACCGGCGGCGGCGGTGCCGCTGCTTGTATCTGAGGCTGGGGCTGGGGCTGCGGTTGCGGTTGCGGTTGCGGTTGCAGGTCGGCGGCCCGGTTGTCATCCTGGGGGGTCAGAAAACGGTCGAGCAGCGTGTAGAAGCGGTCGTACAGCACCTGGTCGGCCAGGGTTTCGCTGGCCACCTTCACCATTGCGTCGTTGCTGGCCGAGATGGGCAGCGACAGCGAGCCCAGCACACCGACACCGACGCTGGCCGAGTTGTTGACCTTCTTCAGGGCGTAGCGCTCGCGTACCGCGGTGACGAAGACCACCGCGCTGCGGTTGCCGGCGGCCTCGCTCTCGCTGGCGCAGACGACGCGGAATTCCAGTTCGACGTGTTCCTCCACGCTCGGCTGGAAGTTCTTGCGGCCGATGACCTGGTCCGGCCCCGCCGTGTTGATCAGGTAGCCCTGGCTCAGCAGGGCGCGGCGCGCGGCTTCGCAGGTCTGGTCCGCGCCTGCGGGGTAGTCCCGCGAATGGGTGGTGGCCGAATCGAAGGCTTCCGACCTGTCGGCCTTGCGGCTGTCGGAGAACCGGGTGGTGGTGGTGGCGCAGCCGGTGGTCGCCAGCACGGCAAACAACACCAGCACGCAGACAGGGTGGCGCATCAACGGGTCCAGGGCCTTGGGAGCCGCATGCTACCCGGTATTTGTGCCGTCAAAGCTGTACGCTGCCGCTGATGCAGTCGGCCACGTCGCCGCCCACCCAGACCTGGCCGCTGCTGTCGCGCTCGACAAAAACCCGTCCCGCGCGGCCCAGGCATTCGCCTTGGGAGGCCACATAACGCTCCGGCGCCAGGCCGTCGCCGATCAGCCACTGCGCCAGGCTGGCGTTGAGGCTGCCGGTCACCGGGTCTTCGTGGATGCCGACCGGCGCAGCGAAGGCCCGTACCGTCACCATTTCCGCTGCCGGGCCGTCCGCCGCGGACAGCCTGGGCGGCACGTGGGCCACGCCGACCTTCACGTTGAGGTTCTTCAGTGCCTGGTGGTCGGGGGCCAGGGCCAGCACGGTGCTGGCGCTGTCGAGCACCAGGGCCAGCCAGACCGGGCCGTTGTCCAGGCACTGGGCGGCGCGCACCTCCTGCGGCCGCAGGCCCAGCGCACGGGCCACC
This sequence comes from Pseudomonadota bacterium, assembly GCA_040390235.1. GTDB lineage: Bacteria > Pseudomonadota > Gammaproteobacteria > Burkholderiales > Burkholderiaceae_C > Xylophilus. The sequence continues at coordinate 81,422 of JAZJYT010000007.1, read as the reverse complement.
TGGGCCAGGACCGAAGGCGAGGGGGCACTGCGTGCCAGCGGCGGTGCGGCGAAGGCCAGGCGGTCCTTGCCGCGCCGGATGGATACCGGGCCGGCAGCGCAGTCCTGCAGCACCATGTCGCCACGGCGGGTCACACCGCCCGCGGCCAGCCAGGCATGGCAGGTGCCGAGTGTCGGGTGCCCGGCGAAGGGCAGCTCGCCGCCGGGTGTGAAGATACGCACGCGGTAGTCGCATTCCGGCCGGGTCGGCGGCAGCACGAAGGTGGTTTCCGACAGGTTGGTCCAGGCGGCGAAACGCTGCATCTGCGTGCCGTCCAGGCCGGCGCCGTCGAGCACCACCGCCAGCGGGTTGCCGTAGCCGGCACGGTCGGTGAAAACGTCGAGCTGGCGGAAAGGGCGTGTGGTGGCAGTGCTGGCGGTGGGCATGGCGGTGGGGAATTCAGGTCAGGGGCTGGTCCAGCACACCCAGCGCGCCGCCGCGGTCGCACAGCGACTGGAACCAGCGTTCGAGGTGCGGCAGGGCCGGGCGCGGCTGCGGCAGGCCGAACCAGCGGTGCACCTCGCAGCCCAGGGGAATGTCGGCCATGGAAAAACGCTCGCCACCCATGAAGGCGTGCCGTGCCAGGTGCTCGTCCATCCGCGCCAGCAGCGGTTCCATGGCCGTGACCGATTGGGCGATCAGCTCGTGCCGGCGCTGTTCGGCCGGGGTGCGGATCCACTGCAGGAAGGCGTGGCGGCCGGCCGGGTTGGTGGTGGTCTGCTGCCAGTCCATCCACTTCTCGGCCTCGAAACGGGGGCCCAGCGCCAGCGGGTACAGCTCGCCTGGTGCGTAGCGCGCGCACAGGTAGCGCACCACCACGTTCGATTCCCACAGTTCCACACCGCCATCGTCGTCGTGCAGCAGCGGCACCAGGCCATTCGGGTTGCGTGCCAGGTAACCGGGCTCCTGCACCAGGCCGAAGGCGCCTCCGGCATCGGTGCGCTGCACGGTGATGCCCAGTTCCTGCGCCGTCCACACCACCTTGCGGACGTTGATGGAGGTGATGCGCCCCCAGAGGTGGATCACCTCAGGCCTCCACGGCCGACTGCCGGGCCTGCGTGGAAGGCCGGTCGGCCAGCGCCTCGCGGATGGCGGCGGCCAGCGCTGCGACACCGGTGTCGATCTGCTCGTGGCTGGCCGTCACGAAGGACAGCCGCAGGGTGCGCGGGTCGGGCTCGCCGGCGTAGAACGGGTCGCCGGGCACGAAGGCCACGCCCTTTTCCACCGCCTTGGGCAGCAGCGCCGTGGCCGACAGGCCCTCGGGCAGGCGCGCCCACAGGAACATGCCGCCGGCGGGTTTGTTCCACTGCACGTCCAGGCCGGCCATCTCGCGTTCCAGCGCGGCCAGCATGGCGTCGCGCTGCGCCTTGTACAGGGCGCGGATGGTGGGCACGTGCCGGTCCAGGAAGCCGTCCTTCATCACCTCGGCCACGATACGCTGGTTGAAGCTCGGGCTGTGCAGGTCGGCGGCCTGCTTGGCCATCACCAGCCGCTGGTGGATGGCCGGCGGTGCCACCAGGAAACCCAGCCGCAGGCCCGGTGCCAGCACCTTCGAGAACGAGCCCATGTAGATGCAGTTGGCCGGATCGCGCGCGGTCAGCGGCAGCGGCGGCGGTGTGTCGAACCACAGTTCGCCATAGGGGTTGTCCTCTAGCAGCGGCACGCCGCACTGCGCGGCGCGTTCGGATACCGCGGCCCGGCGTGCCTCGTCCATCGAGCGGCCGGTCGGGTTCTGGAAATTGGGCAGCAGGTAGGCAAACCGCGCACCGGCAGAGCGGGCCTCGAAATCGTCCACGTCGATGCCACCGGCATCGCTCTTCACCGCCACGACGTCAGGCTCCATCGGCTGGAAGGCCTGCAGCGCACCCAGGTAGGTCGGCGTTTCCACCAGGATCGGGCTGCCGGGGTCGATCAGCACCTTGGCGGCCAGGTCCAGGCCCTGTTGCGAGCCGGTGGTGATCAGCACGTCGGCCGGATCCACCATCCAGGGCAGGCCGGCCGCCACCGCCTCGCGCAGCGCCAGCAGGCCTTCGGTGGTGGCGTATTGCAGGGCGCCGCGGCCATCCTGCGACAGTACCCGGTCGCAGGCCACGGCGAAGGCTTCGACCGGAAAGGTCTTGGGCGACGGCAGGCCGCCGGCGAAGCTGATGATGCCCGGGCGCTCGGTGAGCTTGAGCAGGTCGCGGATGGCCGACGACGTCATCTTGCGGGTGCGGGCCGCCAGGGTCCAGGTCATGCAGGTTCCTTAGAAAACGGGAGAAGCCGCACCGGGGAGCGGTGCCGGCAGCTTGCGGAGACGGGACCGCTACTTTACAGTTGCGGCCATCACAGTACCAGTACAGTCCTGGCAACAAAATTGTCTTCTGTATTGCTCGTCACGCAGGCACAGGCCTCCACCCTACCGCAGCCATGCTCACCCGCACCGCCTCGCAAACCCTGACCGAACAGCTGGCGGGGCGTTTTGCCGAACGTATCCGTGCCCAGTTGCTGGCCCCCGGGGCGCGCCTGCCCTCGGTGCGTGAATGCGCGCGCCAGCAGGGGGTGAGCCCGCATACCGTGGTCGCCGCCTACGACGTGCTGCTGGCCCAGGGACTGGTCGAGGCGCGGCGCCAGCGCGGCTTCTTCGTGCGCGACACGCAGCAGCCGCACTCCGTGCCATCCGCCGCCGCCCCGGCCGGCGCACGCCACCCGGCCCTGCCCGGCATCGGGCCCTTGCCGGTCGGCTCGCGTATCCATGCCACCGCCCTCATCCGCGGCATGTTCCACAGCCCCTCGGCGCGGCCGCAGCCGGGTTCGGGGGTGCTGCCGCCCGACTGGATCGACCTGCCGGCCCTGCCGGCGGCCGTGCGCAAGGTGGTCAACGGCAGCGCCTGGGCCCAGGGCTCGCTGCTGTACGGCGAGCCGATGGGCGACGCCGGCCTGCGGGCGTCGCTGTCGCGCCGGCTCGGCGCCCTGCACATCACCGCGCCGCCGGAGCAGATCATGACCACCGTGGGCGCCACGCATGCGCTCGACATCGTCAGCCGCACCCTGCTCAAGGCGGGCGACCCGGTCATGGTGGAGGAGCCCGGCTGGTCGGTCGAATTCGCCCGGCTCGAAGCGCTGGGCATGCGGGTGCTGCCGGTGCCGCGCAACCCGGACGGCCCCGACCTGGCGGTGATGGCGCATTACTGCGAAACGCACCAGCCCCGGCTGTTCGTGAGTGTCAGCGTTTTCCACAACCCGACCGGCTACTGCCTGTCGCCGGGCAGTGCGCACCGGCTGCTGCAACTGGCCCAGCAGCACGATTTCCACATCGTCGAGGACGACACCTACAGCCACATTGCGCCGGAGCATGCCACGCGGCTCACGGCGCTCGACGGGCTGCAGCGCACCATCTATGTGGGGGGCTTCGCCAAGATCCTGGCGCCCAACTGGCGCGTCGGCTACCTGGCCGCGCCGGTGCCGCTGGTCGAGCGCCTGCTCGACACCAAGCTGCTGGCCACACTGACCACCCCGTCGCTGCTGGAAAAGGCGCTGGCCATCTGCATCGAACAGGGCCAGCTGCGCCGCCATGCCGAGCGCGTACGTGCGCGGCTCGATGCGGCGCGCAGCCGCAGCGTCACGCTGGCCCGCGCCGCGGGCTGCGTGTTCATGGCCGAGCCGGCGGGCCTGTTCGGCTGGGTCGACACCGGCGTCGACACCGACCTGCTGGCCCAGCACATGCTCGACGAGGGTTACCTGCTGGCGCCCGGTGCCCTGTTCCACGCCAGCCGGCAGCCCTCCACGCTGATGCGCATCAGCTTCGCGACCACGCAGGAGGCCGCCTTCTGGGACACTTTCGAGCAGGTGCGCGACCGGATGGCACCCCAGCGTGGACTGCGCCGCGCGGCCCCGTAGACCGGGGCCGGGACCTCAGGTACTCACAGCCTGCAGGTCGCGCTGCCGACGCCGGGGAAGGTGACGGTGACCGTATCGCCCGCCTTCGCCGGCAGCACGCCGCACCAGGTGCCGGTGCTGACCACCGCACCTGCGGGCAGCGTGCCAAAGCGCGTGGCATGGCGCAGCCAGCCCACCAGCGACCTGGTGGGGTCGCCCTGTGGGCAGGTGCCGGTCTTGTGTACCGGCTCCTGGTTGCCGATGCGGATCTCGCACTGCTGCGCGGCCCAGTCCCGGGCGGCGAACGGCACCCAGGCGCCCATGGCCAGGGCCCCGTGGGTCTGCTGGTCGGCCAGCTTGAGCAGGGCAGGGGCCCTGCTGCGGTCGGTCAGGCGCGAGTCCACCACCTCGATGGACACGGCCATGGCATCGACCAGGGCGGTGGCGCTTTCCTGCGTCAATGCGGCGGCCAGTTCGGGGGTCACCGGGCTGCCCAGGCGCAACGCGATCTCGGCCTCGATGCCGGGGCCGTTGAAATGCGTGTCGGAATAGTCGGCGGGGCTGGTGCGCGCGCCGGCCGGCGGCATCGGTGCGTGGCTGCCGCCCGTCTTCCAGTGCAGGGGCGGGCCGTCGGTGAACCAGCCCAGGCGCGCGGCCACGCCATCCTGCACCGCATAGGCCTGCTCCGGCGTCTGCACGGTACTGCTCCAGGCCTGCTCGTCCAGCGTACGCCGCTGCTGCCGTGCCTCTACCAGTGCACCGACCAGGCGGTCCTTCGTCTCGCTATCCATGGGTGTTCCTTGTGGTGAGGCGGCGAGTCTTGCATGCAGCCCGGGGCGGGGTAAGCAGGTTAGCCCTAACCATTGCCATATGGCAATGAAGGTGCGTGAAACTTTCATTTTACGGAAAGAGGTGGGCTGGCTACATTCGCTGCAACACGACAAGGAGACCGTTTCCATGGCCCTCGAATTCAGACCGCTGTCCCATGCGCTGGGTGCCGAAGTGCGCGGCATCGACATCGCGGCCGGTGTGGACCCGGCGCAGGTGGCCGGCATGCGCGAGCAGTTCCTGCGCCACGGCATCCTGCTGTTCCGCCACCAGAAGATCAGCCGCGAGCAGCACATCGCCTTCAGCGCCCTGTTCGGTGAACTCGACAGGCACGACAGCCTGCCGCGCGACCGCAACCCGGACTACCCCGAGCTGCTGATGGTGACCAACGAGCCCCAGGCCAACGGCATGCCCTCGGACTCCAAGTACACCGGCCAGCAGTGGCATTCCGACATGTCGTACACCACGCATCCGGCCATGGGTTCGCTGCTGCGCAGCGTGAAGGTGCCGCCGGTGGGCGGCGACACCATGTTCGCCAACATGACCATGGCCTACGACGCGCTGTCGCCCGGTATGAAGAAGCTCTGCGAAGGCCTGCACGGTATCCATGCCAGCGGCACCCGCAAGGTGGCCGACCCCAGCTCCACCCGCCACGTCGAGGCCCAGAAGATCAACCCGCCGATCGCCCAGCCGGTGGTGCGGGTGCACCCGGAGACCGGGCGCAAGGCGCTCTATATCGGCGAGAAGATCAAGCGCTTCGATGACATGAGCGAGGCCGAGAGCCGCCCCCTGCTCGACTACCTGAACCAGCACGCCACCCGCCCGCAGTTCGTCTACCGCCATACCTGGCTGGATAACGACATCCTCATGTGGGATAACCGCTGCACCATGCACCTCGCCCTGGGCGACTACGACGAGAACGAGCGCCGCCACCTGGAGCGCACCACCATCCTGGGCACCCCTTCGGGCTATTACGTGCAATAGACGGCCCACAGGCCGGGATCTACAAAAGAAAAGAGACACACCCATGAACATCGCACGCGCACTGCGCGGTGCCGCCGCTGGCCTGTTGGCCGGCCTGTCGGCGCTGGCACTTCCGGTCCGGGCCGAGTACCCCGACAAACCCATCCGGATGGTCATCCCGTTCGCCGCCGGTGGCGCCACGGACCAGATGGCCCGCATCATCGGCAAGCACCTCACCGAAGCCTGGGGCCAGCCGGTGGTGTCCGACAACCGGGCCGGCGCCAACGGTGTCATCGGCACCGACATCGTCGCCAAGTCGCCGGGCGACGGCTATACGCTGGAACTGGTGGCCATGGGCCATGCGGTCAATCCGCTGCTTTACCGCAAGCTGCCCTACGACACCGACCACGATTTCACGCCCATCAGCCTGATCGCCACCTACCCGCAGGCGGTGCTGGTGCCGCCCAATTCACCATCGAAGGACCTGCAGGCGCTGCTGGAGCGGGCCCGCGCCAACCCCGACAAACCACTGAACTTCGCCAGCGGCGGCGCTGGCTCCTCGCAGCACCTGGCCGCGGCGCTGTTCGCCAGCATGGCCGGCATCCAGCTCACCCACATCCCCTACAAGGGCGGTGCCCCGGCGCTGATGGACGTGGCCGCCGGTACGGTGGACCTCATGATCAGCAGCCCGCCGCTGCCCTACCTGCAGTCGGGCCGCATGCGCGCGCTGGCCATCACCTCGCACCAGCGGGTGGCGTGGCTGCCCGACCTGCCCACCGTGGAGGAGGTGGGGGTGCCGGGCTACCAGTCGCTGGCCTGGTACGGCCTGATCGCGCCCAAGGGCCTGCCACCCGCGGTGATGAAAAAGCTCGCCACCGAAGTGGCCAAGGCGCTCAAGAGCAAGGAGCTGCGCGACGCGGCGGCGGTGCAGGGCGGCGAGCCCGCGGTGTCCTCGCCCGAGTCGTTCGCCGCCTTCATCCAGGCCGAGCGCAAGCGCTACGCGCCCATCGTGCGCGAAGCGCATATTTCGCTGGATTGAGTCTGCCGCTGCGCCCGGCGGCCGCTACCCCATGGATGTCGACAGAGCACGGAGGTGGTCGATGAACCGCTGGACAACCGGACTCGGCGTCCGCTTGCGAAGCGAAATCAGATAGATCGGTGGCGAACGCAGCTCCACATCGACACGCAGCCGGCTCAGGCCCCACGCACGTGCATGTTTGTTCAACAGGGACGAATGCATGACCGAGACGAAGCGGCCCGTGGCAAGCAGTTCGCTCCTCAGCAGCAGGGACGCCGAAGTCACGCTGATCTTCGGCATCGGAGCGCCTCGCGCCTGGAACTCGGAGTGCAGCAGATCGTAGATCACCGGTGACGGTGGCAGCAGCCACAGGGCCTTGGACAACTGTTCCAGAGAAATCTTGCGCTTGTGCGCCCATTCGCTCTTCGTGCCCGCGATGATCCAGTGGGGGTCGTTGAAGAGGCCTTCGATGTTCAGTTCGTCGTTGGTGAACCCATTGGGCAACCGGCTCAGCACGATATCCACCTCGCGTTCCTGCAATTCCTGGTTCTGCAGCGTGGTGGTGTCCTGCTGGACAATCTGGAAAACGACGTCCGGGTACTTTTCCTGGAACGATCCGATCGCCGTCGGCAAGAGCCCCGCCGCGACGAATTCGGGGCAAGCGATCCGCACCTCGCCCATGGTCGGGTTGGCCAGGTACTCGATTTCCTGCACACCCAGCCTGAGTTCATCGAAGACTATCTTCGACCGGTCCATCAGCACCTCCGCGTAGAGCGTCGGCAAGACCCCCTGGGCGTGGCGATCCAGCAAACGCACGCCGACAGCCCGCTCAAGTCCCGAGATCGCCTCTGACACCGCGGGTTGCGACATGGCCAGCACGGCCGCGGCCTTGGCCATGCTCCCGCATCGGACCACCTCGGCCAGAACATGGAGGTCGCGCAGCTTCAGGCGCCTGCCAATACGTTCGTCCCAGTCGGCCTGTTTTTGAGCCATCGGCTTTTCCTATAGGGGTAGTCGAATTTGCAGCTTCTTCTGAAGGGTAGGCCGCCATAGGATTCTAAGCACGGCAGCCAGAAGGCCGCGCTCCGGGCAGCACCCGGGGTACCCATTGGATCGACAACTCAGGCAGGTGCGGTATGGCAGAAAAGAACGTGGTGGTGATTGGTGCGGGGCCGGTAGGCATGGTGCTCGCGATGGATCTCGCTTCGCGCGGCATCGACGTGGTCGTGGTGGAAACCCGCGCCGCGGGCGAACCGCCGGCAGTGAAGTGCAACGCGATCTCCGCGCGTTCCATGGAGGTCTTCCGTCGCCTCGGCCTGTCCGAGAAACTTCGAGAGGTCGGGCTTCCGCCGGACCACGGCACCGACGTGTCGTCGTGCACCACGGTGACGGGCATGGAGCTGTCGCGTCTCAAGTTGCCGTCCCGGAATGAACGAAAGCAAAAGGCGCCGTCGCCGGATCACTGGTGGCCAACTCCGGAGCCATCCCACCGGGTCAACCAACTGTTTTTCGAACCCGTGATCTTCAAGCACGCGTCCGAGCAGCCGGGAATCTGCATGCTGAACCGCCACGAGTTTCTTGACTATGTGCAAGAGGCCGACCGCGTCGTGGTCCGCGTTCGAGACATGGACTCCGGGGAAGTGAAGCTGATTTCGGGCGCCTACATGGTCGGCTGCGATGGTGGACGCTCGCAGGTGCGCCCGATGATCGGATCGACGTTCGAAGGCACGGCACAGATCCAGCGTGTCCAGACCAGCTTCATCCGGGCTCCCAAGCTGATGTCGATGCTCGGTTCCAACCCTGCGTGGATGTACTACGTGCTCAATCCCCGCCGTTGCGGCACGGTCATTGCCATCGACGGGCTTGAACGTTGGAACGTTCACAACTTCCTCTACAACGACGAGGAATATGGCGAGATCGACCAGGACTGGGCGATTCGCCAGATTCTTGGCGTAGGGCCGGAATTCGAATACGAGACCATCAACCAGGAAAACTGGATGGGCCGCCGCATGGTCGCCGACAAGATGCGCGACCGGCGTGTGCTCATCGCCGGCGACGCCTGCCACCTCTGGATTCCCGCGGCGGGCTACGGCATGAATGCCGGCATCGCGGACGCTGCCGACCTGGCCTGGATGCTGGCTGCGAACCTCCACGGATGGGCCGACGAGCACATCCTCGATGCCTACCAGGCCGAACGCAAGCCGATCACCGAACAGATCTCGCACATCATCACGGACATGGCCGTCACGGTGATGCGTCAGCGCCGGAACATCCCCGCGAACATCGAGGAAGCGGGCCCCGCCGGCGATGCCGCGCGCAAAAAACTCGGCGATGAGTCCCATGGCCTGGAGGTCCAACAGCAGTGCTCGGCGGGGCTCAACTTCGGTTACTTCTATGCGGAGTCACCCGTCATTGCCTATGACGGGGAGCCCCATCCGGCATACACGATGCACGAATTCGAGTCGTCCACGGTGCCCGGCTGCAGGACGCCGCACGTCTGGCTCGACGACGGAGTTTCCCTGTTCGACGCGCTCGGCCCCTACTACACCGTCGTCCGGGTCGATCCCACGGTGGATGTAGCTCCGCTGCTGCAGGCAGCCGAGGCCCGCGGTGTGCCACTGAAGGTCCTGGACCTCAAGGCCCCCGGCGCGAGGGCACTCTACGCCAAGAAGCTGACCATGGTGAGGCCGGACCAGTACGTAGCCTGGCGCGGCGACACCGTCCCCCAGGATTCCGTCAAACTGATCGATCTGTTGCGCGGCGCAAGCCGCGTCGCCGAAGCGGTCGCGGCATAGGAATGGGAACCACCATGCGCGCAGCCGAAAGCAGCAAGAACGTATCCCTGGTCTCGTACAGCGACCAGGGAGGGCGGCCCGATGGCGTCCAGGTGATCGTGCACAAAGGCCACGCCTACGTCGGCCACATGTTCAGCGACGGTTTCAGCGTGCTGGACGTGCGCGATCCGCGCCATCCGCGGGCGATGGCCTACGTGCCGATGCCAAAGAACACACGATCGCATCACTTGCAGGTCGCCGACGACCTCTTGCTGGCGATCAACGGGCCGAGCGTATGGACCCTGGCCCAGTACCAGGACCAGAGCAAGTACTTTGCGAACACGCTCACCAATTCGTTCAAGGACAACGACCTGAAGTTCGCGAGCGGTGTGCGCATCTACGACGTGAGCGTGCCTTCGGCGCCGCGCGAAATCGCCTTCCTCGATATCCCTGGACTCGGCGTCAACCGCATTTGGTGGGCCGGCGGACGGTATGCCTACGCAGCCGTGCACATGGAGGGCTACACCGACCACATCATGGCGGTGATCGACCTGCAGAAGCCCGAGCGGCCCTCCATTGTCAGCCGCTGGTGGCTTCCTGGCCAATGGTCCGCCGGCGGCGAAACTTCCCAGGTCCTGCCGGGCCGGAGGCACGCAGCGCACCACGCCATCGTGGCCGGAAACCTGGCCTATGGCACCTGGCGCGATGGGGGCATGACGATCCATGACCTGAGCGATCTGGAAAAACCAGCGCTCGTGGGCAGCCTGAACTGGTGCCCGCCATTCACCGGAGGTACCCACACCGCGCTGCCCCTGCCGGACCGGAACCTGCTGGTGGTGGCCGACGAGGCGACCACCGTGAATTGCGCCAACGGCACGCCAAGGATCTGGATGGTGGATGTGCAGTTGCCGGAAAAGCCGGTGACCATCGCGACCTTTCCCTTGCCTTCGGAGACCGACTACTGCGCCAAGGGCGGCAAGTTCGGGCCGCACAACCTGCATGAGAACCGGCCGGGTTCCTTGCAAAGCTCGAACCTGATCTTTGCCACCTACCTGAACGCCGGCCTGCGCGTGTACGACATCGGCAACCCTTTCCAGCCTGCGGAGGTTGCCCACTATGTTCCGCCAGCTCCCAGCCGCATGATGGATACACGGCCGCAGGCGCCGCAGATAGTGCAGTCGGGTGACCTTTTTGTGGACAAGGACGGTCTGGTTTTCCTGACCGACCCGAATGCGGGACTCCACATCCTGCAGTTTGAAGGCTAACAGCGCAGGGCTGATCCCCAGAGCGTTCAGGAGACAACAATGAATTCCGACACAACCTTGGCGACAAGACGATCCGCGCTGCTGTATGCGGCCGGCCTGGCGATGGCAACGGTGCAGGGTACGGCGAATGCCAGGGCCCTGCCGACCGGCCCGGTGCAGCTCGTCGTTCCTTTCACGCCGGGAAGTGCGTCCGATGTGGTGGCTCGGGTATTCGGGCAAAGCCTGTCCGATGTGATTAACCAGCCGGTCTTTGTCATCAACCGCCCGGGCGCCGGTGGCACCATCGCTGCGAACTCCGTCGCCAAGGCGGCCCCGGATGGCAGAACCCTGGCAGTCGTCGGCATGGGCCACCTGGCCAATCCGGCCCTGTACAAGAGCTTGCCCTATGACACGCTCAAGGACTTTGCGCCGATCAGCCCACTGGCGACGTTCCCCAACGTGTTGATCGTGCCGGCAGACAGCGGGATGACCACGGCGAAGCAACTGGTGGACGCAGCCAAGGCCCGTCCAGGGGCGCTCAACTATGGAACAGCCGGCATAGGCAGTGCTGCGCATATCAACATGCAGATGCTCATCGCGAGCACCGGTATTTCCCTGACCCATATTCCGCTCAAGGGGGCTGGGGACATCGTCACCGAGGTTGCCGCCGGTCGCTGCCAGTGTGGCTGGGCTCCGCTGGGTGCCGCTATCGGCATGGTCAAGAGCGGGCGTATCTCCGCGCTTGCCATCAGTTCAAACGTTCGGTCGCCGTTGCTGCACGACGTGCCAACCATCCGTGAGGCGGGTTTCCCGGGCGCGGAGTGCAATGTCTGGCTGGGGCTCCTGGCGCCGGCCAAGACCCCCGCGGAGATGGTCCTGGCGCTGGGTGAAGAGGTGCGGATGATTTCAGCCCAGCCCAAGGTGCGCGAGAAGCTCATCACCGCGTGTGCGGAGCCTCTGGCGCTCTCGCCCGCGGAGTTCGACAGGCTGATCCACGCCGACTATGCGGTGCTTGACCGCCTGATGCGGAATGCGAGCTGACGCGATGGCCGCACACCAAACGACGGTGCCGGAGGGCGTTGCCGTTCCGAAGCCGGGTCCCGGTCGGCCACCAGCTTGTGCTGCGCCGCTGCGGGAAGTCAGGTTTCCGCGCTTCGCGCTGCCGCCGGATGCATGCGACAGCCATCTCCATATTCTCGGACCCAGCGAGAATTTTCCGTACGTGGAGGACCGGGTCTACACACCACCGGACTGCCTGCTGGGTGACTACCAGGCGCTGCAGGATTGCCTGGGCGTCTCGCGTTGTGTCCTCGTTCAGGCGAGTGTCTACGGTTCCGACAACCGGGTGCTTCTGCAGGCGCTGGAGGCACTGGGTAACGCAGCCCGGGGTGTCGCTGTCCTGCGCGGCGACGAGCCCGAGGAGAAACTCCAGGCCATGCACCGGCTGGGTGTCCGCGGAGCGCGGGTCAACCTGGTGGACGTCAAGACGCCCGGCGCCGCGCTGCCCCTGGCCCATCTTCAACGCATGTCCGAGGTGCTGGCGCCGCTGGGGTGGCATCTGGAGCTGCTGGTGCACGTGGACCAGCACCCCGACCTCGATACGCAGCTCGGCGACCTCGGTGTGCCGCTGGTGTTCGGCCACATGGGCTACCTGTCGAAGGATGTCCGCAATTTCCGGTGTCCGGGCATGCGGGCCATGCTCGACCTGATGAGGGCCGGCCGTGCCTGGGCCAAGGTGACCGCGCCCTACCGTCTGGACGCCCCACCGGTGTATGGAAAGGCCGCGGACATCGCGCAGTGGCTGGCCATCGGATGTGCCGACCGGCTGGTGTGGGGATCGGACTGGCCCCACGTCATGGTCAAGACGGACATGCCCCACGACGCCGATCTGCTGGACCTGGTGGCCGCGTGGCTGCCGGACCCGGCACAGCAGCAGGCGCTCTTCGTTTCCAACCCCGCCCGGCTCTACGGCTGGGCATAGACCTTCGGACTATCCATGAACACTCAACTCGGCGGCCTCTGGGTACCTACGTCGACGCCCTTTCGCGCAGACGGCTCGGTCAATCTCGACGCCTACCTGCACCATTGCCGCGCCCTGCTGGAAGAAGGCGCCGACGGCCTGGCGTTGCTCGGCACGACAAGCGAGGCCAACTCGCTCAGCGTCACCGAACGCCTCAACCAGCTTTCGTCATTGCTCTCCCACGGCATTTCGCCCCTGCAACTCATGCCCGGCACCGGTGCGTGCTCCATCGAAGACGCGGTTCACCTCACCAGTGCGGCCGCGAAGGCCGGTTGCGCCGGCACGCTGGTTCTGCCGCCGTTCTACTACAAGGGCTTGTCCGACGACGGGTTGTTCGCGTTCTTCAGCGAGCTGATCGAGCGTGTGGGCGACAGCAAGCTGCGGGTCTTCCTGTACCACATCCCGCCGATCGCCCAGGTCGGTTTCAGCATGGCGCTCATCGAGCGGCTGCTCAAGCAATACCCCACGGTAGTGGCCGGGCTGAAGGACAGTTCCGGCGACTTCAACTACACACTCGAAGTTCTTCGGAATTTTCCCCAACTGCGCGTTTTCCCTGGCTCCGAAGCATTCCTGCTCGACGGCCTGCGCGCTGGCGGCGCCGGATGCATCACGGCGACGGGTAACGTCAACGCACGGGCCATCAAGCACGTCCATTCCCAATGGGAGACGGCTGAAGCCCCGGCGCTGCAGGCTGCCATTACCCGCCGGCGCAAGATCGTCGAAGCGTTCCCGCTGGTCCCCGCGGTCAAGGCCGTGCTGGCCCAGAAGTATGGCGATGCGGCCTGGAGCAAGGTGAGGCCGCCGCTCACGACGCTGGACGATGGGCGCGCCGCTCAGCTCATGAAGCAACTGGAGCGTGACGGGTATTTCTCCAGTACCGCCGAGGTGGCCGCAGCTTGAGCAATCCGTGCTTATCGGACCCGCACCTGGCGCCCGACAGCGTGCTTGAGAGGTGTACCCAGTGCACGGGTCGCCTCGTGCAGCGGTACAGCCGCGGGATGGTGGCGATCCTCCCGGGCCTGCAAAACAGCTTCATGACCTGTCTGGCGGGCGCCGTCGTGAACTTCTTGTACGAGCGGCTTCACGGCGCATCGGCATCTGCATTTCCCCGCCGGGTTGTGCTCGGCTACCTGGGCGCGGCCTTGGTCGTCATCGTAGTTTTCCCCTGGCTGCAGGCGCGGGCGAACCAAACTGAGAAAAGGAAAGAACTCCATGAGTAGTACCACCCCACCCACGCAGGTATCGTTTGGCACGGCTACCCCCGGTGGCGGCTTTCCCCTGTATGGGGATGCCGCGGCCGTCACGATGAATGAAACGGATGCGTCGCTTGCGGTGCAGACCTACAACACCGCCGGCAGCGCGGAAAACATCAAGCGGCTCGAGGCCGGGGAGCTGGATATAGCGCTTGTCGCAGGCGAACCGGCGTACGAGGCCTTTGCCGGCATCGGTCGCGACAAGTCAGGCCTGAAGATCATCGCCGCGATCTACTCCAGCCCCGGCATGTTCGCGGTGCCGGGCGACAGCAAGGTCACGTCGGTACGGGATCTGGTCGGCAAGCCCATCTCCTGGGGCACCCGGGCATCGGGCATCACCCTGCTCGGCAAGTACGTGATGGATGGGCTCGGACTCGACCGCGATGCTGATTTCGAGCCGCACTACCTGGACAAGGCGGGGGATGGGCCGGTACTGGTCCGGGAAGGCCGCGCCGCGGCACAGTGGGGCGCCGGCATTGGTTGGCCGGGCTTCACGACCATCACCCAGGAAGGCGGCCGACTGGTAGGGTTGACGTCGGAGGAGCGCGCGCAGGTCCGCGCCAAGCACAACTTCCTCAAGCCCATCACGGTGCCGGCGGGCTCCTATCCGGGGCAGACCGCGCCGGTCCAGGCCGTTGGCTCGTGGAGCTACATCCTGGCGAGGCCAACGCTCGACGACGACATTGCCTACCGCATCGCCAAGGCATTGGACGTGGGCCATGCTCGTCTTGTCGAACGTGTCGAGCAAGCCGCGGAGACGCGTCCACAGAATACTTTAGCGGCGGCTCCCGGAGTGCAGCACATCCATTCAGGTGTCATGCGGTATTTGACCCAGCTCGGTATTAAGAACGAAAAGACCGATTGGTAAAGCATCTATAGGTTGATGCCCCCGGTGGCTCCTGATCAGGGCGAGCGCCGGCCGGAGTGGGCATCAACCATTTATCGAGAATTTGGATTGGCATGCCAGGCCAAGCGCCTGCGTGCCTGTTTGCGTGGATCGGATTCAATTTAACAAAGGACACAAATGAACAAGTCAAACCGTTTGGCCATTTTCGGCGCAGTTCTCTATATTCTTTGGGGGCTGCTGCATTTCATGGCTGCCTATGCCGTATTCAAGCTCGCACAGTCTACGGACTCCATGGTGCATGGCCGGCTGGTGCAGGCTGCCTGGAACCTGGCCTGCTTCTCGGTGGCAGCCATAGGCATTGCGGTTTTCTTTAATTTAAAGAATAGCCTGTGGGGCTACTGGGTCAACGTCGCCATTATTTCCGTGGCCGACCTCGGATTCATATTCTTCGTCCTGGTGCCTGGGCTTATGCCGCTTTGGCCTGGTGCTCTCGGTCCAGTCCTGTGGCTGGTCGGACTCGCCTTGTCTACCGCCGGGATTATGCAGCGAGCATCCCGGGCGGTGTAAAAAATACCGGATTAACTATAGGAGGGCCAGGTGATATAAGAAATACCAGTGTCGGAGTTGAAGATAATATAGGAGGCATTATGAATATTTCGAGGAGCCCACAGCGGGCAAGAAGAGGTTTTGCGGCAGGGCTTGCTGGTGCATTTGCACTGGCCATGCTGCCGGCAGTCGTTCACGCCCAGTCCCATGTGACCATCTACGGTCTCATGGACCTCGGTGTCGAGCACCTGACGGGTGTCGCAGGGGGAGGGACTTTGACACGCATGCCCGGGTTCACGGGGTCCGTACCCTCGCGTCTCGGCTTTCGCGGCACCGAGGACCTGGGTGGGGGGCTGAGCGCGACTTTCGTGATGGAGTCGGGGCTTTTCCCGGACACCGGCACGTTCAACCAGGGCGGCCGCTTTTTCGGGCGGCAATCCTGGCTAGGTCTCTCCGGCAGCTTTGGCAGCGTCATGCTGGGTCGGCAGTACACGATGCTGGCGCTGGGGATGGTCGATGCGGACATCATGGGTCCCAACGCCTACGCGCCGTCTTCGCTGGATCCCTACATCGCCAACGCCCGCGTGGACAACGCCCTAGGTTACGTGGGTGCGTTCGGGAACTTCAAGGTAGGCGCGACCTACAGCTTCGGGCGGGATACCGTGAACGCAGGCCCGTCTCCCGGCGGCACGAACTGCCCGGGTGAGTCGGCCAGCAATTCGAATGAATGCAAGGAATGGTCGGTGCTCGCCCAGTACCAAAACGCCACATGGGGCGTATCGGGCGTCATCGATCACCAGCGGGGCGGCCCTGGCGCCTTCGGGGGTTTGACTTCCTCCGCGATGTCGGACCAGCGATCGCTTGTGTCCGGCTTCTACAAGTTCGGGACGGTGAAGGTCGGGGCGGGTCTGCTGCATCGCAACAACCAGGCCTCCACTACGACGCCGCGGAGCGATCTCGGCTTCCTGGGAGTGTCCGTGCCGGTCTGGTCCGCGGTCACGCTGGAAGCCCAGGTGCAGCGCCTGGACTTCAAGGACAGCCCTAACGCAGCGACCCTGCTCTCCGGCCGCGCCTTGTATGCCTTGAGCAAACGCACCGCGCTGTACGTGACCGTCGGCCACATCAGGAACAAGGGCACGCTGGCGGCGGGCTCAAGCGGCGGTCAGCCACCCGCGGGCGCACCCGGGCCCGGAGGCTCACAGACCGGTATTACCACCGGCATACGGCATTTCTTCTGACGCGCTCCACGGCTTCAGCCCGGGCCCTGGGCCTCGTCGGCTTCCAGCCCGGCCAGCATTTCCAGCAGGGCGCGGTTGACTTCGCCCGGCGCCATCTCGTGCTTCTGGCACAGCACACGGATGGCCGGGGTATCGGCGGATTCGAGCGCCAGGGCGACTTCCAGGCTGGCGGCATACGGGCCGGTGCGCAGCACCATGGCCTCGTGGATGCGGTGCGACAGCGGCAGGCGGTGCAGGATGGCGCTCAGGTGCTCGTTGAGCAGCAGGTCCAGGCCGGAGAACAGCCCGCAGAGCGTGACCTCGCGGCGCAGCGCTTCCTCGATGCCGGCGTCCAGCAGCCGGTCCATCAGGTGCGACCGTATCACCAGGGTGGCGTTGATCGGCCGCAGCGCTGGCTCGTTGCTGGCGTGCGGCAGCTGTTCGGCCAGCCAGGTCTTGAGGGTGTCGATGCCCAGCATCATCATGCCGTGCCGCACGGATTCCACGCCGCTGCGCAGGCCCAGCCCGGGTGAGTTGGCGTAGATCAGGAAGCGGTAGGCCAGGATCGGGTCCTCGCTCAGGATCCGCTCGACGGTTTCGGCCGACCGGTCGCTTTCGAGGGCCTTGAGTGTCGCCAGCACCACCGTGTGCGCCGGCTGCATGGGGTGGTGGCGCAGGCTGTAGACCACGTCCTCGGCCGGCCAGCCCGCGATGGCCAGGGCGCCGCAGCGGTCCAGGCAGTATTCCATCAGCGTACGGCTCTCGATGCCGCTGTAGATATGCCCGGCCGGCAGGCGTCCCGGTGGCGCCGGGCTGCCGAAGGGCACCGGCTTGACGGCGTCCAGCAGTGCCGCGGCGGCCCACGGCGGCGGCAGTGTCAGCCAGTAGCGGTAGAAGCAGGCGCGGATGTCTTCGGCGGGCGGGCTGTCGCTGCTGCCCTGCCACACCAGCTGCAGGCCGCGCTGGTGTGCCCGGCGAACGGCTTCGGCCACGCCCGCGGTGCCCTCCAGCAGTTCGGCCGTCACCACCAGGGTGGGCGCCAGGAAGGTGTTGGTGGCGAAAACCGGCCCCCTGCCGTCCGGCGCGGCGGGCTCCCGGGGGGCGACCTGGTCGAGCAGGTCGAGCAGCAGCGGGCCGGATTGGGCCACCAGGAATACCGGCGGCGCATCGCGCGGCAGCAGGTCGCGCATGGCGTCCAGCAGGTAGGCCGCGCTGGCCTGCATTTCGCCTGCTGCACGCGGCAGGCAACGTACAAAAAGCGCGATGCCCGATAGCAGGCGCTGCCGGCCCCACAGGGGCTGGTAGCCGAGGGTGATGCAGTCGAGGACAGTAGCCGTCATGCGTCGATCTTGCGTGAACGCGGGGCCTGGGCGCGTCCGGGGAAATCCTGAGTCGCCGTCAGCTGATGAAGTTGAACAGCGACAGCTTCTGGATCTGCGCGTAGGAGCTCAGGGCCGCCGAATAAACCGTCTGTTTGTTGGTGAAATCGGAAACGGCCTTGATCATATCGAGGTCTTCGGCGCTCGACCGGTCGGCTTCGAGCTGGTTGCTCAGGCCGGTTTGTGCATCGCTGATGCGGTCCACCTGGTTGAGTACGTCGCCCGCGTAGCCGCGCGCCGACGATATACGCGCCAGCCCGGCGTCGAGCTGCGACAGCGACTGCGCGATCTGCGTCGGCAGGGTGCCGGCGGTGGAGGTGGCGGATTTCACGCTGGCGATGGCCTGGTCCATGCTGGCGAACAGGTCGCTGCGGGTGCTGGGGGCGATGGCCAGGGTATCGGTGTCCTTGGGTGTGCCGCTCACGTTGATCGAGATGCCGTCGAAGGCAATGGCGCTGCCGGGGGTATACGCCGCCGGGGCCGTCGTGGTGGCCAAGGTCGTGTCGGTGACGGTGTAGGTCGTCGCGCCGGTGGTGGCATCCACCGCGAAGGCGATGGTGTAGGGGTGGCCGGTGACCGCCGTCGGGCTGGTCACCACCCCCGCATCCGCCGAGGCCGTGCCGGTGTTGGCCGCGCCGGTGGCGACGGTGAAGACGCCGTTGCCGGTCGGCACGTTCAGGAAGGCCGCCTGGCCATCGATGGTGGGGGATACCGAGGTGTCGCTGCCGGTGCGCTGGCCGCCCAGGCCCTGGAACTGCACCGTGCCGGTGTTGCTGAAGGGGGTGCCGATGCTGCCGAGGCCACCGAACAGGGGCACGCCGTTGCTGTCCTGCTTGTTGGCGTACGAAAAAATCTCGTCGCGCAGGCTGGCCATCTGCTGGGCCAGGCTCGCGCGGTCGGAGTCGGTGAGCGTGCCGCTGCCGGCATTGACCACCAGTTCGCGGAAACTCTGCAGCGCGGAGGTCACATCGCCGAGTGTGGACTCCGCCGTCGTCATGGTGGCCTTCTGTGAATCCAGCGCAGTCTGGTCGGAGGCGATGCGGGCCATGCGGGTACGGTCGCGCTCGGCCCGCGCCGCTGCGGTCGGGTCGTCGCTGGCACGGGTGATGCGTTTCTGCGAAGTCAGGTTGTCCTGCAGCGACACCAGGTCGGACTGGCGCGCCGACAGGTTGGCGATGGCGGTCGCGTAGGCGTTGGCGGTACCGATGCGGGTGCTCATGGCATATATCCTCTTTTTTTATCCGTATCAGCCCATCGCCGAAATCACGGAGTCGAAGATGCTCTGCGAAATCTGGATCATCTTCGCCGAGGCCTGGTAGGCCTGCTGGTACTGCAGCAGCTTGGCGGCTTCCTCGTCCAGGTTGACGCCGGTGAGGGACGCCACGTTCCCGTCCAGGTTGCTGGAAATGGACTGCGAGACGCTGGCGGTGAATTGCGCACTCTGCACCCGCGTGCCCAGTTGCGAGATCAGGCCGGCGTAGCCATCGGACATGGGCGAGCCGTCATAGGTGGCCTTGTCGCGCAGGGCGGCCAGCGCGTCCGCGTTGCCGGCGGTGGTGAGGATGGGGCCGCCCACTGTGCTGGTCGGGGTTGCGGCGTAGGTGGTCGGCCAGGCGGTGGGATCGCGCAAGGGCGTGTTGATGGTGCTGTCGTTGGCCTGGACCATGACCACGTCGCCGGCGGCCGGGGTACCCTTGAGGGTGAGTTCCCAGCCGTTCTGGCTGATGGTGTTGCCGCTGGTATAGGTCTGGCTCGGACCGGCGGCGGCCGGCGGCACGGTGATCGTGTAGGCGGTCGGCGAGGTGAAGGTGATGATGGCGTCGTTCAGCAGGCTGGCGTTCTGCGAGGTGACCTGCAGGCTGGCGACCGTGACCGTGCCCGTATTGTCGGAGGCCGTCGCGACCACCACCGGACTGCCGGCCGCCAGCTGGCGCGGGGAGGTGAACAGCGTGCCCATCTGGCCGGCGGCCGTGGCGTAGGGCTTGACGATGTACGCGTCACCGGCGGCCGCACCGGCGCCGAGGTTGAAGGTCAGGCCGTCCACGGTGGCGGGGGCCAGCGAGGCGAAGGCCGTGGCCTGCCCGTCGGACAGGCGCACGATCTGGCCGGTGGTGCCCGAGGTGAATTGCACCTGGTAGTCGGAGGCCGCCAGCGCGGTCGCGTCCGCCACCGTGGCCGTGATCGTGGCAGCGCCGGTATTGGACGTGGCGGCATAGCCCGGGGGAATGGTGATGGGCTGGAAGAAGTCGGTGCCGGGGTTGCCGTTCAGGTCGATGCCCAGCTTGTGCTGGTCGTTCACCTCGGTGGTGGTGGTCAGCGCCATGCGGCCCAGCAGGTTGCGGGCTTCCGGAATGTCGGTGTTGTTGAACTTCAGCAGCCCGGCTATCTCGCCGCCGCCCACCATGCTGTCGTCGAAGGTGGAGGTAGCGGTGCCGCGGCCGACTGCGAGCCGCATCTTGGAAGGGTCGCCGCCAGGATCGGATACCAGCGACACGCTGGCGGTGGTGTTGCCCAGGACCAGCGCCTGGCTGCCCATGAATACATCCATCCTGCCGTCGCTGTTGGTCACCTGGCTGGTCTGCACGTACTGGTTGAGGTTCCGGACCAGGGTATCGCGCTGGTCGAGCAGATCGTTGGGCTGCTGGCTTTGGCCCTGGCTGCTGGCGATCTGGTCGTTGATCTTGGCGATGCGGCCGATCAGGTCGTTGACCTGCGTCACGTCGGCGGTCAGCTGCTGCTGGGTGCCGGTCTGCAGGGAGTCGATCTGCGTCGACGCGCTGCTGAAGCGGTTGGCGAGTTCCTGCGCGCGGGTCAGGACGACCCCGCGCGCGGTCAGGTCGGTCGGCGCGCTCGACACGTTCGAAAACGAGTTGAGCAGGTCGGTGACGGCCGCCCCCAGGTCGCTCGTTCCGCTCGGGAAAATATCTTCCAGCTGCAGCAGCTGGCCGGCGCGGGCGGAGTCGGACGCCAGCACCGAACTGGCCAGCGTACTCTGCTTGGTCAGGAAGTCGCTATGCTCGCGTGTCACGTTGGCTACCGTCACGCCGCGGCCGATGTAACCGCCGCCGGTGTACTGGCCGCCGGAGGTTTCGAGAACCACGTTCTGGCGCGAGTAGCCAACCGTGTTGACGTTCGATATGTTGTGGCCGACGGTCTGCAGGGCCGCCTGGTTGGCGATCAGCGCACCGGATGCGACGTTGAGCAGGCTCATGCGCCGTTACCTCAGGTCGTGTGTTGCTGCCACTGGGCGGCGCTGGCGATGGCGCGGCTCAGTTTCGAGGCGTAGGCCGGGTCGGTCGCATAACCGGCCCGCTTGAGTTCGCTGGCATAGGCGGTTGCCGAGGCCGTGTGCTGGCGGGCACTGGCGTAGCGCGGGTTCTCGTTGATCAGCTTGGCGTAGTCGCGGAACGAGTCCTCGGTGGAGTCGTAGGCGCGGAACTTCTGCAGCATCTTGCGCGGCTGGCCATTGACGTATTCGGTGGTCGTGACCTCGGCGACCTTGCCGGTCCAGCCCGCGCCGGCCTTGATGCCGAACAGGTTGTTGGCCGACGAACCGTCCTTGTTGCGGATCTGGTGGCGGCCCCAGCCGGTTTCGTGGCCCGCCTGGCCCAGCATGAAGGAGGTCGGAATGCCGCTTTCCCGGGAGACGGCGGCGGCGGCGTCCTGGTGCTGCTGCACGAAGTCGCCGGAGGCGCTGCCCGTGGGGGTGGTGGTCGACGAACTGCGCTGCAACGACAGGGTCGAGGGCGCCAGCTTGCCGGCGTCGGCACCGGCGCTCTGCTGCGACAGCTGCTTGGCGATCAGGTCCGACAGGCCACCGGGCATGCCGGACATCGACACGGAGAACTGCTGGTCGAGCAGTTCAGTGCCCAGCTTTTCGCCTTCGCTGTCGTTCATGCCCGACTTCATGGTGGCCTGCCGCATGCTTTTCATCAGCTCCTGCATGAAGAGCGATTCGAACTGCTTCGCGGCGGCCTTGATGGCGGCGGGATCCTTCTGGCCGGCCTGCAGCTTGAGGGCGTTGAGGTTGCGCCCGTCCGCCGCGAGAACGTTGTTGGAGCCGCTGGAAGGGGTGGAAAGCTGCTGGATCGCCATGGTGCCGCGTTTCTGGTCAGATCACTTCGAGCTCGGCATTGAGCGCACCGGCGGCCTTGATGGCCTGCAGGATGGCCAGCAGGTCCTGCGGCGTGGCGCCCAGGGTGTTCAGCGCCCGTACCACGTCGGCCAGCTGCGGCGAGGCGGGCATCTGCAGCATGATGCCGGGCTCGTTCTTGATGGTGATGTCGCTTTTCTGCGCCACGACCGTCTGGCCCTGGCTGAAGGCGTTCGGCTGGCTGACCAGCGGCGTGGAGTTGATCGTGATCGACAGGTTGCCGTGCGCGATGGCGCAGGCGCTGAGGGTGACCGACTGGTTGAGCACGATGGAGCCGGTACGGGCGTTGATGACCACCTTGGCCGCGGGAATCGAGGCCTCCAGCGGAATCTCTTCCAGGTCGGCGATGAAGTTGACGCGGGCATTGGCGTCCATCGGTGCCTGCACCTGCACGGTGCGGCCGTCCAGGGCGCGGGCCAGGCCGCTGCCCATCCGGCTGTTGATCGCCATCGCCACGCGGCGGGCGGTCTGGAAGTCCGACGCATTGAGGTCGAGCTTGATGAAGTCGCCGTCCTGCAGCGAGGTGGGGACGGTGCGTTCGACCTGGGCGCCCTCGGGAATGCGGCCCGAGCTGAGCTGGTTGATCTGCACCTTGCTGCCACCGGCCGAGGCGCCGGCGCCGGCGATCACCACATTGCCCTGGGCCAGGGCGTAGACCTCGCCGTCCACCCCGCGCAGGGGGGTGGAGATGAGGGTGCCGCCCTTGATGGACTTGGCATTGCCCATCGACGATACGTTGACGTCGATCTGCTGGCCCGGCTGGGCGAATGCCGGCAGGCTGGCGGTGACGATGACGGCGGCCACGTTCTTCAGCTGCAGCTGCGAGGCGCTGGTGGCGGGCAGCGTGATGCCGAGCTGCTGCAGGTAGTTGGACAGGCTCTGGGTGGTGAACGGCATCTGCGTGGTCTGGTCGCCGGTGCCGTCGAGGCCCACCACCAGGCCGTAGCCGGTCAACTGGTTGCTGCGCACGCCCTGCACGGCCGCCACTTCCTTGATGCGCATGGCCTGCGCCGGCGCGACCAGTCCCGCCGCGAGGCACAGCAGGGCGGAGAAACGGGCCAGGAAACGGAGAACGGTACGCATGGGGACTATTCTGCGGGCCGTCAGAAAGGCGAAACGTTCAAAAAGAAGCGTCCCAACCAGCCAATTGCCTGCGCTTCGTCCTGCTGGCCGCGGCCGCGCGATTCGATACGCACGTTGGCGACGCTGGTCGAGGCGACGATGCTGCCGGTCTGGATGGCGCGCGGGTCGACGGTGCCGGAGAACTTCAGCACGTCCACGTTCTGGTTGACGCCGATCTGCTTCTCGCCCGTCACCACCAGGTGGCCGTTGGGCAGCACCTGCACCACGGTGGTGGTGATGGCGCCGGAGAAGGTGTTGGCGCTCTGTGTGCCGCCCTTGCCGGCGAAGGTGTTGTCGGAGGTGGCGCCGACGCCGGTCTTGGCGGCGAGCGAGGCCGCGCCGAAGAACGGCAGGGCGGTGATGCCGCCCTTGGCCGACGCGCTCTTGTCGATGGTCGAGGTGGAGGTCTGGCTGGCCGAGACGTTTTCCACGATGGTGATGGTCACGGTATCGCCCACCAGCCGCGCCCGGCGGTCTTCGAAGGCCGGGCGGTACGAGGCCGTGCGGAACAGCCCGCCGTTGGGCGCCACCGTGGGCAGGGGCGCATACGTCATCGGCGGTGGGGTGGTCGCGGGCATGTCCACCTTGGGCGCGGGCGCCAGGGTTTCGCACCCGGCACACAGCAGCGCCAGCGCGGGCAGCAGGCAGCGGAAGGAGAGCAAAGGCATGGCGCGGGTTCTGTTTCTTACAGCTGGGCCAGCTTCTGCAGCATCTGGTCGGAGGTCGTCACGGCCTTGGAGTTCATTTCGTAGGCGCGCTGGGTCTGGATCATGGTGACCAGTTCCTGCACCACATTGACGTTGGAGGTTTCCACGTAGCCCTGCATCATCGAACCCAGGCCGTTGGTGCCGGCGGTGCCGGTGACCGGTGTACCGGAGGCGGCGGTTTCGGTGTACAGGTTCTGGCCCTGGGGCGCCAGGCCCGCCGGGTTGATGAAGTTGGCAATGGCGATGGTGCCGATGTTGGACGGTGCGGTCTGGCCCGGCAGCACCACACTCACGGTGCCGTCGGCGGCGATGGTGACACTCTGGGCGGTGGACGGAATGGTCACGCCGTTGGCGATGGGCAGGCCGTTGGAGGTCACCAGCCGGCCCTGGGAGTCGATCTGGAACGAGCCGTCGCGGGTGTAGGCCAGCGTGCCGTCGGGCTGGGTCACCTGGAAGAAGCCGTTGCCCTTGATGGCCACGTCGAGTGTGTTGCCGGACTGCTGCAGGCTGCCCTGCGCAAACGAACGCGAAGTGGCCACGGTGCGCACGCCCAGGCCGATCTGCAGGCCGGTAGGCAGCT
This sequence comes from Pseudomonadota bacterium, assembly GCA_040390235.1. GTDB lineage: Bacteria > Pseudomonadota > Gammaproteobacteria > Burkholderiales > Burkholderiaceae_C > Xylophilus. Next base: position 56,874 of record JAZJYT010000007.1, on the reverse strand, counting down.
GCGTCTGCTCGGTGCTGTTGGCGCCGACCTGGCGCAGGTTCTGGTACATCAGGTCTTCGAACACGGCGTTGGCGCGCTTGAACCCGTTGGTGGAGACGTTGGCCAGGTTGTTGGAGATGACGTCGAGCTGCGTCTGCTGGGCTTCCATGCCCGTCTTGGAGATCCACAGGGAATTGATCATGGCGGTCCTGGGTGGAGGTGGTGTGGGGAGAGCGGTGCGCTCAGTTGACCGACAGCAGCTGGCTGGCGGACTTGTCCATGGTCTCGGCCGAGGTCATCAGCTTGGACTGCGAGTCGAACTGCCGGGCGGCTTCGATCATGGCGACCATGGTGCCGACGGCGCTGACGTTGGAGCTTTCGAGGGAGCCGGTCTGCAGCTTGGCGGTGGGGTCCGACGGCAAGGGGTTGCCCGAGGTGCTGCGGAACAGGCCGTCCTCGCCGCGCTTGATCGGATCGTCCGCCGCCGGCGTCGCCAGCTTGAGCCGGGCGAGCACGGAGGCCGGCTGGCCGTCCACCTTGGTGGTGATGGTGCCGTCCGGTGCGAGGGTGATGAGCGCGCCTTGCGGCACATCGACCGGCGCACCATCGGCCGACAGTACGGTCTGGCCGAAGCTGTTGACCAGGGTGCCCTGGGGGTTGACCTCGAAGGCACCGTTGCGGCTGTAGGCTTCCGTGCCGTCGGTCCCCTGCACCGCGAACCAGGCATTGCCCTGGGCCATGGCGTCGAGGTTGCGTTCGGTCTTCTGTGTCGAGCCCGGCGTGGTGTCGAAACCGGAGGTGGCCTCGGCCGCGAACACGCGGGTGCTGGCACCGTCGCCATTCACCGGCACCGAGCGGAAGGTGGACAACTGCGCCCGGAAACCGGTCGTCGACACGTTCGCCAGGTTGTTCGCCAGGACGGCCTGGCGCTCCTGCGCCGCGGAAGCCCCGGTCATCGACGTGTAGATCAGCTTGTCCATGGTCCGTCAGCCTCAGCGCATGTTCACGAGCGTGGACATCACCTGGTCTTGTGTCTTGATGGTCTGCGCATTGGCCTGGTAGGCGCGCTGGGCGGTCATCATGTTGACCAGCTCGGCGGTCAGGTCGACGTTGGAGTCCTCCAGGCTGCCGGGGGCGATCTTGCCGAAGTTGCCGGCGCCGGGGGTGTTTTTCAGCGGCGCACCCGAAGCGACGGTTTCTTTCCAGTAGCCGCCGCTGGTGGGTTCCAGCCCCTGCACGTTGGTGAAGTTCGCCAGCACGATCTGGCCGACGGTCTGCGTCTGGCCGTTGGAGAAGGTGGCGCTGAGGGTGCCGTCGTCCGCGAACTTCATGCCGGTGTACTCGCCTGGCGCATAACCGTCCTGCTTGAGGCTGGAGACGAAGAAGGACGAGGCGCTCTGCGTCATGGCGGAGACGTCGACCGTCGGGGCCGGGACGAATGCCGGCGTCGCCGCACCCGCCACCTGCAGGCCGGGAAGGCTGATGGTGCCGCCGGCCGGCGTGAGGAGCTTGCCCGCGGCGTCGAAGGTCACGGTGCCGACCGGTGCGCTCATGGTGGTGCTGGGCGTCGCGCCGGTGGGATAGTCGGCGTAGACGTCCCAGGTGTTGGCGGCGGTCTTCTGGAAATACAGGCTCACCGGAATCGCGGCACCCTGCGAGTCGTAGACGTTCAGCGAGGTGCCGTAGGTCGTCACCGGGGTGGGCGGTGTGACGGAGCTGGCGACGATCGCGGTGGTGTCGAGGTTCAGTGCGGCGGTGATGTCCGTCGTCTGTTTGCCGGCGATGCCCTGGTTGGTGGGCACACTCAGCGAACCCTTGGTGATGCCGCCGGTCACCGGGTCGATGATGTTGCCCTGCAGCTTCGCACCGGAGTTGGTGATGATGTTGCCCTGGGGATCGAGCTTGAAATTGCCTGCGCGGGAGTAGACGACGTCGCCGCTGGGCGTCTGCACCATGTAGAAGCCCGAACCGTTGATGCCCAGGTCGAGGTCATTGCCCGTGGTGCTGAGGTTGCCCTGCGTGAACTGCTGGGCGATCGCGTCCGTCGACACGCCGATGCCGGGCGAGGTGCTGCCGCCGCCGCCGTTCAGGCTGGTCGCATACAGGCCGGAGAACTCGGCGCGCGAGGACTTCATGCCGGTGGTGTTGGCATTGGCGATGTTGTTGCCGATAACGTCGAGACTGCGGCTGGCCGCGCTCAGACCCGAAAGACCTTGCTGGAAACTCATGGTTGGTGCTCCTTGGCGCTACGGCCGCATTGGCTGGAAAGAATAGGGGAAGAGGCGGTGCCGGTGAAGGCCGTGTGTCAGAGAATGGTCTTGACCGTGCTGTATGCCGCAGATCCGCCGCCGTCGAAGTTCAGCGTCAGGGCGCCGGTGCTGTCGGAGCCGATCGAGGTGACCTTGTTCTGCATCAGCGAGGTCGAGGTGACGGCCGAGCCGTCCGTATTGGTCGCGTTGACCTTGAATACCAGGCCGTCGGTGGCGCTGTAGCCGGTGGCGTCCCATGAGAAGTTGTGCTGGCCGGCGGCCTGGGGGCCCAGCGCCACGGTGCCGAGCTTGGTGCCGCTGGCCGTGGTCACGTCCACCGTGACGTTGGCGGCGGCCGCGTCGAGTTCGAAGATGCCCGAGCCGGCCTTGGTGGTGCTGTCGATGCTCAGTGTGTTGCCGGTGCTCAGCACCTGGTGGCCCACCAGGGCGCTGGCCTGGATGCCCTGCATGGCGGCCATCTGGGTCGCCAGGCTGGTGACGGTGGTGTTGAGCTGCTGGATGCCGGTCACGGTGTTGATCTGCGCGATCTGCGAGGTCATCTGCGCGTTGTCCAGCGGATTCATCGGATCCTGGTTGTTGAGCTGCGCGACCAGCAGTTTCAGGAAGCGGTCCTGCGCATCGGCCGGGCTCGCCGCCGTGTTGCTGCTGTCGGTCGACGACGTGGAGGCGGTCTTGCTGGTGAGCTGGAAGCCGGTGGTCGAGGTCAGGGCATCGGTGGCGCTGGTGGTGGTCATGGCGGATCCTGGGTGGGCGTTGCGTAGTGGTGTATGGGCCTACTGGCCCATCTGCAGCGTCTTCAGCAGCAGGGTCTTGGCGGTGTTCATCACTTCGATGTTGTTCTGGTACGAGCGTGAGGCCGAGATCATGTTGACCATTTCCTCGACCGCGTTGACGTTCGACTGGGTCACGTAGCCGTCGGCGTCGGCGTTGGGGTTGCTCGGGTCGTGCAGCCTGCGGCCGGGGGCATCGTTCTCGGTGATGCCGGTGACCTTGACGCCGGCGCCGCCCTCGTTGTCCAGCGGCAGGGTCTGGAATACCACCTGTCGCGCCTTGTAGGCTTTGCCATCGGGGCCGGCCACCGCTTCGACGTTGGCCAGGTTGCTGGCGACCACGTTCAGGCGCTGAGCCTGGGCGCTGACGGCGCTGCCCGATACACCGAAGATGGAAAACATCGACATGGCAATAGTCCTTACTGGCCCTGGATGGCGGCCAGGATGGTCTTGGCGTTGTTGTTGATGAAACGCAGCGTGGCCTCGTAGCGCACCGAGTTGTCGGCGAAGGCCGCGCGTTCTCGGTCCAGGTCGACGCTGTTGCCGTCCATGGCGGGCTGGGTCTGGACGGCGTAGTCCAGCCGGGCGCCGTCCGCCGCGGCGCCGACGGCGGCGATCGGCATGAAGCCACTGGCACTGCCCGTCGCTTCGGCCGATGCCATCAGGCCCGGCGAGGCCAGGCGGCTGCCGAGCCCGCTGCTGCCGGTGGCCTGCTGCAGGGCGTCGGAGAAGTTGAAGTCGCGGGCAGCATACCCCGGGGTGTCGGCGTTGGCGATGTTGCTGGCCAGGACCTGCTGACGCTGCGAGCGCAAGACCAGGGCTTTCGCCTGGAATTCCAGCTGGTTCGTCAGTTTGTCGAGCATGCAAAACCTCGGCGTGGTCGGGAGAGAGGGCCTTGCCGGCAAGGGGGGAGCACCGGCGTGGAGGGATTATGAAAATCGAAGCCGCCAAACTAAACCCCGATGAGGGGGGGAAAACGCGGTCAGTTCGCGTATTGCCGGCGCCGCCGGCTGCCTATAGTTGGCGGTCGGAGTCCTGTGCCGGACTCCGCGTGCCGTGCGCCCACGGCGTCGTTCGCGTTTTGCGGAGGTTCTCCATGCCCTTCTCCACCGTCTTTGCCCTGCCGGCCCGCACACCCGCACCGCTGCGCCGGGGCTGGGCCTGGCTCGCCCTCGGCCTGGCCGGCCTCGTGTCCGGTCTGCCGGCCGCCGCCCAGGTCCCGCCCGCCGTGCCGGCGGCATCCGATGTGGGCGCCGGCGTCAACGTCGAAGCCTCGACCCGCCAGTGGCTGGACCAGGAGGTGGCCAAGGCCATCGCCCCGTCTGCCGACACCACCCTGCGCATGGAAGTAAGTGTTGGCACACTCGATGCCCGGCTCCGGCTGGCGCCCTGCGCCAAGGTGGAACCCTATATGCCCACCGGCATGCGGCTGTGGGGCAAGACCCGCCTCGGCCTGCGTTGTGTGGACGGTCCGGTGCGCTGGAATGTATTCCTGCCGATCCAGGTCAAGGCCTTCGGTCCGGCCTGGGTGGCGCGCGGCCAGGTGGTGGCCGGCACGACGCTGGCCGCGGCCGATGCGGTGCAGGCCGAGGTGGACTGGGCGGAAGAGCAGTCCCCGGTCCTGGCCAACGCCACCCAGTGGGTGGGCGCGGTCGCCACACGTTCGCTGAACGCCGGCCAGGCGCTGCGCCAGGCGATGGTCCGCCCGCCGGTGGCTTTCGAGGCCGGCGCCACGGTGCGCATCGTGGCCCAGGGCTCGGGTTTTGCGGTGACGGCCGACGGCCAGGCCGTGTCCCCCGGTGTCGTCGGCCAGCAGGCCAGGGTCCGCATGGATGGCGGGCGTATGATCAGCGGGACCGTACTGGATTCCCATACAGTTCGCGTCGATATCTGAGGGGCCCGGCCTAAAAAACCTAAAGTCTGTCGCGCATGCGCCGAAAACCATCCTACGATGCCCTGCGTGGGGCACAGTGGAGAGCGTGATGAAGATTGGCCAGAAACCCGATATCCCCCCAGCGATCGCCCCCCAGGCGACGGCTTCCGGCGCGGGCGCAGCTTCGTCGTCTTCGTCCGCAAGCGCTTCTGCAGCCGCGGCTTCCGCCGCCGCCCAGCCCGCCAAGGCTGCCGCCCCCGGCGTGCCGGTGACCGTGTCCAGCCTGGCGCGTTCGCTCGAGGAATCCAACCTGACCGGTACCTTCGACGCAAAAAAAGTCGAGTCCGTGCGCGCCGCCATCAACAACGGCAGCTACAAAGTCGACGCCGAAGCCATTGCCGACAAACTGCTGTCCAACGCCCGCCAGGTGCTGCGCAAGTCCGCGAACTGAGCCACCGGGCCCTTTTTCCTTCCAGTCCATGATCCACCATCCCGACATCGACGAGCTGCTGTCCAGCGTGGAGTTGCAGTTGCACGTCGTGGCCGAGACGCTGGTGCAGGCCGATGCCCCGGCGCTGCAGGTGGCCGCCACGGCGCTGCGGGATGCGGCGGTGCATTTTTCCCAGGCCCTGCCCCAGGGCGCGACCGCGGTCCGTCCCGATGCGGCCATGCAAAAACGCATCAAGGCCGTGCGCCATTCCTTTGCCTCCTGCCGCGAGAACCTGGTGCGCCGCTCCGCCAGCGTCGACCGCCTGGTCGCTTCCCTGCTGCCGCCGGCGCCGACCGAGCTCGCCACCTATGGGTCTGCCCCGGGCGGGGTCGGCGGTGGTGCGGGCCGCTTCGGCGCTTCGCGCTTTTCCTGAGGCGAGAATCCAGCTCCGTTCCGGCCCAACGGTCCGGACCATAAAGAACGGCTGCCGCGGCAGCCGTTCTTTATGGAGGGAACACGGTTCAGTGGTGGCGCATCTTGGCGCGCAGCCGCGCGATCGACTGGCTGTGCAGCTGGCACACGCGTGATTCGGTCACCCCCAGCACGGCGGCGATTTCCTTCAGGTTCATGTCGTTTTCGTAGTACATGCTCATGATGTACTGCTCGCGTTCGGGCAGGCCCTTGATGGCCTCGACCAGCGACTGCCGCAGGCGCTGGTCGCTGAGCTGGTGCATCGGGTCGGCATCTTCGCTGCCGGCATGGCGGTCGAGGAAACTGTCGTCCTCGCCGGACGACCCCATGTCTTCCAGGTAGACCAGTTGGGTGCCCCGCACCTTGGCCAGCAGGCTCTGGTACTCGTCGAGTGCCATGTCGAGTTCGGCGGCGATTTCCGATTCGAGGGGGCTGCGCCCGAGCTTCTGCTCCAGCCGGTGGACGGCGTGCTCGATGTCCTTCTGGCTCTTGCGCGAGCCGCGCGACATCCAGTCGCCCTCGCGTAGCTCGTCGATCATGGCGCCGCGGATACGCTGCGTGGCGAAGGTCTCGAACTGCACACCCTGGCTCACCTGGTAGCGCGAAAGGGCCTCGGACAGGCCCACCATGCCCACCTGGATCAGGTCGTCTATCTCGACGTTGGGCGGCAGCTTCGCGATCATGTGGTGCGCCAGCCGACGCACCAGCGGCACGTACTGGCGAAGCATGGCTTCACGGTCGAGCTGGCCTTTGGCGGTGTACATCAGTGGCTCCGGGCAGGACGGTCGAAGTTGCCTTGGCCTGTGGCCGGGGGTTGAAAATGGAACGGTTCGGGTGCAAGCGTAGCCGCACCTTCGACCAACCGCAAGGCAAGCCGGTGGATCTCCGCCGAGGCGGTGCCGCTGTCGAGGGAAGCCCTTACCCGCAGCACGTCTATGTGGCGGCCCAGCCAGGTCTGTGCGCACTGCGCCAGGTTGGTGCGCGCCGCTTCGGCGCTGCCGGCGGTGGCGATGCCCGGACGGGTGACGACCGAGGCGACGGTGGGCACCACACCGGCGTCGCACAGCGATTTCAGCGAGCGGTAGGCGGCCAGCACCCCGGCCTGCCGGGGTGCGGTGGCCAGCACCGGGGTGATGGCGCAGTGGCGCGCCCATTCCGCCATCAGGGGCACCCCGCCATACAGCACGGCGACGTCGTAGCAGCGCAGGGCGCGCGCGAGGCGCGCCAGGGCGGCCGGCCGCGGTGTGCCCGAGGGTTCGGTGAGAACGGCGAGGCCACCGGCCGCGGGAAAGGCGCACAGTCCCGGGTCGCCGGTGTAGTCCCAGCCGTCCTCCGGCGCGGTGCCGCCGTCCAGCAGGTCCTGCAGGCCGGGCGATTGTTCGGTTTCGTGGGCGGTGGTGTCGAGCACCGCCACCCGGTAGCCCTGGGACTGCAGCGCGCTGCACAGTTCCCACAGCAGCGGCAGTTCGGTCTCCACGTCGCCGTGGCCTGCCAGGGCCGCCAACCGGGGGGCGGCCTGGGGTGTCTGGCAGCGCAGGCCAGCCCCCTGGTCGACGTGGGGATCAAGCATCGAGCAGGCTCCGGGTACGGGTTTCGCCGCCGCCTTGCGAGAAGAAGAAACTCAGGTCCGCGGCCTTGGGGTCGAAGGCCGACTTGGCCGGCGAGCGCATCGACGAACGCACCAGCTGGCCGGCATCGGCTTCTTCCCAGTCTTCCGGCACCCGCTGGCCGTTGGTGACGCCGCGCAGCACCAGCTGGTGGCGGATCAGGGCGTCGACCGCCGGGCCGAGCTTGACGGCCTCGTCGACCTTGGAGAGGATGGCCTGCTGGGCGCCGTTGGTCTTGAAGGAGGCCACCACGTCGTCGAGCATGTCGCCATGGCCGCCCGCGTTGAGCACCAGCAGGCGCTGCACGCCGGGCAGGTCGAGCACGTCGAGCATGTCGCGTTTGCGCGGATCGCGCGGCGCCACGCCGGTGGTGTCGATCAGCACCATCTTCTTGTTCGACAGCAGGCCCAGCAGGTCCTGCAGCGCGGCGCGGTCGTGCGCCAGGTGGGCTACCACGCCGAGCATGCGGCCGTAGGAGCGCAGTTGCTCGTGTGCGGCGATGCGGTAGGTGTCCAGGGTGATCAGGCCGACGCTCATCGGGCCGTGCTGGCGGGCGCACTGGGCGGCCAGCTTGGCGGCGGTGGTGGTCTTGCCGACGCCGGTGGCGCCGACCAGGGCGAAGATGCCGCCTTCTTCGGCCAGCGGCAGGTTGTCGTCGGCGGTGCGCAGGTTGCGCTCCAGCACCTCCATCAGCCAGCGCACGGAAGAGGCGGCATCACCGTCCTGCGGCATGCGCTCCAGGATGGCGCGGGCCAGGGCAGGGGAGTAGCCGGCCCGGATGAGCTTGAGCATCAGGTTGGACTGGATCGGGTCCTGGCGGGCCTGGCCGAGCCAGGCCAGGGTGTTGAAGCGGTCCTCGATGAGTTCCTTCATGGCCTGCAGTTCGTCCACGATGCCCTTGCCCGCGGCGGCAGCCGGTGCGGCCTGCGCGCTGGCGCTGGCGCGGGCGCGCTGCGGGGCCGGCTGGCCCTGCTCGGCGGTGCGGATCGGTGCCATGTCGTGTGCCGGCTGGGCGCTGCGGGCAGCCGCCTGGCGGGGGGCGGGGGCCGGGGAGGCCTGGCGCACCGGGGCGGGTGCGGGCGGCAGGTCGGCCGTGGCTTCGTCGGCGGCCTGGCCCTGGCCCTGTCCGGCCAGTGCCTCGTGGCGCCGGCGCAGCATGCGTTCGCGCACGTACTCCTGGAAGGAGAGGGTGCTCATGGCCAGCTGCTCGGTATCTTCCTGCACGGCGTTGCGGGCGGGGGCCGGGGCGGCCGGGCGGGCGGCGGGACGGGCCGTGGGCGCGCGGTTGCCGGAGAGCAGGGGCTGGTCGACCTGGGCCGAGGCACGCAACTGCAGCTGCGAGGCGGTGGGCAGGGTGGGCTGGGGGGTGTTGTTTTCGAGGGCGTGCAGCGAGTCTTCCGCCGTCGCGACCACTTCGACGCCATTGGGGGTCGGCCGGTTCGACAGGATCAGGGTGCCCTCGCCGAAGGCGGCCCGGGCTTTGCCCAGTGCCTCGCGCGACGTTGCGGCGTGGAAGCGTTGGATGTTCATACGGGGGCACCTCGGAGGATCGGACCGATCCGGATGGAATGGGTCTCGGGAATTTCACTGTGCGCCAGCACCTGCAGGCGCGGCGCGACGCGCCGCACCAGGCGGGCGATGGCATTGCGGATCTGGTCGGGCACCAGCAGGCAGGCGGGCATGCCCATTTCTTCCTGCTTGAGCGCCACTTCGGCGGCGGACTTGGTCAGCATGTCGGCCACGCCGGGGTCGAGCGCCGGGCCGGTGCCGCTGCCGAGCGCCTGCACCAGCAGGCGTTCCAGGCCGGGTTCGATGGCGATCACGTTGAGTTCGCGGGTCGGCCCGTAGATCTGCTGCACGATGGCCGGCGACAGGGCCACGCGGATGCGGCGGGCCAGCTCGACCGGGTCGGTGGTGGCGCCGGCGTGTTCGGCCAGCGTCTCGACGATGGTGCGGATGTCGCGGATGTGCACCGATTCGTCCAGCAGCAGCTGGAGCACCTTCTGGAACACGGCGATGGACACCATCTTGGGAACGACTTCCTCGATCAGCTTGGGGGCCAGCTTGGCGACGTGTTCGACGAGCTGCTGGGTCTCGGTGCGGCTCAAAAGCTTGGCTGCCTGCACCTGCATCAAGTGTGAAAGATGCGTGGCCATCACGGTTTCGGAATCAACGACGGTAAAGCCGGCCATTTGCGCGGCTTCCTTCTGGCGTTCGTCGATCCAGTGCGCCGGCAGGCCGAAAGCCGGGTCGGTGGTGGCCGTGCCGATGAGCGGCGTGGTGATGCCGCCGGGGTTGATGGCCAGGAACATGCCCGGGAAGGCCTCGCCCTCGCCCACCACCACGCCGCGCAGGGTGATGCGGTAGCCGCTGGGCTTGAGTTCGAGGTTGTCGCGCACGTGGACCGCCGGCGGCAGGAAACCCACTTCCTGCGCGAACTTGCGGCGCACGCCCTTGATGCGGGTCAGCAGGTCGCCCTGGCGGTTCTTGTCGACCAGGGTGATCAGGCGGTAGCCCAGCTCCAGGCCCAGCAGGTCGACCGGCTGCAGGTCGTCCCAGGTGGCTTCGCCGTCGCTGACCGGTGCCACCACCTCGGCGGCCGGGTCCTTCGGGGGCGGGCGGTGGGCCAGCACCCAGGACAGGTAGCCGGCGGCCGCGCCGATGATGAGGAACACCGCGTGCGGCATGCCGGGGATGGAGCCCACCACGATCAGGATGGCCGCGGTGATGCCCAGCGCGCGGGGCGAGGTGAAGAGCTGGCTGACGATCTGCACACCCACGTCGGTTTCCTTGCCGACCCGGGTGATGACCATGGCCGCGGCGACCGAGACCAGCAGGCCGGGGATCTGTGCCACCAGCGCGTCGCCGACGGCCAGCAGGATGTAGCTGTTGGCGGCATCGCTGGCCGACAGGTCGTGCTGCAGCACCCCTATGGCAAAACCACCGACGATGTTGATGAGCAGGATCAGGATGCCGGCCATGGCATCGCCGCGCACGAACTTGGAGGCGCCGTCCATCGAGCCGAAGAAGGCCGCTTCCTCGCTCACTTCGGCACGGCGCTTGCGGGCCTCCTTCTCGTCGATGGTGCCGGCGTTCAGGTCGGCGTCCACGGCCATCTGCTTGCCGGGCATGGCGTCCAGGGTGAAGCGGGCCGACACCTCGGCGATACGCTCGGCGCCCTTGGTCACCACCACGAAGTTGATCACCACCAGAATGGAGAAGACGATCAGGCCGACGGCGAAGTTGCCGCCGATCAGGAAGTGGCCGAAGGCCTCGATCACCGCGCCGGCGGCACCCGCGCCGGTATGGCCTTCGAGCAGCACCACCCGGGTCGAGGCCACGTTCAGCGACAGCCGCATCAGCGTGGTCAGCAGCAACACCGAGGGAAAGGCGGCGAAGTCCAGCGGCCGCACCATGTAGGCGGCCACCATCATGACCATCAGGGCGACGGCGATGTTGAGGGTGAAGAAGGTGTCCAGCAGCCACGGTGGCATGGGCAGCACCATCATCGCCAGGATCATCACCACGAAGACCGGGACGGCGACGCCCTGCATCATCGAGGTGTTGCGGCCGAACCAGGCCTTGGCGTTCACCACACCGGCGTTCATGCGGCGGCTCCCTTGGCCGCGGCCGGGTTGAGCGGGTCAAGCTCGGGCGGCACGAGCGGATCGGGCACGTCCGCGGGCATGGCACCTTCGCCGCGCAGCGCGGCCTTCAGTCGGTACACGTAGGCCAGCACCTGGGCCACGGCGGTGTACAGGGCCGATGGAATGCCCTGATCGAGCTCGGCATGGGCGTACAGCGCACGCGCCAGCATGGGCGACTGCAGGACCGGGATGTTGTGCGCCTTGGCGACTTCGCGGATTTTCATGGCCAGCAGGTCGGCGCCCTTGGAGATGACCTGCGGTGCGTCCATGGTGGCCTCGTCGTAGCGCAGGGCCACGGCGAAGTGGGTCGGGTTCATCAGCACGAAATCGGCCTTCGGCACCTTGGAGATGCTGCGGCGCTGCGACACCTCGCGCTGGCGCTGGCGCAGCTTGCCCTTGATGAGGGGGTTGCCCTCGGAGTTCTTGTGCTCCTGCTTGACTTCCTCGTGCGACATCTTCAGGCGCGAACGCAGGAAAAAGGCCTGCAGCGGCACGTCCACTACGGCGGCAGCGAACACCACCAGCAGCAGCAGGCTGACGCCCGAGACCAGCCAGTCGCCCAGGTCCCGCATGGCCAGGGCCGAGGGTTGCAGGATCAGTGCCGAAATCCTCTCCACGCTGTCGCGCAGGAAGATATAGCCGACGAAGCCCAGGATGGCGGTCAGCAGGGACAGCTTGGCGACGTTGGTCACCTGCTGCTTGCTGAACAGGTTGCCCAGGCCCGACAGCGGGTTGATGCGGCTGAAATCGGGGGTGATGGGTTTCAGGCTGGCGATCCAGCCGCCCGAGGCCACGGCGCTGGCGACCGCGGCAGCGCCGACGATGATGGCGAAGGTGAGGGCGATCAGCACACCGACCGAGACCATGTCCTGCATGCGGGTCAGCATGCTGGCCGGGGCACGCAGCGTGGCCGCGTCGAAACTCAGCTGCTGCCCCAGGGACATCTGCAGCCGCTCGAAGACCACCGGCGTCAGCAGCAGGACCGCGGCCGCGCCGGTGCCGAGCACCGCCAAGTGGGCCAGGTCACGCGAGCGGGGGGCCTGGCCGTCCTTGCGTGCCTGCTCCAGCTTGTGGGCGGTGGCGGGCAGTTGGCGGTCTTGGCTGGAATCCATGGGGGCAGTACCTTCGAGGTGCTGCCATTGTCGGAAACCGCCGCCGGAACTAAAGCCCGATAAGTAGGCTTTCGTGCCGGTTATTCAACCGTGTCAGAAACCCAGGCTGGCCAGGAGGTCGTCGACTTCCGACTGGCTGGTCACCACGTCGGCCTGGTCCGGGTTGATCACCGGGCCTTCCAGCTTGGGCATGGCGGCCGGCGGCGTGCCTTCCTCCACCGCGATGGCGGTGGCTGCCGCCGCCGTGGCCGCGGCGGCCGTCGCGGCCGTCGCGGCTGCGGCGGCCTCCGGCGCCGCGCTGCCGGGCGGGGCGGTCTGGATCAGCAGCTGCACCAGCTGTGCCTCGATGGTGGCGGCGAGGCTCACCACCCGGGCGATCACCTGGCCGGTGAGGTCGTGGAAGTCCTGCGCCATCATGATCTCGGTCAGGTGATCGTCGGCCTCCTTGGTCACCCGCTCCATGTCGGTCAGGAAGTTCATGATCTTGCCGGTGGCCACGGCTGCGACCGGGTCCTGCACCAGGTCGGCCACCATACGCCGGGTTTCCGCCGCAATGTAGTCGTGCTGGGCCTTGGCCTGCTCCACCCGGTTGAGCACCTTTTCGGCGGCCTCGCCCGTCAGGCGGGCGATGTACGAGAGCCGGCTCTTGGCGTCCGGCAGCTCGCCGGCACTGTCGCGCAGCTTGTCGGCGTAGCCCAAGGCATTAAGCGAGTCGTGCAACTGCCGGGTGAGCTGGCCGATCTTGATGTGGACGATGTCGGGAACGGGCGCCTCGGCCCGGGCGGTATCGGAAGAAGACGCGCTCATGCCACCAACCCCATCTTCTTCAAGATGTTGCCTACCTTGTCTTCCAGCGTCGCCTTGGTGAAGGGCTTGACGATGTAGCCCGCCGCGCCGCCTTGCGCGGCGGCGACGATGTCCTCCTTGCGGGCTTCGGCGGTCACCATCAGCACGGGCAGGTGTTTGAGCTTTTCGTCGGCCTTGATCTGCGCGAGCAGCTCGAAGCCGTTCATGTTGGGCATGTTGATGTCCGTCACGACGAAGTCGAAGCGGATGTTGCGCAGCTTCTGCAGGGCGGCTACGCCGTCCTCGGCCTCGTCGGCATCGGCGTACCCGCTTTCCTTGAGCAGATTGCGCACGATCCGACGCATCGTGGAAAAGTCGTCGACGATCAGGAAGCGCAGGGCTGTGGCCACGGATGACCCTTTCGGTGGAAGGTTGTTGGATAAGTCATGGGCGGAGCGCCGAAGCTGCTGGCGGTGGACTTGTGGTGGGTGAAGTATCGGGTACGGCGGGGCGGGCCCCTGCGGCTGCGGCCGCGGGGGATGCCTCGGCCCGTTCGACCGCCCCGGCCAACTGGTCCGGGGGCACGGCAGGCATATTGTTGCCGCTCAGCAGGCGCGCCTCGGCTTCGTGGGTCATGACGGTGATGCTGATGCGGCGGTTGCCCGGCGCCAGGGGCTGGTCGGGCTGCCGCAGGTCGCTGGCGGCCAGGCCCACGACGCGGGCCAGCTTGGAGTCGGGCATGCCGGCGGCCACCAGCTCGCGGCGGGAGGCGTTGGCCCGGTCGGCCGACAGCTCCCAGTTGCTGTAGCCGCGGTCGCCATTGCCGTAGGCGGCCGCGTCGGTGTGGCCGGCCAGGCTGATCTTGTTCTCGACGCCGTTCAGGGCGGCGCCGATCTCGCGCAGGATGTCGCGCATATAGGGTTTCACCAAGGCGCTGCCGCTGTCGAACATGGGGCGGTTCTGGTCGTCTACGATCTGGATCTGCAGGCCGTCGGGCGTCACGTCCAGGCGGATCTGGGAGCGGTATTCCTGCAGTTTCGGATTCTGGACGATAAGCGACTCGATTTTCTGGCGCAACTGGGTCATGCGCTGCGCGTCCTGGCGGGCCGTCTCGGCCCGGGCGGCCTTGGTCGTCTCGGTCGATATTTTGGTGCGTTTGTCGGATTCGGCGTCGGCCCGGCGCACCTGCCCGACCACCTTGCTCAGGTCGTTGCCGCCGCCGGGGATGATGCTGGAGCTGTTGCCGGCGCCGTTGCCGCCCGACATGGCGACCTGCAGCGGTGAGTTGAAGTAGGCGGCGATGCCCTGGAGCTCGCCCTTGGCGGTGGAACCCAGCAGCCACATGAGCAGGAAAAACGCCATCATCGCGGTCACGAAGTCCGCATAAGCGATCTTCCACGCGCCGCCGTGCGCGGCATGCCCCGCCTTCTTGATGCGTTTGACGATGATGGGCTGGAGTTTTTTTTCCGCCATGCCGCCCGCCCCTACTTCTTGCCTTTCACGTGGTTTTCCAACTCGGTGAAGCTCGGCCGCTCAGTGGAGAACAGCACCTTGCGGCCGAATTCGATCGCCGTCGTGGGGTTGTAGCCCTGCATGCTGGCGAGCAGCGTGGTCTTGATGCACTGGAATTCCTTGGCGGCGTCTTCGGCCTTCTGGTCGAGCAGGCCGGCGAGCGGCTCCACTACCCCGTAGGCCAGGAGAATACCCAGGAAGGTGCCGACCAGCGCCGAGCCGATCATGGCGCCCAGCACCGAGGGCGGCTGGCCCACCGATCCCATGGTGTTGACCACGCCGAGCACCGCCGCCACGATGCCGAAGGCGGGCAGGGCGCCCGCCAGGCGCGCCAGGGCCGCCACCGGCGCGTGGGCTTCCTGGTGGTGGGTTTCGATCTCGCTGTCCATCAGAGACTCGATTTCGTGCGAATTGAGATTGCCCGACACCATCATGCGCAGGTAGTCGGTCATGAACTCGACGACATGGTGGTCGTGGCCGACCGCCGGGTATTTCTGGAAGACTTCGGACTCATGCGGCGCCTCCACGTCTTTTTCGATGGCCATCAGCCCGTCCTTGCGGGCTTTTTGCAGGATATCGTAGAGCAGCGACATCAGCTCCATATACCGCGCCTTGGTGTATTTGGAACTCTTGAAGGCCTGCGGCACCGTCTTCAGGACGGCTTTCAGCACCTTGGCCTGGTTGTTGACCGCGAACGCGCCCAGCGCGCCACCCATGATGGTGACGATTTCGAACGGCAGGGCATGCAGGATGACGCTGATGTTGCCGCCGTGGGCAACATAGACGCCAAAAATGCATCCTAGGCAGACAACATAGCCAATGATGACGAGCATGGGGTCGAGTGAGAAGGCCTGCGCTGGGGGAAATACGGCCTGCGCGGCGGGCAAAGAGGCGGTATGGTGGACTGTATCGGAATGCTAACGCAGTGGAGGATGCCTTCCAGACAGAAAAGAGGGGACTTTCAACAGCAAATCCATTCTTGCCGCCCAGGAGCATGCCCGCACAATGCCTTCGATGAAAAAGTCCGCCCCGGGATCGACTTCCCACATTGTGAAAAAGCCGGCGCCCATTGTGCTGACCGCGGAACTGCGGGCCCTGCTGGACGAAGCCCAGACGCTGGAGCGGCGGCAGGTGTTCGAGGCGGCCATGCTCAAGCACATGCAGGCGCTGGCGCTGGAACCCAAGCTGACCTTCTGCTGGATTCGCATCAGCTACATCCTGCTGCTGGGCCTGCGGTGGCAGGAGGCCATCGAATCGCTGCAGACGGCGCTGGTGCTGGAGCCGGACTCGGTGGAGGCCCTGCGTTTCATGGCCTACGCGCACTACAACCTCGGGCGCCTGGAAGAGGCCCGGGCCACCATCGAAAAGGCGGCGAGCCGCAGCAGTGCCTCGGAGGTGTGGGTGCTCCGGGCCTGGATCCTGGCGGCGATCGACAAGGACCCGAAGCGCACCCTGCAGGCCTTTCGCGACTGGGGCGTGCGGGCGGCCGACCCGCTGACCCGCACCGCCCAGCCCCTGGTGGTGGCCGACCGCAGCCCGCGCCGCAAGCTCAAGGTCGGTTACGTCACGGCCGACTTCCGCCGCCATTCGGTGGCCTTTTTCATGCTGCCGGTGCTGGAGCACCACGACCCGGAGGAGGTGGAAATCCACGTCTTTTCCAGCGGGCGGGCCGACGACTTCACCGCCATCATGCAGAAGCACGTCAAGTACTGGCACAACGTGATCGACATGAACGACGAGGAACTGTGCCGTTTCATCCGTGCCATGCGCATCGACGTGCTGGTCGACCTGTCGGGCCACACGCTGGGGCAGCGGCTGGGAACCTTCGCACGCCGGGCGGCGCCGGTGCAGGTCACCTGGCTGGGGTTCATGAACCCCCTGGGCATGCAGGCGATGGACTACCGGCTGACGGACCACGGGACCAACCCTTTCGGGACCGAACCGTTCTACAGCGAGACCCTGATGCGCCTTGAGTGTATGGCGAGTTATGCACCGCCCGGCTATGCACCGTTGCGCGAGAGCCTGCCGATGGATGAAAAGGGCCATCCGACCCTGATCTCGCTGAACAACTCCGTCAAGGTGACACACGAGATGCTGCAGCTGTGGACGCGCATTTTGGCGCGGCGTCCCGATGCCCGGCTCGTGATCATGGTCAAGGAAAAGACGGCAGAAGCCGCCCAGGCCGCCATGCAGCACCGGGTGGAGGCCGCCGGCATGCCGCTGGACCGCGTGTTCGTAATGCACCAGCAGTCATTGGAAAACTTCATGGAGCTAGGCCATGTCGCCGACCTGGCGCTGGATACCTCGCCGGTGTCGGGCGGCACCACCACCCTGCACGCGCTCTGGATGGGCCTGCCGGTGGTCGCAATGGATGCCGAGCGTAGCGTCGATGCCTCCACCGCGCGTACGCTGCAGGGCATCGGCCTGGAAGGCTGGGTAGCCGCCGATGAAGATGGCTATATCGAGAAGGTGCTGGAGTTGCTGGACGACCGGGAGGCCCTGCTCGAGCACCGGGCCACCGCACGCGAGCGCCTTCGCACCTGCGTGCTGATGGACTACGCCGCCCGTACGGCCGAGTTGGAAAAAGCCTATCGGCTGATGTGGATCGCCTACTTGCAGGGCCAAGTCAGGGCCATGGACGTGAGACTGGACCTGGAGACCGAATACGCGGCATTGGGGGCTGGTTTGTCGCCTCAAGCCGCCCAGGCCGGAGCCTCCGAACCCGCCACAGGGGAGGCGTAGAGCACCAGGTCATAGAAGTAGCTGGCGTTGTGCTGCCGCAGCCGAAGGTGGTAGTCGCCGGCACTCTTGTCGAGCTGCGCCACGACGTCCAACAGATCCTGCGCATAGTGGTAGACGCAGGCCGCGATGCGGGGGCGCTGGCGACCGATGAGGCCGGCAGCGCCTTCCAGCGTCCGGGCCTCGTAACCTTCGACGTCCATCTTGAGGAAGGTGAGCTTGTCCAGCTCGTCGTCCAGCCGGGCCGTTTGCACCGTTACTGTTCCGGTATCCGAGACGTGGCTGGAGACAGTCCCGGTCTCGTGGAAGCGCAATGCTTCCGCCCGGTTGGAAACGGCCTTGTTGACGGGCCGGTAGTTGTCCAGTGCAATCGGGGAGATTCGGGTGAGCACGTCGAAGTTGGTGCGGTCGGGCTCGAAGGCGGTGATGCTGCCGTACTGCCGGCCGGTGGCCGCCAGGAACTTCGACACGATCGGCCCCTGGAAGGCGCCGCAATCGCAGTAGTGCTCGCGCGACCCCAGCTGGAAGGTCGACGTGCTGGCGTACAGAGAAAAGTATTCATCGATCGGCGACGCCCAGCTGGGGAGCATGTGCGAGCGTTCGTAACTGAGGCGGAACAGCAGGTTGCCGTACAGGGTCGCGCGGCTGTGTTCATCCTCGAAGCGGTCGGCAAGGCGCACGAACTCGTCGAGGCGTTCCAGAGTCCTGCTGCGGTACAGCTTGATGGGCTCGTACACGGACGACATGTCGAGCTGGGCCAGGACGACGATGCAGTCTTGGCGTTCCACGCCGGCCCGGGCGCACAGGCTGGCAAACAGCGCGCGGGCCTCCATGCCGGTGGAGAAGTCGATGGCCACTGCGTCGGTGAACCTGCCCGCCTGGGCGAGGAATTCCGCACTGTTCCAGCGCGGCACGCCGAAAAGGGTCGGCTCGGTCGCCTTGTCGTCCACGACGCCCACCAGGTTGGGCAGGCAGGCGGCAACATTGGCGGCATGCATGCCGCCGACAAAGGACTGCGGTGCCAGCATGACGGCGGGCCGAGTGTCCAGATCGCGCACGGTGGGCTCCGCTTCCTTTGCAGTGACCTCGAGCAGCTGGCGTTTCAAGGCTTCCGAGGGTGTGGCAATAGGCATGGGCGATGGCGCGGAGGCACCCGGTTGGCGTGAGTCGGATCGGCGGGATCGGGCAAACCCCCTTGCCTGCTTGGAGACATCCGCCGATATTTGCCCGCATGCTAGCGCAGCGTAGCGGGCCCGACGGGAGGAAAAGCGGGGCCATCGCCACCCGCCGGCCCGACACCGCCGCTCGCCGGTGCCCAAGAAGGCTTATAGACTAGGGCCTCATGCACGACCGTTCGCCCATTCCGCTGCTGGTACCCGACATGCCCGGCCCGGAGGCATTGATGCCTTATCTGTGGCGGATGCACGAGAGCCGGCAGTATTCCAACTTCGGGCCGCTGGTGCGCGAATTCGAGGCGCACCTGTGGGAGCTTTTCCGGCAGGGTGCGCCGGGCCCCGTCGCCTTGACCACGGTCAGCAGCGCCACCACGGGGCTGGAACTGGTGCTGTCCTCGCTCGGCTTGCGGCCGGGCGCGCGGGTGCTGCTGCCCGCGCTGACGTTTGTCGCGACTGCCACGGTGGCGCTGCGCCTGGGCCTGGTGCCGGTGCTGGCCGACGTGGACCCCGAGAGCTGGCTGCTCACCCCCGATATCGCGCGCCGCGCGCTGGCTTCCACGCCTTTCGACGCCGTGATGCCGGTGGCCTCCTTCGGCGCGCCCCAGCACCTGGCCGGCTGGCAGGCCTTCGAGCGGCAGACCGGCCTGCCGGTGGTGGTCGATGCGGCCCCGGCCTTCGGCAGCCAGGCCATGGACGCCAGTTCGGGCACCGTGGTCATCAGCCTGCATGCCACCAAGTCCTTCGCGGCGGGCGAGGGCGGCATCGTGGTGTCCATGGACGCCGAACTGGTGCGCCGGGTGCGCGAGGGCTCCAACTTCGGCATCAACCTCGATCCTGCCGCCTCCATGCCCATCGGCAGCCTGGCGAGCATCGGCACCAACGCCAAGCTGAGCGAATACCACGCGGCCGTGGCCCTGGCGGCCCTGGAGACCTGGGACGCACGGGTGGCAGCCCGCCGGGCGCTGTACTGGGAACTGCGGGGCCAGCTCGACGAAGCCGCGGGCGGGCGGCTACGCTGGCAGGCGGGCAACGACCAGTGCGCCCCTTCGCTGCTGTGCGTGCGGCTGCCTTCTGCCGAAGCCCGTGCGCGGCTGGAGCAGGCCTGCGCCGGAGACGGCATCGGGACGCGGCGGTGGTACCAGCCGCTGCTGACGTCCATGCCCGCGCTGACGGGCCGCTGTGTCGCCTTGCCGGTGCCCCATGCCGGGGATATTGCGCAGGACTTGGTGGGCCTGCCCTTTTTCCCCGGCATGTTGCAGGAACAGCGCCAGCGTATCGCCGGCGCCGTCCGCAGTGCCATGCGCTGAGCGGCATCGGTGGTAAGCAACCGCAGCCGTTGCCCGGGGTGTCAGGCTGGAGGCGCTGTCTTGTCGAAATGAAGCGTTGACCTTCGCCCGTCAAACCCAGTGTCGCCATGACGGGGATGCACGGACACCCACGTCAATTTGGGGAATGTGCTGCATTCACGCGGCCCAAGACGGCGCATCGACTCCATCGACTGGCGAACCGTACAGCACCAGGTCGTAGTACCAGCCGCAGTAGTGCTGGCGCAGCCTGTAGTGATAGTTCTCGACGTTCTTGTCCAGCACACTCAACACATCCAGCAGATCATGTGCGAGGTGGTACACGCAAACAGCTACGCGCGGTCGCTGCGCCAGCAGTCGCGTAGACCCTTGCAATGCCTTGCTTTCGAAGCTCTCGATATCCATCTTGAGGAAGGTGGCCTGCTCGACTTCATCGTCCAGCGTGGTCGTCTGGACGATGGTGTTGCCGTTGGTGGAAACGTAACTCGACATCGTGCCGGTTTCCACGAATCGCAGCTCTTCGTGCTTGTTGGAAACCGCCTTGTTGATCGGTTTGTAATTGGGCAAACGCACCGGCGCCAGATTCTGGAGCTTTTCAAAATTGATGCGGTCCGGTTCGAAGGCGGTGATGCTCTTGTAGCTTCCTCCCGTGGCCCCCAGCAGCCTGTTGATGATCGTGCCCTGGTGTGCTCCGCAATCCACGAAATGCTCGTTCAACCCCGGCCTGAAAGTGGCCGTCTGGCCGTGGTCGCGTCTCGAAAAATACTCATCGTAGGGGCTCCACACCGGCAGCAGATGGTCACGATCGTAAGTCAGCCGGAACAACAGATTCGAATACAACGTTGCTCGGCTGAAATCATCGGTGAACCGATCCGCGACGGCGAGAAACTCGTCCATGCGCCCCAAGGTGCGATCACGGTACACATCGCACGTCTCGAAGACTGCGCCCAGCTTCAGTTGCGCCGCCACCAAGGCAAGATCCCGCCGTTCCACCCCGCCCGCGTCTTCGCAAAGGCGGGTGACCAGCCACCGCACGTAGGGGCCGCCGGAAAAATCGATGGCGATGGCATTGGGGTATTGCCTGGCCCGCTCCAGAAATTCCGCGCTCGTCCAGCGAGGCGCGCCATGAATCGACGCGTCTTTTGAAATGTCGTCGATCGCGGCGACCACTCGCGTCGCGGCTGCCACTTGCTTGCCGAACAACCCGCCAACGATCGAGGTGGGCGCCATCAGGAAAACAGGGCGCTCGTTCAGACCTTCAATTTTCCGGGGGGCATGGCCATCCGCTGCGGCCTGCACCACTTTCTTTCTGAGGGCATCGATGTTAGTTTCCATGGTTCGCTCTTTTCAGTTGATTAGGGGTTCAATGACGACAATCCGACAAAACCACCACAGCAGTCCGCGTCGGCACTCAGGACTTTGGCCGGGCGTACAAATATGCGCCCCAGTACTCGTTGGAATGATGGCGGATGAAAATGTCATACCCAGATTCAATACCTCGAATTTTTTCAGGGATGGTTATCAAATCATCGGGCAAGTGATCCACGCTTGCGGCGATTTTTGGTCGATGGGTCGAGATCGTTCGTTTCGCTCCTTCCAGAGCGGCAACCTCAGCGCCTTCGACATTAAGTTTGAAAAATGTAACCGCCTCATCCACAGTCTCATCCAGTGCAACTACCTTTATTTCGGAAGTCCCCTGCTCATCCAGATGAGAGCCTGGTGAGCCGTGGGAGGAGAATCGCAATGTCTCCGCCTTTGCAGCCAGTCCCTTCATGTAGGCATAGGTACGCGGCAGCTTCCCGAGTGCCTTGTACAATTCAGCATAATTCTCAGAATCGGGCTCGAACGCATAGATGCGGTTGTACCAGCCGCCGACGATTTTTAGAAATGGCGAAATGGTGTCGCCGGTAAAGGCCCCGCCATCGACCAGTGTTTCGTTGTCGGTATAGTTGAATATGCTCGGGCAGTAGATGTTCTGCTCCATGCCGATGCAGACCGACCATGCAAATTCCCTGCGCAGCGTTATCCTGTACAACAGGACGCGCAGGCTGGTGAGTTCCGAAAGCCTGTCGGCCAGCCCTCCCCCCAGCGATGCTGAAACAAGCGCCGGAAGCATGGGGATGGTCTTTTCACCGATTTCGTGCTCCGAGAAATGGGTGGGGTGAATGGATAGCTTTCTAAGGCCTTCCGGGCGTTCCAGGCAAGGCACTCCCGCGTGTGCAGCCAAGGCACGGAAATGCAGGATACCGGCTGGGCCGACCGCGAGGTTCACCGTTACAAGCGAAGGGTGCTGGCGCTTCAAATCGTACAAGGACTCATCCGCGCCAATCGAAATGCCGCATTCCACCTGTCCGACACGGTAATTGTCTATGATGCCAATCACGTTGAGATTACGGCACGCTTCCGCGATGAAATGCCAGGCGTGGCCATTGGACGCGCTCAACAAGACGATGGGGTGCGACTTTCCGGGGTCGATATCGGAGAGGAGGGGATGCTCCAGATTCTTGAGTGCGGGAGTCCCCTGCTTTTCCCAGCATTGATAAATATCTTCCAGAATCCTGCGGGTTTCTCCAATGGCGTGGAGCGTGTCCTCTTCTGTCATGAATGCAGAGAAATTGACGGGGTACATGGATGGCTCTCTATCAATTGAAAATACGAACCGGCGCGCGAAAGCGCGGGTCGATGAACAGTGTGGTACCGGGGGATTGCGTGATGGTGACGTTGCTGCCGATGGTGCTCCAGTCGGGAAGCGTGACGTCCGGGCCAATGACGGTGCCATGCCCCAGTGTGCAATTCTTGCCCAGTGTCGCGCGCTCGGATATCTGGCAGTTCGGGCCTATCCAGCAGGAACTGCCGACCTTGCAGTTGGTGCCCAATTCGCTGTTGTGCATGACCCAGGTATTGGCGCCAATGCTGACGCCGGGCAGCACCCGTGCGGCATGGTCGATCCACACGTTTTCGCGAAGTTTGACGCCGTCCGCGACGGAGCTACTTGGCGCTTTCAGCGGGATGATGCATCCCCCACCCCCTTTGACCGCCATGTAGGCCACGAGGCGGGATTGGTTGAGCAGCCGCGCATCGCCGATGATGAAACAGGCCGCGCCATCCTGGCGCGCTTGCGCCAGGATGGCTTTATCCGGGGGCTGGGGCGTGCCATAACCACCCTCTTCCAAAGCCAAGGCAAGCACGCCGGCTATTTCATATTGCCCGTCCCGCAGGATTTCGTGCCGTATGTGTTCCAGATCGCCGCCCGCATGGAAGAGCCACAGTTTTTTCATTGCTGCTGCTCCGCAATCTGCATTTGCGTGAGATAGGCGGCCTGAAAATCCAGGATGCCGGTTTCATAGGCACCATGGATGAAGCCGTTGTCCTGCGCGGACGCCAGCCCGGTCTGCAAGGCTTCCAGACAGTCGATGTCCTGCTGCAGCACCGCCATGTCGCTGACCAGGTGCTCCCACAGCACCACCGGCTTGTAGGAGAAGTCGTCCACGGGCCTGGTCAATGCCACCATCATCTGCATTTCGGTACGCCCCGCGGCCAGCGGGTTGTAGGTCTGGATGGCAAACGAACTGCCATCCACGATCATCAGATTGACATTGGGGAAAAGATGGAACGTCAGGTAGTTGCCCTGGCAGTCCAGGCGATGCACGAGCCGTTTCCATGCGTGCGTTGGCGCATCCCCATCCTGGCCGAAAGGGAGGCCGCCGCTGGACGTGGCTTGCCGCAGGCTGGTGTCGTGCGGCTGGTAGGTGCTGTCGCGGCCATGGAACGCTTCGTCCCCCATGACGTCCACGCGAAAATACGTGGGGAAGGTCGATTTGTGCAGGCAGGGGACATGCAGCGCGTCCTTGATGTTCTCCATGCCGGTCTTCCAGTTGAAAGCGCCCTCGTAGCGGGTGTAGATGAAGCTGCTGTCCATCTGCCCCGTATAGCGTTCCAGCAGTTCCCGCGTGTGGTCGTCGAATTGCTCCTCGATCGGCAGCGGGTCGTCGCTCAAATTGACGAATACCAAACTGCCGATGGTTGCCACGGCGTATTGCGGCAGGCGGATGTCGGCGGTTTCCTCGGGCGTGAAGCCGAATACCGCTGGATCGCGGTGGGTGTGGATCAGCTTGCCACACTCGTCGTAGGCCCAGTGGTGGTACGGACACACCAGCGCGCGGTTACCGAACTCCTCGTTCTGGATGCGGGCCATGCGATGGCGACAGACGTTGCTGAACGCGCGGATGACGCCATCATGGTTTTGCAGCACGACCTGCTTGCCGGCCAGCGTAAGCACACGGTAGTCGCGGTGTTTGGCCAGCATCGGCTTGACCGCCGCAAGCATCCACAAACGACCGAAGATGCGGGATTGCTCCTGTGCGA
Organism: Pseudomonadota bacterium; assembly: GCA_040390235.1. Classification (GTDB taxonomy): domain Bacteria; phylum Pseudomonadota; class Gammaproteobacteria; order Burkholderiales; family Burkholderiaceae_C; genus Xylophilus. The sequence continues at coordinate 32,834 of JAZJYT010000007.1, read as the reverse complement.
ACCAGTCGCTATCGGTGTAGTGGAAGGGTTTGAGCAGGGGCTGCATGGCAATGCTTCCTCAAACCGCGTAGATGCAGAGTACGCCGGGCTCCAGCGATTGATGGCGCAGGAAGAGTTGGTAGTCCAGGCCGGTCTCTTCGATAAAACGGGGCAGTTCCAGGAAATCGGAGGCCTTGTGGTAGACCGACACCGTCATGGTGGGGCGGTGCTTGAGGATGAGTTGGCGTGCACCATGCAAGGCGGCAAGTTCCGCGCCCTCGATTTCCAGGCGCAGGTGCCCGAGTTCGTCGAGCATGTTGTCCAGCTTGCAAACATGCAGGCCCGAGCCGGCCGTCTCGGTTTGTTCCGTGATGATGACCTGCGTGCCATGGCCCTCGGCATGCAGGTAGCCATCGCGATCAAACACGCCCAATTCATGGCAATAGATCGGCAACGCGCCGTGCTGTGCAACGTGGCGGGTAACGGTGTTGGATAGCAGAACAAAGTTGCGACGATCCGGTTCAAACGCATGTACGGCTTTGAATTGATGCTTGACCCTGTCGGAAAAAATAAGGATTTCCCGTCCGTCATGCGAGCCGCAGTCTGCATAGACCGTGTCGAGCCCCAGTTTCAGATCGATATCCGGAGAAAAATAGCTTTGCCGGTGGTCGCCGCAATGAACGGCGAAGTATTGGTGGTTCATGCTGATGAACGATGCCAACGCGTAGTAGTAGGTCTGGCGCGAGAAAGCGTCACCCCAAAGCCGTTCCAGAGCCAGGAACTCCTCGAACCGATCCAGCATGACGTCGGCGTGTTCGCGGTAGAAGCCGCCACTGGCCTCCAGGCCGGGCGCATTGAGGAACTGCTCTTGCCGCAGCACGGTAAAACCAGCCTGCTTGAGCTTGACCTTGTAGCGGATGGCTGGATACCAGGTGCTGGTGCGGTCAACGATCAAACAGCCGGAAAAAGCCGCCGTGTCGGCAAAGAACTCTTCCAGCGTGATTTGTTTGTAGGCCGACAAGGCTGGATTGTTGCGGTTCTCGGTATCGCTGGGGTCATGCACCAGCGCCTCGATGCAGCCCCCCTTGAGCCGGGCTGCAGCCGAAATCTGTTCGACATGGTGGCCGCAATCCGGGCCACGGGTGCTGAACACAACCACGCGCGGCGCCTGCGGGCCAGCCACCATCTCGAACACATTCTCCGGAAAGAATGCGTAGCGATCATTTCGGCAACGATTGACTACTTCAAGCAGCTTTTCTCGTGCCTTTTGCGTGGCAGCATCGCTCAAGTCATAGTTGCTGAGGTCAAAAGACATAAAAAACCATTATTTCCAATTGAATGTCCGTGCCGGGTTGCCTATTACCGTGGTATGTGCCTTGACGGATTTGAATACCACGCTGCCTGCGGCGACCACGGCGTGTTCGCCGATGTGTGCCTTCGGGGTGATGATCGCGCCCGGATAGACGCGCGCGGCAGAGCCAATCTTGACATTGCCGCTGATCAGGCAGTGCGTGCCTATTTCCGCCCAATCTGCAATCGTGGTGTCGTGCCCCAGCACTGCACCATAACTGACGGTGCAGTGCTGGCCGACATGGCAATCGGGCGACAGGCTGACATAGGCGCCAATGATGCTGCCCGGCCCGACGCTGGCAAAGGCGGAAACCGCCGCAAGCGGGTGTATCAGGCGGACGAACTCGGCGCCTTTGGCCAGCAATGGTTCGACGTATTTCCGTCGCTGGGCGGGATCGCCCAGTGCGCAGAGGAACACATCGCCTTCTTGTGGTTCGTAGGCCAGGGGGTCGCCAAGGATGGGATGGTTCCGGCGATAGCGCGTGCGCTTCTCTTCGGAAAAATCTATGGCGTCGGCCACTTTGTTCGCATCCTGCGTGAAACCGTCGAGAATGTTGGGGCGGTTATCGAGGAAGCCCTTGATGACCCAATCCACGCCATTGCACGGATTGTCGATCGCCGTCATCAGAACCTCGCGCCCGAATCCGCCTGCGCCAATGATGATGAGGTTCTTCATTTCGTCGCCGCCACATACGCACGCTGGAAATGCAGCACGCGGTCTTCGATGCCTTCGCCCAGCACCGCCAGCCGCTGCGCGTTGCGCAAACCCGCCTGCACCTTGGCGCAGATGCCGCCGTCCTCGGCAAAGACCTTGTGCGTGAAGGTGTGGCCGTCGGCATGGATGCGCTCCATCATCTTGCGGCCCATCTCCGTGCCGCCCTCGAAATTCACGCCCGTGGTGCGCGAATGCACGGTGGTCAGCTCCGGTGCGGTGGGGTCGAAACGCTGGATGTGAAAGCTGTAGCCCATGAAGGACGTGACCGTCAGGTTGGGAAAGATCAGGTGGTGCGTGTAGTGCTCGAAGCGCCAGGGCCAGCGACCGATTTTTCGCTCTTGCCGTGTGAAGCTCGCCACCCAGTCCGCGTTGGCCGCATGCTCCAGGTGGCTGTGGCGCGGGTCGTCCAGAAAGAAAACAGGCGCGGCTTCCTCGCGGCTCATGCCGTCTACCTGCATGAAGGTGTTGGAATGCACGGCGGGCACGTGGTAGCCCTCCAGCGAGTTTTCGATGGCGACCTTCCAGTTGGCATCCACATCCTTGCGGAATTCGTCGTCGAGGCCGCTCATGCCCAGGCTGGCGCGTTCCAGAAACGCGTATTGCACGCCCAGCCAGTCGCGCAGGCCGGGCCCTTCGCTTGCCAGGCGCACGAACACAAACTGTCCCACTGCCTCGCAGTTGAACTCGTTCAAACGGTGCTGTTCAGGGTGTGCCACCACTTCGGGGAAAGCCTGTTTGCCCGGAATGCCCACAGGCACACCCTGCCGGTCATAGACCCAGCCGTGGTAAGGGCAGCGCACCGCGCCCTCGTGCTTGCCGGGAGGGCACAACTGTGCGTGGCGATGTGCACATACGTTGAGGAACGCGCGCGGCTTGCCTTCCTTGTCGCACTGCAGCAGCACTTCGGTGTCTGCGATGCGCACTACCTGATGCGCCAGCCCTCGCAATTCCAGCAGCAAACCGGCAAACAGCCAGGACTGTCGAAACAGCCCTTGCAACTCCCGACCATGGTGCGCGGAGTCGCTGTAAAGGCGGGGCTCAATCAAACCGGTGGGCATGATTCAACGGAAGGCGCAGCGCCGCGCAGGGTCGCCCGGCGCGGTCAGCAAATTGCGGCGCGTATCGTTCATTTCCGGTTCGCGCTCAGACCACCGTCAGCCCGCCATCCATCACCAGGGTCGTGCCCGTGACCCAGCGGCTGGCGTCGGAGAGGAAATAGATGGCCGCGTTCGCCACGTCTTCCGGCATACCGAAGCCCAGCGGGTAATTGTTCTCTTCCGTCTCCATCGAACTCACCATTTTCGCGGTGGCGTCCAGCAACGGTGTGCGTACCAGCGCGGGCGACAGGCAGTTGGCGCGAATGCGGCGCTTTGCCACCTCCATGGACAGCGAACGCATGATGGCAATCAAGGCGGCTTTCGTGCCGGAATACATGCCTACACCCGGCACGCCGATGTGTGCCGCGATCGACGCCATGAAAAGGATGGAGCCGCCGTCAGCCATCAGCCTGTGCTTGAGCAGTGCCTGCGTCAGAAGCATGGGCGCTTCGACATTGGTGGCCTGCACTTCGCGCATGTGCTTTTCCGTGAACATGCGCACCGGCGTCAGGCGGGAGATGCCCAACACGTGCGCCACGCCTTGCAAGGGCGCGCCATTCAAGGCCGCAACCACGGCATCGCGACCCGCGGGGTCGGTCAGTTCGGCGGACACCATTTGATGCCCGCTGCCTACTTCGTCCAGCAGTTGTTGCGTTTCGCGTATCCGCGCTTCGTCCCGGCCCACGCCGATGATGGTCGCCCCCATGTGCGCGCAGGACACGGCAATCTGGCGGCCAATACCCGAAGAGGCTCCCGTGACAAGAATGCGTTTGCCGGTCAGTGAGAACGGATTGGCGAAAGCCATCGCTCAGGACTCCAGCAGAGCGGGGAATTTGGCGTTTTCGATGTCAAGGATGCAAGTACCCCAGGACAGGCCGATGCCGAAACCGCTCAAGAGCAGGCGATGCTTCTTCTTCGCCAGGGTTTCATGCAGGCGCGCCGTCATCGTCACCGGCAGGGACGCGCCGCTGGTGTTGCCGAAGTCGTGCAGGGTACTGGGCACCTTTTCCACCGGCAGACCCAGTTTCTTGCGGATGGTCTCATTGATCATCCTGTTCGCCTGGTGGAACACGAAATAGTCAATGTCGTCTTTCGACATGCCCGCGTATTCCAGTGCTTTCTGGACCGCCGGCGGTATTTGCCGGGTGGAGAAAACCAGCACGGCCGCGCCATCCAGGATCAGGTCGCTTGGAAACAGGTATTGGCCGGATTCCTCGTCGCGGCTCTTGGGGATCGCATGGAAATGGGACCATGGCTCGCGGTCGCCTCCCACGGGCTTTATGATCGCCTTGTAGCCCGCGCCATCGCTGTTCAGGTCGAAGTACATGGGCGGCGCTGACGGATCGAACTCCAGCGCGGTCGCCGTCCCCGCATCGGAGAACAGTGGCGCATATTCACTGAAGGAGCGGTCGCCGACCAGCAGCAATGCCTTCTTGACCGTGCCGGCGGCAATCATGCTGCCCAGCAGGTGCAGGCCGAAGGGATACCCGGAGCAACCCAGATTCACGTCGAAGGCGATGGTGGCCTGCGGCAGCTGCAGGCGGTCCTGCAGGATGATGGCGGTGGCGGGAATCAGGTAGTCCGGAGACTGGGTGACCACAATCAGTGCGTCGACCTCCGACTTGTCCCACTTCAATTCGGCCAACAGTTTCTCGGTAGCATCGAAGGCCAAGTCGGAAAAAGTTTGCCATTTCGGGCAGTAGCGCCGCGTCCAGATACCAATGTTGCGCGCCAGCCGTTCTCGTTCAGCCCGGAGTTTGGGCGGAGCGTCGTCCACATTGTGATATATCCGCTTGGGAACCGCTGTCGCCATACCCGCGAAACGGACGTTATGCAGCGTGGACAGGCCCATGGCTCACCCCAGCAGGGCGTAGAGGTCGCCGACCGTCGCGCAGTTCTTGATGTCCTCGCCCACGATGGGCTTGCCGTATTCGGTATCGAACAGCACGATGGTCGCCAGCGCGGCCAGCGAGTCCCATTCGGGCAGGCTTCTCAACTCGGTGCCGGGAGTGATTTCCACGGCTTCCTGGAAATCAACCGCCGATTGGAAGGCTTCGATGAATTGCTCGATGGTAGGCTTGGGCATGAATATTCACTGTTGTTCTATACAGAAGGCCGCAGCGGGCTGGTCGCCCGCCGCGGGTGCTACAGCCCGGCAGTTTATGCGCTAAACCGCCCGCCTTTCCTGCCTGCTGATTACTTCAGCAGCGACAGCACGCTCTGCGGCAGCTGGTTGGCCTGGGCCACCATGGCGGTGCCGGCCTGCTGCAGGATCTGCGCGCGCGACAGGTTGGCCGTTTCCGCGGCGAAGTCCGCGTCCACGATCCGGCCGCGCGAGGCGGACAGGTTCTCGCTTTGCGAGCCGATGCTGGAAATGGCGTTCTCGAAGCGGCTTTGCAGGGCACCAAGCGTGGCGCGCGACGAGTTGACGGTGTTGATGGCGTCGTCGATCTTCTTCAGGGCATCCCACGAACCGGCCTGGGTGCTGACGTCGATGGTGTCGACACCCTTGATGTCGGTGGCGGTGGCGTCCACGGCCAGGCTGCTCAGGGCAAACCCGCTGTTGGCCACGCTGAAGCCGCTCAGGCTGACGGCGGTGGCCGTTGGCGTGGTGGCCGACAGGTCCATGGCTTCCGAACGGAACTCGATGTCGAAGGTGCCATCGGACTTTCCGGTCACGAAGGCGGTCACGCCGGTGTCGGCGGTCTTGGCATTGATCGCCGCGGCGACCTGGCCCAGGCGCTCCGAACCGCTGGAGGCGGCATCGATCTTGTCCAGGCTGATGGTGGTCGAGCCGATGTCGATCGACAGCGTGCCAGCGGCGATGGCCGTGTTGTAGCCGGTGATGGTGGTGGTGTCGATCGAGGTCACGCTGCCGGTGGCGAACTGGATGCTGCCCAGTTCGCTGGCCTTGGCGTTGGCCAGGCTGCCCACCGAGATGTTGTCGCCGGAGTTGGCGCCGACCTGGAACACGGCGCCCGCGAAGGAGCCGTCGAGAATCTTGGTACCGTTGAAGGTGGTGGTCTTGGCGACGCGGTCGATTTCCTGGGCCAGCTGGCCGACTTCGGACTGCAGGGCCTTGCGGTCGCTGGCGCTGTTGGTGGCGTTGCCCGACTGCACGGCCAGTTCACGCATGCGCTGCAGCATGTCGCCGATATTGCCGAGCGAGCCTTCCGCGGTCTGCGCCAGCGAAATACCGTCGTTGGCGTTGCGCGAGGCCACGGTCAGGCCGCGGATCTGCGTATTCATACGCTCGGAGATGGCGAGGCCGGCAGCGTCGTCCTTGGCGCTGTTGATGCGCAGGCCGGAGGACAGGCGCTGCATGGAGGTGGCCAGCGACGACTGCGACATGCTCAGGTTGCGCTGGGCGTTGAGCGAGGAAATATTGGTGTTGATGGTCGATGCCATGACGGAAGTTCCTAGTTGATTAAAACCGGCCTTGCCGCCGGAATGGCAAGCCGGCTCCTATGCCGACTCTCGCTTTTGATGCCATTGAATTCTTGGGGATATGCCGGGCACCCATCGGGCCGAAAAGCGGCGAGAAACGGGCCTACTTCGCTGTTTTTGGTCTCCGGGAAACCCCGAGGATGGCGGGGCTGTGAAGCTGGCGCCTCCTGTGGAAACCAACTTTTTGTGCTCCGGCCCTCAAGTTTTCCGCCAGAAGCCCGAAAACCTGTGCAATGGACCCGCAAGGGTGCATTGACCGGGAAGCCGGTCTGGGCTGCCCACCCCTACCGGGTGGGCGTTGAGATCGGCGGTTTTGCCGGATTTACAGTTTTAGGAGCTTTCCATGGCATCCACTATCAATACCAACATCAACTCGCTCAACGCCCAGCGCAACCTGAGCATGTCGCAGTCGTCGTTGGCCACCTCCATGCAGCGCCTGTCCTCCGGCCTGCGCATCAACAGCGCCAAGGACGACGCTGCCGGCCTCGCCATCTCCGAGCGTATGAATACGCAGATCCGCGGCCTGACCGTGGCCTCGCGCAACGCCAACGACGGTATTTCGCTGGCGCAGACCGCGGAAGGCTCGCTCGGCAATATCGGCGACATGCTGCAGCGCATGCGTGAACTGGCCGTGCAGTCGGGCAACGCCACCAACAGCGCCAGCGACCGCAAGGCCCTGCAGTCCGAAGTCGGCCAGCTGGCCCAGGAAATCGACCGCGTCGCCAAGACCACCACCTTCAACGGTACCAAGATTCTCGACGGCTCCTTCGCGGGCGCCGTGTTCCAGGTCGGCGCCAACTCCGGCGACAACATCTCGGTGGGCGGCCTGGGCAACGCCAAGGCCAGCGAACTGGGAAGCATCCAGTTCGCCACGGCCAGCACGACCTCCATCGACACCAGCACCATCACCGGCTACAGCACGGCCATCGCCGCTGGCACGCTGACGATTTCTGCCGGCTCGACCACCATCAGCCTGGACAAGATCGACGCCGCCTCCTCCGGTTCGGAGCGCCTGGGCCAGGTCGCCGCGGCGGTCAATGCCAAGACTGCCGACACCGGCGTGACTGCCTTCGTGACTTCCAAGGCCGACGGCACCTTCGACATCGAGTTCCGTTCGGAACAAATGGATACCTCGGCCACCACGCCGACGGCTTCTACGGTCGCTCTGTCGGGCTTCACGGTCGCCAACAGCGGCTTCGCCACGAGCAGCCTGGCCGTGGACGCCACCGCTGCCGACATCAAGGGCATCGACACCATCGACGTCAGCACCCAGGCCGGTTCGTGGGATGCCCTGAAGAAGATCGACGACGCCATCAACACCGTCAACTCGTCGCGCGCCACCCTCGGCGCCCTGCAAAGCCGCTTCGAGAACGCGGTGTCGAGCATCGGCATCCAGAACGAGAACATCACTGCCTCGCGGGGCCGGATCGTGGACGCGGATTTCGCTGCGGAAACGGCCAACCTGTCGCGTGCGCAGATTCTGCAACAGGCCGGCACCGCCATGGTGGCCCAGGCCAACCAGCTGCCGCAAGGGGTTCTTGCGCTGCTGCGTTGATCGGATGAAGGACCGGGCGCTGCGCCCGTTCTTCAAGGCGACGAAGGTGCCCGGCCTTCGTCGCCTTTTCCGCTTCGTGCCGGGGTCGTGTTTGCATGCGCCAACGGGCTTGGCGCATGCAAACCCGGCAGTTTGAGTCTTGTCAGGAGAGCTTTCCATGGCCACCATTTCCTCCGCAGGCATCGGCAGCGGCCTCGACGTCAAATCGATCGTCAGCCAGTTGGTGGCCATCGAGAAGCAGCCCCTGGTCGCGCTCCAGACCGCCGACGCCTCCATCCAGTCGAAGATATCCACCTTCGGGCAGATCAAGTCGCTGGTGTCGACCTTCGCCGACGCCACGTCCAAGCTGACGCTCGACAGCGGCTGGAACAACCTCACGGTATCTTCCAGCGACAGCAGTGCCGTCAACGCGACCATCAGCGGCCTCGCCACCACCGGCAACTACAGTTTCGGGGTGTCCCAGCTGGCGCAGGCGCAGACCACCGCCTCGGGCGTCGTGGCGTCCGGCACCACCCTGGGCACCGGTTCGATCACCCTGCAGGTCGGTTCGGCCGCCGCGGTGACGGTCAACATCGCCGACACCGACGACACCAGCCTGACAGGCATCGCCGCCAAGATCAACGACGCCGGTGCCGGCGTCTCCGCCTCGGTCATTACCGACTCCACCGGCCAGCGGCTGATGCTGCGTTCCTCGACGACCGGTGCCGCCAGCGGCTTTACCGTGAGCGCGGCCAGTTCGGGTACTTCCACCGGCCTGTCCGGCCTGGCCTTCGCCACCACCCAGGTGGCGCAGGACACCAAGGCCAAGATCAACGGCGTGGACGTGACCTCGTCCAGCCGGACCTTCGCCGACACCATTCCCGGCCTGACCTTCACCGCCTCGCAGATCACGACCACGCCGGCCGAGATCGCGGTGACCGCCGACACGGCGACCACCACCAAGAACATCCAGGCCTTCGTCGACGCCTACAACGCCGTCAACGACCTGCTGGCCAGCAATACCAAGTACGACGCCGACACCAAGACGGCGGGCCTGCTGCAGGGCGATTCCACCACCGTCAGCCTGGAAAACCAGCTGCGCGCCATGATGGGCTCGGTCACCAAGAGTGGCGGCGCGTATTCCACCCTGTCGGACATCGGTGTCTCGATGCAGCAGGGCGGCGACCTGACCGTCGACCCGACCAAGCTGGCCAGCGCGCTGTCCACCACCTCCGGCCAGAACGACGTGAAGAAGCTTTTTGCCACCACTACCAGCGGCAGCGACGCCACCAACGGTATTGCGGTGAAGTTCCAGGCGCTGACCACCAACCTGCTGGGGCTGCAGGGCACGTTCGCCAACAAGTCCGCCTCCCTGGCCTCGGCGGACAAGCTCAACCTGTCCCAGCAGGACGACGTCAACACCCACGCGGCCACGGTTGAAACGCGGCTCAATGCCCAATACACTGCGCTCGATACGCAGATGGCCACGCTGACCTCGCTGAACGACTACATCAGCCAGCAGATCACCACCTGGAACAAGAGCACCTGAAAAGGCCTGATTTCCCAACGGTAACGGCGCTTCATTTTCCCGATACGAAGCCGATAAAGACTACAAGAGAAACAGCCCAAGGAATCGCAGCATGTTTACCCCCGCCAATGCCCGCGCCACCTACCTCCAGGCCAGCGTCGACGGCGCCAGCCCTTACCAGCTGATCAACCTGCTGTTCGACAGTCTGCTGCAGTCGCTGCGCGCGGCACGTGCCGGCCTGGCGCGTGGTGACACGGCCGCCAAATGCGAGCAACTCGGCAAGGCGGTGCGTTTCATCGAAGAAGGCCTGAAGCTGGGCCTCGATGTGGAGAAGGGCGGCGAACTGGCCGCCAACCTGCGCAACCTCTACGACTACTGCGTGCGCCGCCTGACGCTGGCCAACCTGCGCAACGACGACGCGCCCATCGCCGAAGTACAAGGCCTGGTCGAGTCCGTCGCCCAGGGTTGGCGCGGCATCGCCCCGGCCGTCAGCGCCATGCCCCGTTCCGCCGTTGCGGTGGGGGCCTGACATGCCCGAAATGCTGATCGACTACTACAAGGCCATCGAGGACACCAGCCGCCGCATGCTGGATGCCGCCCGGGCCGAAGACTGGGAGGAGGTCGTGCGCAACGAAGGCGCTTGCGCCGTGCTCATCGAGCAACTGCGCTTCAAGGCCCAGACCGAAGAGCTGCCCCGCGAACACCGCACCGAAAAAGTCCGCATCATGCAGCGCATCCTGCGCAACGACGCCCAGATCCGCGTCCTGGCCGAACCCTGGCTGGCCCAGTTCGACCACCTCATGCAAGGCCAGCCCCAGCTCATTCACTGAACGGGGTTGGGGGGCTAAAAAGCAAAAGGGCGCCTGCAACGGCGCCTTTTTTGCTTAAAAGCCGAACACGGCGGAGTGGGTATTTACCAGAGGGCCGCCGCGCCGGGCCGCCCCAAGCGGCCGGCCCGCCCCCGGAAGGGGGTTGGCGGAAACACGAAGTGTGGAGCCTGGGGGAGAGCCGAAGCTAAACCTGCATATTCATGATATCGGTGTACGCCTGCACCATCCGGTTGCGCACGTGCATGGTGGCCTGGAAGCCGATCTGGGCCTTCTGGATGGCGATCATGGTCTCTTCCAGGCTCACCTTCGGGTTTTCCATCTGCACTTCGGTCTGCAGGCTGTCGGCATTGGTCTGGGCTGCGCTCACCGCCTTCAGGGCGCCCTTGAGCGCACCGCCGAAACCGGTGTCTTCTCCGTCGGCGGCCTGGGGGCCTTTGGCCATCGCAGCGCGTGCCGCGCCCACGGCGGGGTTCGTCAGCGGGAGGGAAAGGGAGGAAAGTCGCAGGTCCATGGGGGAAGTCCTCGAAAAAGAGGGATGCGGCAATCCTAAAGTTTTCCCCGGACTTGCCGACGGGGAATAAGCGGGGGAATCCGCGCCTTATCCCGGCAACGTGGAAGGGGGCTGGCCGAATAATCCAGGGCATCGGATGGCAATCCTGCCTCCCCTGCACTGGAATCTCCGATGTCCGCCGTCGCCGAACTAGCCGCCAGCCCCCTGAATCCCGCCACGCCGGCCTGGCTGCAGCGCCTGGCGAGCCTGGACCGGCGCCAGCGCATGCGGCTGGGCCTGGGGATTGCCCTGCTGGTGATCGTGGGCATCGTCGGCATCGTCATGGGCCGCCAGGCCGAATGGCGGGTGCTGTATGCCAACCTGCCCGACAAGGATGGCGGTGCCATCGTCGCCCAGCTCGGCACCATGAACGTGCCCTACAAGTATTCCGAGGGCGGCGGCGCCATCCTGGTGCCCGCCGACCGGGTGCACGATGTGCGCCTGCGCCTGGCCTCGCAAGGGCTGCCCAAGGGTTCGGTGGCCGGCTTCGAGCTCATGGAGGGCACCAAGTTCGGCATGACCCAGTTCCAGGAGCGCTTGACCTTCCAGCGTGGCCTCGAGGGTGAACTCACCCGCTCCATCCAGTCGCTGTCGTCGGTGCAGAGCGCGCGTGTGCACCTGGCGCTGCCCAACCAGAACGGCTTTTTCCGCGAGCAGCAGAAACCCTCGGCCTCGGTGCTGGTCAGCCTGCAGCCGGGCGCCGTGCTCGACCGGGGCCAGCTCGCCGGCATCGTGCACCTGGTGGCGTCGAGTGTGCCCGAGCTGGCGCCCTCGGCGGTGAGTGTGCTCGACGATACCGGCAAACTGCTGTCTTCGGCGCCCGATGGCAGCAATGGGGTGGGCGGTAATGGCGATGCCATGCAACTGCAGTACGTGCAGCAGATCGAACAGCTCTATAGCCGCCGCATCCTCGACATCCTCGAACCCGTGGTCGGCCGCAACAACGTCAAGGCGCAGGTCACCGCCGACGTGGATTTCTCGCAGACCGAGTCCACCTCGGAACAGCACCGCCCGAACCAGGTCGCCGACGCGGCGGCCATCCGCAGCCAGCAGGTCATCGAAAGCGGCGGTGCCACCGGCGCAGGGGCCACGCCGCCGTCCGGTGTGCCCGGGGCCACCAGCAACCAGCCGCCGACACCGCCGGCCGCGCCGATCAACGGCCAGGCCACGCCGCTCACGCCGGGTGCCAGCAACACCGGCGGCGGTTCCGGCAACAAACGCGAATCCATCACCAACTACGAGGTCGACAAAACGGTGAAGGTGGTGCGCGCCGGCAGCGGCACGGTCAAGCGCCTGAGTGCGGCGGTGGTGGTCAACTACCAGTCCCCGGCGGCCGGTGCCAAGGGCAGCCCGACGGCGCTCAGCGCCCAGCAGATCGACCAGATGACCGCGCTGGTGCGCGAAACCATCGGTTTCAGCAAGGACCGTGGCGACTCGGTCAACCTGATGAACACCCCGTTCCAGATCGAGGCGACGGACGCGACCGAGCTGCCGCTCTGGCGCCAGCCGCAGATGCTGGACCTGGCGCGCAGCATGGCCTGGCCGGTGGGCACCCTGTTGTTCGGCTCGTTGATCCTGATGGGGTTCGTGCGGCCGGCGCTCAAGACCATGCGGCAGGCGCCGTCGGCCGCCGGTGGCCGCAGGCTCGACGCCATGATCGAGGACGTGCCGCCGCGGCCGGCGCTGCCGCTCGCCAGCGCGTCCTTGGCCATTCCCACCTCCGTCGAGCAGCTGCGGCTGGAGGACGCGCGCCAGCTGGCCAAGACCAACCCGACGGCCGTCGCCAACATCGTCAAGAGCTGGGTCAGCGGCGACGTGCCCGCCTGACGGGTCTATGCTCCGGCTTTAACCACTGTACCCGCCCACCATGGAAGACCAGGGACTCAACGATGCCGCCATCCTGCTGATGTCGCTCGGCGAGGAGGAAGCCGCCGAGGTTTTCAAGCACCTTTCGCCCAAAGAGGTGCAGAAGCTCGGCGAGACCATCGCACGCATGCGCTCGGTATCGCGCGACCGGGTCGACGAGGTAGTCAACAAGTTCACGAACGCCGCCGCGCAGCAGAGCCTGCTGGTGTCGGACACCGGCGACTACGTGCGCGCGGTGCTCAAGCGGGCCCTGGGCGACGACAAGGCCTCCCTGCTGATCGACCGCATCCTGCAGGGCGGCGACGTCTCGGGCATCGAAAGCCTGAAGTGGATGGACCCGATCTCGGTGGCCGAACTGCTGCGCAACGAGCATCCGCAGATCATCGCCGCCATCCTGGTGCATCTCGACTACGAACAGGCCGCCGGCGTGCTGCGCCACCTGACCGAGCGCCAGCGCGGCGAGGTCATGGTGCGCATCGCCACACTCGAGGGTATCCAGCCGACGGCCCTGAAGGACCTGAACGAGGTGCTCTTCAAGGTGCTCGCCGGCGGCGACAAGATCCGCAAGACATCGCTGGGCGGGGTCAAGACGGCGGCCGAAATCGTCAACCTGCTGGGCACGGCGGTCGAGGGCCCGCTACTCGATGCCATCCGCGGCTATGACGCCGACCTGGCCCAGAAGATCATGGACAAGATGTTCGTCTTCGACGACGTCGGCAAGCTCGATGACAAGTCCATCCAGCTGGTGCTCAAGGAAGTGGCGTCCGAAACCCTGGTGGTTGCGCTCAAGGGCGCCACCCCCGAGCTGCGCGAAAAGTTCCTGGCCAACATGTCGACGCGTGCATCCGAATCCATGCGCGAAGACCTCGAATCGCGTGGCCCGATGCGGCTGTCCGAGGTCGAGGCGCAGCAGAAGGAAATCCTGAAGGCGGTGCGCCGCCTGGCAGACGAAGGCCAGGTCGTGCTGGGAGGCAGCTCGGATGACGGATTCATCTAGCGGCAGCCGCTACGCGCGTTTTATCCCGAGCGAGGAAATCGCCGGGGTGACGCAATGGCAGTTCGCCGCCGTGGACGAGAGCGCCCGCGCCGCCGAAGCCCTGGCTGCCCGCCTGGTCGCAGCGGAAACCGCCGAGAACAGCCCCGCCATGCTGCAGAAGGTGCAGGAGGCACGTGAAGAAGCCCAGGCGCAGGGCTATGCCGAAGGCCGCCAGGACGCCGCCCGCGAGGCCAACGAACGTATGGACGCCTATGTGGCAGGTGAGGGCCGCGCCGCCGCCGAACGGCTGGCCGCGGTGGTCAGCGCCGCGGCCGAAGGCCTGGACGCCACGCAGGTGCGGATGGCGCAGGCGGTGCTCGACATGGCCTGCGCCCTGGCACGGCAGGTGCTGCGGCACGAACTCTCGCTCAACCCCAATGCCCTGCAGCCGGTGATCCGCGAAGCGCTCGGTACCCTGGCCGCCGACGGCCGGACCGCGACCGTACGCCTGCACCCGCGCGACCTGGATGTGCTGCGTACGCCCCTGCAGGAGGAATTCGGCAGCACCCCGGTGGCCTGGCTGGCCGACCCGGCGGTGCCCGAAGGCGGTTGCCTGGTGGATTCTGCCGGCATGGTCATCGACGGCCGGCTGGAAACCCGCTGGAAGCGGGCCATCGCCGCGCTCGGCCTGTCCGAAGAATGGGACCCGGCGGAAGACGTGGCAGGCGTACAAGACACGCAAGGCGCAGGCGAGGAAGACGCATGAGCGACATCGCCGCCAACTGGAGCCGTTTCCTCGACGAGACCGTCGCCCGGTCTGCCGCGCCGGTGCCCCTGGCCAGCCGCGGCACCCTGACCCGCCTCACTGGCCTGGTACTGGAAGCCTCGGGCATCCGGGTGCCGGTCGGTTCGCAATGCCTGGTCAACATGCCGGGCCAGTCGGCGGTGTTGACCGAGGTTGTCGGATTTTCGGGCGAAAAAGCCTTTCTTATGCCGGCTGGAGACGTCCACGGCCTGTCGAGCGGTGCCCATGTGGTACCGGCGGCGGCGCACCAGCCCGCGCCGCACTGGGGCCAGACCGCCGAACCCGCCCGCTACGGTGTCGGTGTGCTGCGCCTGCCGCTGGGCGACGGCCTGCTCGGCCGCGTGGTCGATGCCTGCGGCGAACCGATGGACCGCCAGGGCCCGTTGGAAAACGTGGTGGCCGAGCCGCTCGACCGCCAGCCGCTCAACGCCATGGACCGCAACCCGGTGCGCGAGCCGCTCGACACCGGCGTGCGTGCCATCAATGCGTTGCTGACCGTCGGCCGCGGCCAGCGCCTGGGGCTGTTCGCCGGCTCCGGCGTGGGCAAGAGTGTGCTGATGGGCATGATGGCGCGCTACACGCAGGCCGACACCATCGTCGTCGGCCTGATCGGCGAACGCGGGCGCGAAGTCAAGGAGTTCATCGAGGACATTCTGGGCGCCGAGGGGCGCGCCCGCTCGGTGGTCGTGGCCGCGCCGGCCGACGCGCCGCCGCTGCTGCGCATGCAGGGCGCCGCCTACGCCACGGCCGTGGCCGAATATTTCCGCGACAAGGGCCAGCACGTGCTGCTGCTGATGGATTCGCTCACCCGTTATGCCATGGCCCAGCGCGAAATCGCCCTGGCCATCGGCGAGCCGCCGGCCACCAAGGGCTACCCGCCCTCGTGTTTCGCCAAGCTGCCGCAACTCGTGGAGCGCAGCGGCAACGGCCTCAACGGCGTGGGTTCGATCACCGCCTTCTACACCGTGCTGTCCGAGGGCGACGACCAGCAGGACCCGATCGCCGATGCGGCGCGCGCCATCCTGGACGGCCATATCGTGCTGTCGCGCGAACTCGCCGAGTCCGGGCACTACCCGGCCATCGACATCGAGCAGTCGGCCTCGCGGGTCATGCACAACGTGGTGACGCCGCAGCACCTGGCCACGGCCCGGCGCTTCCGCGCCACCTATTCGCGCTACCAGAAGGGCAAGGACCTGGTCATGGTCGGCGCCTACGTGCCCGGCTCCGACCCCGGCCTGGACGAGGCCATCCACCTGCAGCCCGCCCTGGCGGCCTTCCTGCAGCAGGACATGTACGAGGCCGCGCCGCTGGAGCGCAGCGAGCAGGAGATGGAACACGTGTTCGAGCAGCCAGCCCTGTCGGCGGGGGGCTTCGCATGACGCCCGCGGCCCTGACGGTCCGGCGCGACGGAGGTGCCGCATGGCGCAGCTGAGCGGCCTGCGTGTTGCCATCGCGCTGGCCGAACGCCGGCGCGACGCCGCCGCGGCCGAGCTGGCGCGGGTGCGTGCCGGCGCCCGTGCGGCCCAGGGCCAGCTGGACCAGCTCCAGGGCTATGCCGGGGAAACCGAGGGCCGCTGGAACCAGCAGGCCCAGATACTCGCCACCCCGGAACTGCTGCAGCACCACTACCAGTTCATGACGCGGCTCTACCAGGCGCTAGAGATGCAGCGCGGTGTCGTGCAGCAGCATGAACGCCACGTGGAACTGCACATCACCCGGCTGCGCGAGGCCGAGCTGCGCCTGGGCAGCCTGCAGAAGGTGGTGGCACGCAAGCTCCTCGATGCCCAGCGGCAGACGCTGCGCCGCGAGCAGAAGGACGTCGACGAATTCGCCGCACTGCAGTCCCGCAGGAACGCGGCCCACGCTTGGGAAGGACACACCTGATGGCCATCGAACTCACCCCGCTCGCGCCTATTGCGCCCGCGCGCCCGGCCGACCGTGCGGGCGCGGGCAACCGCGCGGACGACGACCAGGACGGCAGCGTCGGCGGTTTTTCGAGCGCGCTCGACGAGGCCCGGACGGCGACCCCCGACGCGGCGCCGGATACCCCGGTGGGAGACGCGGCTGCCACACACACGCGGCGGCGCAAGGCCGCCGCCGACCAGGCGGCAGCCAACGCCGCCACTGGCGACACCACGGGCCAGGCGTCCGCCGCCGCGGCAGGCGCTGCCCTGACAAGCCTTGCGGCAACAGGTACGACCGCAGGCGCTGCGGCGGCAGCCGGTACCGCCAGCCGCGGCACCACCGTTGGAAAAGTGGCCACCGCGGCCGCCACCGGGGCCAAGGATGCCCAGGCGGCTGCGCCGGACCAGACCGTGGCCGCACCGGCACCCGGCAAGCCGGGCCTGGCGCATGCCGTGGCCGGCGCTGTCGCCGCTGTCACTGCCGGTACCGCCGCTGGCGCCGCACAAGCTGCCGTGCCCGGTGCTGCCCAGGCCGCCGCTGCGGCCAAGGCCGATGCCACTGCCGCCACTCCTGTCCCGGTTGTCCCGGCCGCCGCCAGCGAGGCTGTGGCACCCGCTCCCGTCATTCCGGCGCACCAGGCCGCGCCGGCATTGGCGCAGGACGTCGATGGCGTGCCCGGCTACCAGAGCAACTTCGCCCGCATGCAGCAGGCGCTGGCCCACGCGCCCGCCGGCGGCAAGGGCGCCGCGGCCGACGCCACGATGGCGGCCGCGCAGGACCTGGGTGCCACGGTTACGAACCTGAACCCCGGCGCCCTGGCCGGCAAGCCCGTTCCATCGACGGTGTCCCTGGGCGAAAACGCGCCCACCCGGCTGGCCGGCGCGCTGGCGGAGCTGGCGGCCGGGCCGCGGGTGGCCGAGGCCGCAGGCGCCGCTGCGGGCCGTTCGAGCGAGTCCGGCGGCCAGGCCGCGCGCGACGGGCGAGGCGACAGCGGCACCGGCGCGGGGTCGGCCGCCCCACTCGGTTTTGGTGCGACGGCGGCATTGGACAGCAGTGGCTGGAACAACGGTTTCACCTCCGCCGCCACGGCAGCGGCCGGGGATGCCGCGGCCGGTGGCGCAGGGCGTTCCGCCGAAGACCTGCTGGCCGACCGTATCGGTAACTGGGTGCACCAGAAGACACAAAGCGCCGAACTCACGCTCGATGCGTTCGGCGGCAGCCCGGTGGATGTGCGTATCTCCATGACCGGGTCCGAGGCGCACGTCGCTTTCCAGAGCGGCAGCGCGGAAACACGGCAGCTGCTGGGCGGTGCGGTCGACCAGCTGCGCGACTTGCTGCAAAGCCAGGGCCTGGTGCTGTCGGGCATGTCGGTCGGCGGCTCGGACACCCCGCAGGGCAAGGGCCAGGCGGGCGGGCGTGGCGATGGCGGCGGCCGTGGCCGCAGCGCAACACCCGCGGTGGAGCGCACGGCCGACGTGGCCGCTGCCGGGCGCCCCGTCCTGGCGGCATCGCAACGTGCGGTGGACGTGTTTATCTAGGCCTGTATCCGGAGCGCAAAGGGGGGCTTGGCCGGCGGGTAGGGGTGATAGTGCTGGGTTTTTGCCGGTTATTCGGGCGACCGGCACGCCCATCTCGGCGAATAATCGCGGCAGATCGCTTGCCTTCCAGTCCGTGGAGGGCGGCAACCGCCGAATTTGCCAAAGGAACCTGCCGTGCCCGCTGCCGCGCCCGCTGCCGAAGCCGCTGTCGAAGCTGCTCCGAAAAAGCCGAGATCCAAAAAGAAGCTGCTGGTCATCCTGCTGGTGGCGGTGCTGGTGCTCGTGCTGGGTGGTGGCGGGACCCTGGTCTACCTCAAGAAGAAGGCCGCCGCGGCCGAAGAGGATGGCGACGGCGAAACTGCCTCCGAAATGGCGCAGGCAGACAACGACAAACACCCGCCCACCTTCATGCCCATCGACAACCTGGTGGTCAACCTGGCGGACGCCGGCGGCGACCGCTTCGCCCAGATCGGCATCACCTTCGAGCTGGCCGATTCCCATGCGGCCGACCGGCTGAAGAACTACCTGCCCAACGTGCGCAGCGCCATCCTGCTGCTGGCGTCGCAGCGCACGGCCGAAGAGCTGCTCAAGCGCGAAGGCAAGGAGAAGCTGGCCGAGGACATCCTGGGCGAGGCATCGAAGCCTTTCGGCTTCGGCCCCGACACAGACGCCAAGCGGAGCAGGAAAAAAGCCAAGGATGGCCAGGCCGAGGAAAACCCGGTCAAGCGGGTACTTTTTTCCAGTTTCATCATCCAGTGACGCAACCGACACCGGAGCCCATGCATGAGTGAAGCCTTTCTTTCCCAGGAAGAAGTCGATGCCCTTCTCGAGGGCGTCACCGGCGAGAGCCAGAAGGTCGTCGAGGACATCCCCGAAGCCGGGGCCGTTCGCAACTACGACATTTCCAGCCAGGAACGCATCGTCCGCGGGCGCATGCCGACGATGGAAATCGTCAACGAGCGTTTCGCCCGCAACCTGCGTGTCGGCCTGTTCAACTTCATCCGGCGCAACCCGGAAATCTCGGTCGGCACGGTGGGTGTGCAGCGCTACAGCGCCTTCCTGCGCGAACTGGCGGTGCCCACCAACTTCAACATCGTGGCTATCCGCCCGCTGCGCGGCAGCGGCCTGATCGTGTGCGAGCCCTCGCTGGTGTTCGGTGTGATCGACACACTGTACGGCGGCATCGGCAAGTTCCAGACCCGTATCGAGGGCCGTGACTTCTCCCCCACCGAGCAGCGTGTCATCAACCGCCTGGTCGACGTGATCTGCGACGAATACAAGAAGGCCTGGAAGGGCATCTACCCGATCGAGCTGGAATACCAGCGCTCGGAAATGCAGCCGCAGTTCGCCAACATCGCCACGCCCAGCGAAATCGTGGTGTCCACCGCGTTCCAGCTGGAAATCGGCGACATCGTCGGCATGATCCACATCTGCATGCCCTACGCCACGCTGGAGCCGATCCGCGACGTGCTGTTTTCCTCGACCCAGGGCGACTCGATCGAGGTCGACCGCCGCTGGGTCAAGCTGCTGTCGCGCGAAATCCAGGCCGCGGAAGTGGAGCTGGTGGCCGAGCTGGCCACGGCCGACGCGACGGTCGAGCAGCTGCTGGCCATGAAGCCCGGCGACTTCATCGAACTCGACCGCTCGCCGCGCATCCAGGCCACCATCGGCGGGGTGCCCATGTTCGCCTGCCAGTACGGCACCCACAACGCCAAGTACGCCATCCGCATCGAAGAATCGCTGCGCGGCAACGATCTCAACTGGATTGGAGAGAAAAATGGCATCTGAAGATCCCACCAACAGTGGCGAAGACGATCTCTCCGCCTGGGCCGAGGCGCTGGAGGAGCAGAAGGCGTCCCCCGGCCGCGACGAAGTCGAGCAGCAGGGCGGCCCGCTGTTCGAGACGGCCGCGCCTTCGGCTGCTTCGGTCGCCGACAGTGCCCTGGGCGACATCAACCGCGTGCTCGACATCCCGGTGCAGCTCTCAGTGGAGCTGGGCCGGGTCCGGGTGCCCATCAAATACATCCTGCAGCTGGCCCAGGGCTCGGTCGTCGAGCTCGACGCCCTGGCCGGCGAGCCCATGGACGTGCTGGTCAACGGCTACCTGATCGCCCAGGGCGAGGTGGTGGTGGTGAACGACAAGTTCGGTATCCGCCTGACCGACGTGGTGACGCCGTCCGAGCGGCTGCGCCGCGTCAGCAAGGGCTGACCCGCGGTGATGACACAGGCCCTGCTCTCGGTCGTTGCTTTCGTCGCGCTGCTGGCCCTGGTGCCCTGGGCCATCAAATGGGCACAGCGCCGTGCCGGCGGCGGCGCCATGCCAGGCGCCACGGGCACCTCGCGGGTGGTGTCGGCCGTGGGTGTCGGCCCGCAGCAGCGGGTCGTCACGGTGGAGGTGGGCAGTCCCACGGCCCGCACCTGGCTGGTCCTGGGCGTGACCGCGCAGTCGATCACCGTGCTGCACAGCCAGCCGGCGCCCGGTTTTGCCGAGGTGGCGCGGCTGGCCGATGGGGCCGCAGGAGAATCGCCCCATGTCTAGATTTTTTTGTGCCTTGCGGCGCGCCGCGCCCCTGCTGGCTGGCGGCCTGCTGCTGGTACTGGCCCCGCCGGTCCTGGCGCAGACCGGCGGCTCCAACGCGCAGCTGCCCCTGCTGATCGGCGGCAGCGCCGGGTCCACCAGCTTCTCGGTGCCGATCCAGACGCTGCTTTTCTTCACCGCCCTGTCTTTCCTGCCGGCGGTGCTGCTGATGATGACGTCCTTCACCCGCATCGTCATCGTGCTGTCGCTGCTGCGCCAGGCCATGGGCACGCAGTCCGCGCCGCCCAACCAGATCGTCATCGGCCTGTCGCTGTTCCTGACCTTCTTTGTCATGGGGCCGACACTCGACCGGGTCTACCAGGACGCCTACCAGCCCTACACCAACAACGCCATCAGCTTCGAGCAGGCGATGGACCGCGGCCAGTTGCCGCTGCGGCAGTTCATGACCAAGCAGACCCGGCAGTCGGATTTCGTGCTGTTTTCCCGGCTCGCCCGGCTGGATGCCGACGTGAAGATCGAGAACGCGCCGTTCCGTGTGCTGGTGCCGTCCTTTGTCACCAGCGAGCTGAAGTCCGCCTTCCAGATCGGCTTCATGATCTTCATCCCCTTCCTGGTGATCGACATCGTGGTGGCGAGCGTGCTGATGTCGCTCGGCATGATGATGCTGTCGCCGGTGCTGGTGGCGCTGCCCTTCAAGCTCATGCTGTTCGTGCTGGCCGACGGCTGGAACCTGCTGATCGGCTCGCTGGCGGCGAGTTTCGTTACCTAGGATCCGCATGAACCCGCAAATGGTGCTTTCCACCGGCCAGGAGGCGCTCCTGCTGATGCTCACCGTGTCCATGCCGATGCTCGGAGCCGTCATGGTGGTGGGCCTGATCGTCAGCATCTTCCAGGCCATCACCCAGATCAGCGAGGCCACGCTGTCCTTCGTGCCCAAGCTGATCGCCGCCATGGTGGTGTTCGCCATCGCCGGCCCCTGGATGCTGACGACGCTGGTGGACTACATGCGCCGCATCATCGAGCAGATTCCCAGCTACGTGGCCTGAACGCCCCGGCGCGCCCCGGCCTGTTGCCATGATTCCGCTGTCGCCATGATCTCGCTGTCGCCATGATCTCGTTTTCCGAGGCCCAGATCGCCGCCTGGATTTCCCCGGTGCTGTGGCCCTTCCTGCGGGTGCTCGCCATGTTCAGCGTGGCGCCGGTGTTCTCCTTGCGCAACATCCCGGTGCGGTTCAAGGTCGGCCTGGCCTTCTTCATCGCCGTGGCGGCGCAGGCCAGCCTGGGCGACCAGCCGGTCATCAGTGTCAACAGCCCCGGTGCCTTCGGCGCGGTGCTGCAGCAGGTTGGCGTCGGTATGGCCATCGGGTTCGCGGTGCGCCTGGTGTTCTCCGCGGTGGAACTGGCCGGCGAACTGATCGGGCTGCAGATGGGCCTCAATTTCGCCTCCTTCTTCGACCCCAATTCCGGCGGGCAGGTCAGCGCGGTGTCGACCTTCCTGGGCCAGATCTCGATGCTGCTGTTCGTGGTGATCAACGGCCACCTCACCATCATCATGGCGGTAGTCCGCAGTTTCCAGGCCTTCCCGGCCGACGGCAACTTCATCGACGTGCTGGCCCATACGCAGCTGTACAAACTGGGGGCCGACGTTTTTTCCAGCGCACTGTGGATGGCGCTGCCGATGGTCGCGCTGATGATCTTCGTCAACCTGCTGCTGGGCATCATCTCCCGCGTGGCGCCGCAGATGAACATCTACGCCATGGGTTTCCCGGTGACCCTGACGGTCGGCATGGCCGGCATCGCCGCGACCCTGCCCATGCTGGACCGGCCGATCATGGCGCTGATGCAGAAGGTCCTGGACCTCTTCGTCAGGTAGTCAGACGAGTCCGTTGCGGATGGCGTAGACGGTCAGCTCGGCGTTGTTGGACAGGCCGAGCTTTTCCATCACCCGAGTGCGGTAGACACTCACCGTCTTGGGGCTCAGCATGAGTTCTTCGGCGATGTCCGACAGGCGCCGGCCCGAGGCGATCTTCAGCAGCGTCTGCAGTTCCCGCTCGGACAGCGCCGAATGGGGGGTTTCCAGCACCGGCTTGGCCACGCTTTCGGCCAGCATCTGGGCCACTTCCGGCGTCAGGTACTTGCGGCCCTGGGCCACGGTGCGCACCGCGGCCACCATCTCCTCGGGGTCGCCGGCCTTGTTCACGTAGCCGTAGGCGCCGGCGCGCAGGCAGCGGATGGCGTACTGGTCTTCCGGGTACATGGACACTACCAGCACGCGGATGCCGGGGTCGGTTTCCTTCAGGGTGGTCAGTATTTCCAGGCCGCCGCGTCCCGGCATGTTCAGATCCAGCAGCAGCACGTCGCAGGCGGCCGTGCGCAGCGCCTCGCGCAGTTCCGCGTAGCTCCCCACCTGGGCGGTGACAGACATGTCGACCTCGTCGCACAGGGTGTCGCGGATACCGCGGCGCACCACGGCATGGTCGTCGCACAGGATGACGCGGATCATGGCGTCTCGCAGGCGGCGGCCCGCTGTGCCGCCGTCAGCGGGACGGACAGGATGATCGAGGTGCCGCCGCCGGCCGGCGCGCTGATGTCGAGCCAGCCGTCCACCGTCTTGGCGCGTTCCTGCAGACCGCGCAGGCCGAAGGCCTTGGGTTTGTCGCGCGCCTCGGGCGGCAGGCCGCAGCCGTTGTCGGCGATTTCCAGGGTCAGCACACCTTCGGCGTCCGACAGGTCGATCACCACCTGGCTGCACAAGGCGTACTTGGTGATGTTGGTGAGTGCCTCCTGCGCCGTACGGTAGGCCACCAGCTCCACGTCGGGGTGCAGCGCCAGGGGGCCGTGCGGCGCGCGGAAGTGCAGCGCCGTGCCGGTACGCTGCTCGAAATTGCCCGCCAGCCACTGGATCGCCGCCACCAGGCCCTGGTCGAGGATGGGTGGGCGCAGGTTCATCATGATGCGCTGGCTGGCGCCGATGGCGTGGCGCAGCATGTCCGCCGCCGCCTGGGCGTGGGTGCGCATGTCCTCGTCGGCGGCATGGCGTGCGATCCAGCCCAGGTCGAATTTCACGGCTGTGAGGGCGCCGCCGATGTCGTCATGGATTTCCCGGGCGATCGCACTGCGTTCCTGCTCGATGCTGGTCTGCAGGTGTTCGGTCAGTTCCGCCAGCCGCCTTTCGGACGCCGCCAGTTCGCGGTCGGCGCGTTCACGCGCCAGCCGGGCCTGGCGGACCTCGATGGAGCGGGCTATCACGTGCGGCAGCTTGGCAATGTCGTCCTTGAGCAGGTAGTCGCTGATGCCCTGCCGGATGGCGTCCACCGCGGCGGGTTCGCCGATGGCGCCCGACAGCAGCACGAAAGGGGGCACCTCCACCGTGCCGGCGCACAGGGCCAGCCAGGCATCGACTGCGGTGAAACCGGGCAACCGATAATCGGCGACCACGACGTCGAACCGGCGGCGCCCGACGGCCTGCAGCAGGCTATCGAGCGTTTCCACACGTTCCATGTCGAAGGGCGTGCCGCTGCGCTGGAGCGAATGCCGTACCAGCAGGTGGTCGGTCGGCGAATCTTCCAGGTGAAGAATGCGCAGCGGAGAGGAGGGGGCGTCTGCCATGCTGCAACAATGATAGTCGTGTGCCACAGCGTGCCCGATACACCACGTTTTAGGGCCTCTGCGAGGCCGTTACAAGAAGGTGTGCCAAGATGTATGAAGTCTGCACCATTTTGTGCCGATATGTATGCGTAAGATAGCTGGCAACAACTGATTGGATAAGCCCCATGGCATGGCTCTTGCGGGAAAACCCCTGAATGCAGGGCTCGCAAGACGGAGAAACGATGCAACCAACGCCCGCAACCAACAATGGTCCCGCCGTGCAGTTGCCCCTCATGGTGGTGGCCGAGGTGCAGGACTCGCTGCTCGTCGTCATGCACGACCTGCAGCGCCTGCAGGGACTGCTGGGCCACGCCACCGACAACCTGATGGAGCGTTTCGGCACGGCCAATGCGCATCTGCTGGGGCCGGCGCTGCAGCAGGGCGGCGAGATCGCCGAGGCCTTGGCGACCCTGCGGCTGGCGGTCACCGAACTCCAGTTCCAGGACATGGCATCGCAGCTCATCACGCATACCACCGCCGTGCTGCAGGGCTGCGCGTTTCGCCTGGCGTCCGAGGCCATGGGCCAGGAAGAGGGCGAAGAAGCGACACCCTTCGCCGAGATTCAGCCCGAGCGGCCCAATCCGGTCACCCAAAGCGAGATGGACGCAGGTTCCATCGAGCTTTTCTGAGACAGACAGTCCCCTTTTTTGGCAATCGACAAAACGCTAGCTGGAGCCCCTACATGTTTTCGATTCTCGCTGTTGATGACTCTCCATCCATGCGAAAAATGGTGTCCTTCACGCTCACCGGCGCGGGCTACCACGTCGTGGAGGCGGTGGACGGGCAGGACGCTTTCGAGAAAGCGCAGACCGAAAAGATCGACCTGGTGCTGGCCGACCAGAACATGCCGCGGCTCGATGGCATCGGCCTGACCCGCATGCTGCGTGAAAGCCCCAAGTTCAAGACCACGCCCATCCTCATCCTCACGACGGAGTCGAGCGACCAGATGAAGCAGGCCGGCCGTGCCGCCGGCGCCACCGGCTGGCTGGTCAAGCCGTTCGATCCGAATCGCCTGATCGAAGTCATCCAGAAGGTGATCCGCTGACACCGGCAGGCATGCGTATGAACAACAAGAACCACATTCAGGGAGACCGCCATGGCTGAGGCAGGTGGCGGAGACTTCGATCTCAGCCAGTTCTACGAGATATTCTTCGAGGAAGCCGGGGAAAACCTCGACCAGATGGAGAAGATGCTGCTCGAGCTGGACCTCACGGAGGCCGACGACGAGGAGCTCAACGGCATTTTCCGTTGTGCCCATTCCATCAAGGGCGGGGCGGCCACCTTCGGTTTTACCGACGTGGCCGAACTGACACACCAGATGGAGTCGCTGCTCGACAAGCTGCGGCGGCACGAACTGCAGCCGGCACCCGCCATGGTCGACGTGCTGCTGGAGTCGGCCGACGCCTCGCGCAGCCTGCTGGCGCGGCACCAGGCCAGCGGCGCGGGCGATGCGCTCGACACCACGGCGCTGGTGCACCGCATCGCGGCGCTGGCCGCCGGCCAACTGCCGGCCGCCGCACCGGCGCGGCCGTCCGCTCCTGCGCCGGTGGCCGCACCCGTGGCGGCTCCCGCCCCGGTGCCGCCGCCCGCCGCCCCCGCACCTGAACCGGCGCCCGCGCCGGCAGCCGCTGCGGCGGTCGCCGCCGATGGCACCCGTTCGCTCGAAATCCGTGTCGGCCCGCTCGACCGGCCCGACCAGGCCGATGCCCTGCGCGAACTTTTCCGCGACATCCCGGGCCTGGGCACCATCGAGACGCTGGCGAGTGACGCGGCCGACGTGCGTGTCTTCGCGGTGGAAACCACCTCCTCCGACGAGGACCTGCTCGACCTGTTCGTTTTCCACGTCGCCAAGGACCAGGTCCGCATCACGCCCCGCGACAAGGCGCAGGCCGAAATCGATCCCGACATTGTCGAAGCCGAGGCCGCGGCCAAGCGGCCTTTCGGTTTTTTCCACGATGCACCGGGCTCGCCGGTGGCGTCCTTCGGCCTGTTCGAAGGGGCGCCGGGCGCCCCGGTGGGCGAAGGCGCCGCCGCCCTCCTGCCGCAGACCGATGCCGCCGCACCGCGCGCGGCTGCCGCCGCTGCCCCCAAGGCGAGCCAGGCCGCCCAGCTGGAAGCCACCACCATCCGCGTGGCGGTGAGCAAGGTCGACCAGTTGATCAACCTGGTGGGCGAACTGGTCATCACCCAGGCCATGCTGGCGCAGAACAGCCAGGGGCTCGACCCCACCACCTACCAGCAGCTGATGAGCGGGCTGGCGGACCTCGACCGCAACACCCGCGATCTGCAGGAATCGGTCATGTCGATCCGCATGATCCCGATGTCCACCGTGTTCAGCCGCTTCCCGCGCATGCTGCGCGACCTGGCCACCAAGCTCGACAAGAAGGTCGAGTTGGTGACCCAGGGCGAAGCCACCGAGCTGGACAAGAGCCTGGTCGAGAAAATCACCGACCCGCTGACCCACCTGGTGCGCAACAGCTGCGACCACGGCATCGAACTGCCCGAAGCGCGGCTGGCCGCCGGCAAGTCCGAGCACGGCACCATCACGCTGTCGGCCTCCCACCAGGGCGGCTCCATCGTCATCGAGGTGCGCGACGACGGGCGCGGCCTGTCGCGCGAGAAAATCCTGGCCAAGGCGCGTGAGCGCGGCCTCGACGTCAGCGACCAGATGTCCGACGCCGACGTCTGGCTGCTGATCTTCGCCCCCGGCTTCTCCACCGCCGAAACCGTCACCGACGTGTCCGGCCGCGGCGTCGGCATGGACGTGGTCAAACGCAATATCAACTCGCTCGGCGGCTCGGTGGAAATCGACTCCGCCGAAGGCTATGGCATGAAGGTCTCGGTGCGGTTGCCGCTGACGCTGGCCATCATGGACGGCATGTCGGTACGGGTGTCCAGCGAGGTCTACATCCTGCCGCTGTCCTCGGTCATCGAGTCCTTCCAGGTGGAAGCAGGCAACGTCAACACCATCGCCCAGGGCTCCCAACTGGTCAAGGTGCGCGACGACTACATGCCGGTGGTCGGGCTGGAGCGCATCTTCAACGTGCCGCGCAACAGCCAGGACAAGGAGAGCGGCAACATCATGGTGGTGGTCGAGTCCGACGGCAGCCGGGTGGCGCTGATGGTCGACGAACTGCTGGGCCAGCACCAGGTGGTGGTCAAGAACCTCGAATCCAACTACCGCAAGGTGCCCAACATCTCGGGCGCCACGATCCTGGGCGACGGCAAGGTCGCCCTGATCCTGGATACCGGCGGCCTGGTGCGGCGCATGGCGCGGCACTGACACAACGAAGACACAGCGAAGGAGCACCACATCATGGGCGTCATGGGAAAAATCGGCGAGAGCACGGCCAGCGGTGCACGCGAATACCTGACCTTCCGGCTCGACCAGGAGGAGTACGGCATCGACATCCTCAAGGTGCAGGAAATCCGCGGCTACGAGCCGCCCACACGCATCGCCAACGCGCCGGAATTCATCAAGGGCGTGGTCAACCTGCGCGGCACCATCGTGCCCATCGTCGACATGCGGCTCAAGTTCAACTGCGCCAATGCCGACTACAACAGTTTCACCGTCGTCATCATCCTGAACCTGCGCAACCGCGTGGTCGGCATCGTGGTCGATTCGGTGAGCGACGTGCTCGAACTCACGGCCGACAACATCAAGGCGGCCCCGGACATCGAGAGTGTGGTCGACAACGGCTGCATCCTGGGCCTGGGGTCGGTGGCCGAACGCATGCTGATCCTGCTCGACATCGAAAAGCTGATGTCCAGCGTCGACATGGGTCTGGTTCCGGCCGAGGCCTGAAAGCAGGGCGCCAATGGCCGCAGTGCGCGATCCCGTTCTTGCCGTTCGTCCCGGCCCTGTAGAGCAGGGAAGGGAGTTCGTCTGGACGGACGCCGACTTTTCGCGTGTGCGGTCGCTCATCTACCAGCGTGCGGGCATCAACCTGCACGAGGGCAAACACGCCATGGTCTACAGCCGGCTGTCGCGCCGGCTGCGCGAAACCGGCTACGACAGCTTCCACGAGTACCTCGGCTGGCTCGAGTCGACCGATGGCGACGAGTGGCAGGAGTTCGTCAACGCGCTCACCACCAACCTGACCGCCTTTTTCCGCGAGCAGCACCACTTCGAGATATTTGCCCAGCACCTGGCCAGCCGGCCGGCCGGGCCCTGGAAGGTGTGGTGTAGCGCGGCATCGACGGGCGAGGAGCCGTACTCCATCGTGATGTCGGCATTCGAGACGCTGGGCACGAACGGCAACTTCAAGCTCAGCGCCAGCGACATCGATTCCAAGGTGCTGGCCCAGGCGGCCCGCGGGGTCTACCGCATCGATGCACTCAAGGGCCTGTCCCCCGAGCGCCAGCGCCGCTTTTTCATGCGCGGCACCCAGTCCAACGAAGGTTTTGTGCGGGTCAAGCCCGAACTGCGCCAGGCCATCGACTTCCTCAGCGTCAACCTCATCCGAGACGATTGGCCGTTCCGCGAGCCCTTCGACGTCGTTTTCTGCCGTAACGTGATGATCTACTTCGACGCTTCCACCCAACGCCGCGTGCTCGAACGCATCCACCGTGTCATGAAACCCGGCGGCATGCTGTTCGTCGGGCACGCGGAGAACTTCAGCGAGTCGCGCGACCTGTTCACCCTGCGCGGAAAGACGGTCTATGAGCGCCGTTGATGCGCCGGCCCATGCCTTGGGCGTACCGGCTTTGCGCGCTGCGGCGCTTGAACAGCTGAAGGCGCAGCCGCGCAAGGCCAGCGAGGCGTCGTTTTTCTATTTCGACCACCATTTCCAGTACAACGCGGTCAAGGTCCTGCCAGGCGAATTTTTCGTCTCCAACCAGGAACTGGTGATCATGACGGTGCTGGGCTCGTGCATCTCGGCCTGCCTGTGGGACACCCGGGCGGGGCTGGGCGGCATGAACCACTTCATGCTGCCCGAAAGCGACACGGCCGACGAATCCGGCCGCTACGGTTCGTACGCCATGGAACTGCTGATCAACGAAATGATGAAGGCCGGCGCCCGCCGCGAGAGCCTGCAGGCCAAGATCTTCGGGGGGGCCCAGGTCATGGCCGGCTTCACCACCATGAATGTCGGCGAGCGCAACACCCAGTTCGTCAAGGAATACCTGCGCACGGAGCGCATTCCCATCCTGTCGGAGGACGTGCTCGACATCCATCCGCGCAAAGTCTGCTTTTTCCCGACCAACGGCAAGGCCATGGTCAAGCGGCTGGCGCATGCCCATCCCGAGTCCCTGCTCAGCCAGGAACGCCGCGGCAATGCCGCCAGCGTGGCGCAGACGACGGCGGGCGGATCGGTCGACCTGTTCTGATAATGTGTGGGGGCGGCTCCTGCCGCGCCCGAAAAGCCCAGCAAAAGAGACAGGCATCCCCAGCATGAAGAAGATCCGTGTCATCGTCGTGGACGACTCGGCCCTGGTACGCAGCCTGCTGTCCGAAATCATCAACCGGCAGCCGGACATGGAGTGCATCGGCACGGCCAACGACCCGCTCGTCGCCCGGGAAATGATCCGCGAACGCAACCCGGACGTCATCACCCTGGACGTGGAGATGCCCCGCATGGACGGCATCGACTTCCTCGGCCGGCTGATGCGCCTGCGGCCGATGCCGGTAGTGATGATTTCCACGCTGACCGAACGCGGCGCCGAGGTCACCATGAAGGCGCTCGAACTCGGCGCCATCGACTTCGTCGCCAAACCGCGCGTCGGCGTGGCCAACGGCCTCAGCGAACTGGCCACCCAGATCGTCGAGAAAATCCGCATCGCCGCCAAGGCCCAGGTACGCCGCGCCGCGCCGCCACCCGCCCCGGGCGTGGCCGGGGCCGCGCCCGCCGCAGCGCCGAGCCTGCCGGGCGGCACGCTGCTCGGCCGGGTATCGACCGAAAAGCTGATCTTCATCGGCGCCTCCACCGGCGGTACCGAGGCCATCCGCCAGATCCTGGTGCAGTTGCCGCCGGACTGCCCCGGCATCGTCATCACCCAGCACATGCCGCCGGGCTTCACCACCAGTTTCGCCATGCGGCTCGACACCCTGTGCCGCATCACCGTCAAGGAAGCGGTGCACGGCGAACGTATCCTGCCCGGCCACGCCTACATCGCCCCGGGCGGGCGCCAGTTCAGCATCGGCCGCAGCGGTGCCAACTACGTGGCGGTGGTGGAAGACACCGAACCGGTCAACCGCCACCGGCCCTCGGTCGAGGTGCTGTTCCGTTCGGCGGCCAACCTGGTCGGCCGCAACGCCTACGGCATCATGCTCACCGGCATGGGCGCCGACGGCGCCAAGGCCATGCGTGAGATGAAGGACGCCGGCAGCTACAACTACGTGCAGGACGAGGCCAGCTGCATCGTCTTCGGCATGCCGCGCGAGGCCATTGCGCATGGCGCGGCCGACGAGGTGCTGCCGCTCGACCAGATCGCCGCGGCCCTCATGACGCGCCTGCACTCGGTCGATGGCGTACGCCACCGGATATAGCCCAAGCCCCCACGCTTCGCACTTCGTTTCTGCGCTGCCCCCGAGGGGGCGCAGCCGCCTTGGGGCGGCCCGGCGGCGGCTCAAAGCATCCTGTCGGGCGCGAACGGGCCGATGATCTTCAGCATCAGCTCCAGCCCGAGGCTGGCGTCCGGCTCGCGGTCCAGCACTTTTTCTGCGTGTTGTGTGTCTTCGGACGGAACGTGCCAGCGCAGGGTGTCCCCACGCAACTCCAGCCGGTAGCTGTGGCGCAGGGTTTCCTCGATGTAGGCGGTCAGCGACCGTGACAGCTCGCGGCTGCGCACCACGATGCCGGCCTCGGTGTTCTGCAGCTCGGAGCGCTGGTCGAGGTTCATGGTGCCGACGACCAGCAGCCGTCCGTCCATCACCAGAGTCTTGGCATGCAGGCTGGAGCGCGACTGCGGCGCCGAGCCCAGCAGGCGCCGGCGGGTGTCGCCGCTGGCCTGCATCTCATACAGGTCCACGCCCATCGCCAGCAAGGCCTTGCGGTAGCGTGCATAACCCACGTGGGCCAGCGGTGCGTCGTTGGACGCCAGGGAGTTGGTCAGTACCCGGATGCGCACGCCGCGGGCGCGCAGGCCGGAGAAGGCCTTCATCATCTCCTCGCCCGGCACGAAATACGGCGACACGATGAGCAGGTCCTGCCGCGCTCCCTGGATCAGGTCCACCAGGCCGTTCACCACGGTGTCGCCGCCGTCGTCCGGATCGCCGGGATCGGGGGCGCTGATCTTGGTCGGTTTGTCGGCCATCAGGACGGCCGGGGCCCAGACCAGCTGCAGTTGGCCATCCAGCAGTTGCCGCGCCATGTCCGTGGCCCCGGGTACCGTCCGTGCCATCCCGTCCGCGGCGGGGACCGGTGGCGCAGCGGGAGCAGGCTGGCCTTCCGCCACCGTGGGGTCGCCCGCGCCGGGCCGCGCGGAGCCGTCGGCGGCCGCGGCCTCTGCGTGGGCCTGCCTGCGCAGGTCACCGCTGCCCACCTTCTCGCGCTCGGCCTTGGTCAGCAGCGTGGCGGCGGGGTAGGCCAGTTCGTTGTTCCAGTAAGCGTCGAAGTTGCGCGACAGGTCGGTGACCACGCTGCCCGCCACCAGGACGTCGAGGTCCAGGAAATTGCTTTTCTGCCCCTGGCCGAAATACTCGTCGCCCAGGTTGCGCCCCCCCGTCACCGCCAGGATGTTGTCGGCGATGAAGGACTTGTTGTGCATACGCTGCTGGATACGCTGGAAGTCGAGCAGCGAACCGGTGGCGATACGCAGCAGTTGCGAATCCCGCGGGCCGCCCACCGGGTTGAACAGCCGCACCTCGATGCCTGGCACCTCGTCAAGCCGCAGCACTTCGGCGTTGGTGCCGGCGGCGTTGAAGTCGTCGATCAGGATACGCACCCGCACCCCGCGGCCGGCCGCGCGCTTGAGGCGTTGCAGCAGCTCCTCGGTCGAATGGTCGTAGTGGATGCTGTAGTACTGCAGGTCCAGCGTCTTCTGCGCCGCGTCGATCAGCGCCAGGCGGCTGCCATAGGCGCTTTCCACGTCGGCCAGCAGGCGGAAGCCGTCCAGGCCGCGTGCCGCCGCCTGGGGGGGGGTGATGGCGGCGACCTTGTTTGCCAGCAGCGTGCCCGCCGGGCTGGCCAGCGCATGGGACTGGGTCCTGCCGGTATTGGGCGGCAGGCTGGTGCAGGCCGACAACGCGGCCAGCAGCGCCGCCGTGCCCAGCCGTGCCAGTGTTGCCGGCCGCCGTGCCCTGCGTTCCGGTGCGGCCTGCAGTCCCTCTCCGTGCCGGTGAAAGAGGGGGAGCGACAGGGGGGCGGTGGGCATGGGGGCGTTCGGTGGAGTACAGGGGGGGTGAACACGACTGTAGGGACGCGCCAGCCGTCCGGTCTGTCGGACGTTGGCTCCAAACGCGGCAGGCGCTCAGCCAGACCGGGCCGCGAACGGCGCGGCGTCGGGCCCTATGCGTCCGATCCCAGCACCGTCCAGCGCTCCAGCGCCTGCAGCAGGATGTCGTCGATCTCCGCCGTGCGGCGCG
>JAZJYT010000006.1:34036-48497 GCA_040390235.1 Pseudomonadota bacterium | reverse complement strand
GCTTCGGCGGCGGGCTGTACATCCTCGAACTGGGGATCTGAGCCGGCGCGGCTGGGGCATTCACCCGCCCGCCCCGGCCGCCGGGCCGCCCCAAGGCCCGGGGCAGCCGCCCCCCTGGGGGGTGGCGAATTACACGGAACGCAGTGGAGTGAAAAGCCGGGGGGCTAATGATTCCTCCGGTCGGTGTTGTCGCGGTAGTAGCGTGTCTTCTCCTGGTACATCGCCTGGTCGGCGCGCGACAGCGCGGCCTCGATCTGGTCGCCCGCGGTACAGGACGCGATGCCGATGGCGATGCTCAGCAGGTGGCCGGTCTGTCCGGCATAGAACTGGTTGTTGAGCTCCAGGATCGACAGGATACGTTCCTTCATGTGCTCGGCGCCGCGCTCGTCGGTCGCCGGCAGCAGCACCGCGAACTCGTCGCCGCCGATCCGCGCGGCCGCGGCCGGTGTGTCCACCGCCTTGCCCAGCACCTCGCCGATACGCCGCAGCAGGGCATCGCCGGCACCGTGGCCGTGCTCGTCGTTGATCTGCTTCAGGCCATTCATGTCGATGGCCAGGATGGACAGCGGCCACGGCCCCTTGCGCGAGATGCGGTTGAGCTCCTCGGTGTAGTAGGCCCGGTTGCGCAGCTGGGTCAGCACGTCGTGCTTGCCCAGGTACTCGAGGTAGGCCTCGGCCTTCTTGCGGGCGGTGATGTCCACCAGCGATACCAGCACCAGGTCCCAGGTGGACAGGCGTTCTTCCAGCACCGCGAACTGCATGTGGATGTTCACCAGTTCGCCGGTCAGCGAATAGTTGACCACCTCGCGCTGCTGCAGCGTCTTGCCGTCCCACAGGTCGCGCAGCTGCTCGGTGAAGGATTCCTGCATCTCGCCGCGGAACACCTTGGCGATGTCCCGCAGCAGCTCGTCCTTGCTGGCGGCACCGAACATACGCAGCGTTTCGCGGTTGACGTCGATGACACGGATCTCCTGCATGCAGCGGGTGACGAATTCCGGGTGCACCTTGACGAAGGTGCCGAAGTCGGTGATGCCCTGGCGCCGCACCTCGTCGATCAGGCGCTTGACGGCGCTGAAGTCTTCCACCCACAGCGACACCGGCGAGTGGTCGAACAGGCCGCGCGCGTATTTTTCGCTCAGCGCCGTCTGCCGCTCGGCCCGGACCCGGGCGGTGATGTCGTCGAGCGATACCAGGGCCCGGTCCCAGGTGGCCTCGTGGCCCGGCAGCATACGCATGCGGACCTGCACGTCCAGGCGCTTGCCGTCGAGTGTGTAGTTCACCGTCTGGTTGTCGAAGCCCGAGTGTCCGTCCCACAGCTGGCACAGCTCGCTGATCACGTTATGGGCCATGTCGCCGCGGAAGACCTCACCCAGCCGGTCCACCAGCTCCTGCTGGCTGGCAGCGGCGAACAGCTCCAGCGTACGCTGGTTGACGCGGATCACCTGCAGCTGGCCCATGCAGGCCTGCACCCGCGCCGGGTCGGCCGCCAGGTGGGCGCGCAGGTCGGTCACGCCTTCGGCGCGCCAGACGTCGAACTGGCGCTGGAGGCCGCTGTAGTCCTCCAGCCAGAGCGATACCGGGGCGAGGTCGAACATGTGTTCGAAATCGTTGGACAAAGACATCTCCGTCACTCAAAACTCCTTGGTCAGCCTTGCACACGGCCTGCCGCCATTGTCCACTCTCCGCAAGACGAAAAAAGGGCCCCGCAGGGCCCTCTGGTTTTTCCGGCGCCTTTCAGCGCCCGGAATACGCTTTAGCGCACCGGCGGCTTGGCCGGGCGGCGGGCGCCGTCGTGCGGCACGTAGGCCTTGCCGGCAGGTGCCGGGCGGCGCGGTGCGGCAGCGAAACCTTCGTTGCGCGGACGGAAGTCCTCGCGCTGGCCAGCGCCGTCGCCACGCGGGGCGAAGCGGCTGTTGCCGGCATTGCTGTCGCCGAAGCCCGGCTTGCGGCCGTAGGCCGGTGCACGGTCTTCCCGTGCGCCGCCGCCGAAACCGCCGGCATTGGCATTGTTGCCACGGTAGCCGCCGCCAGGACCGGCCGGTGCCGGACGGCGGTCGCCGCCGAAGCCACCACGGTCACCACCACCGCCGAAGCTGCGGCCACCGCCACCACCACCGCCGCCGAAGCTGCGGCCGCGCGGGGAATAGTCACGCTCGCCACCGCCGAAGCCGCCGCCACCGGAGCGCGGGGGACGGCTGTCGGAAAAGCGCTGCTGCGGCTCCAGGCCCGGCACGGTGTCCGCCTTGAACTGCTGGCGGCTGATGGCTTCGATGTCGAAGATCTTGCGGCGGTCGCGGATCTCGGCAAAGGTGATGGCCAGGCCGTCGCGGCCGGCCCGGCCGGTGCGGCCGATGCGGTGGGTGTAGTCCTCGGCCTTCATCGGCAGGCCGAAGTTGAAGACGTGGGTGATGGTGGGCACGTCGATGCCGCGGGCGGCCACGTCGGTCGCCACCAGGATCTGCACCTGGCCCTGGCGCAGCGCCATCAGGCGGCGGTTGCGCAGGCCCTGCGACAGGGCGCCGTGCAGCGCCACGGCCGAGAAGCCTTCCTGCTGCAGGTCGTTGGCCAGGCCGTCGCACTCGACTTGCGTGCTGGCGAAGACGATGGCCTGGTTGATGGTGGTGTCACGCAGCCAGTGGTCGAGCAGCTTGCGCTTGTGGGTCGCGTTGTCGGCCCAGAAAAGCTTCTCGGTGATGTTGGCGTGCTTCTCCTGCAGGCTGTCGATCTGCAGGCGCTGCGGATCGCGCATCACACGGGCGGCCAGCTGCTGGATGCGCGGCGCGAAAGTGGCGCTGAACATCATGGTCTGGTGGCGCTCGATGGTGAGCTGGTTGATTTCGGCCAGGTCGTCGGAGAAACCCAGGTCGAGCATGCGGTCGGCTTCGTCGACCACCAGGAACTTGACCTGGTCGAGCTTGATCTGCATCGAGCGCTGCAGGTCGAGCAGGCGGCCAGGGGTGGCGACCACCAGGTTGGCGTTCTGCAGCTTGGCGATCTGCAGCTGGTAAGGCATGCCGCCGACCACGTTGGCGATACGCAGGCCGCGGCAATGGCGCACCAGGTCGATGGCGTCATGCGCCACCTGCTGGGCCAGTTCACGCGTCGGGCACAGCACCAGCGCGCCGGGGGCGGTGGCCTTGAAGTGGCGCGGGTTGGTCGGGTCCTTGCGCTTGGCGCGCTTGGGAGCCGGTTCGCCCTTGGCGGCGGCTTCGGCCACGGCACGCTCGTATTCGGCGCGTTCCTCGGCTTCGGCTTCGGCCTGCTGCAGCAGCAGGGTGTGCAGCACGGGCAGCAGGAAAGCCGCGGTCTTGCCACTGCCGGTCTGGCTGGAAACGGTCAGGTCGATGAAGCGGCGGGCGCTGCCATCGGCACCGCCGCCCAGGCCCATGGCCAGGGGAATGGCCTTGTCCTGCACGGTGGTGGGCTGGGTGAAGCCCATGTCGGCCACGGCCTGCACGAGTTCGGGGGCCAGGCCCAGGCGGACGAAGCCGTTCGGCACGGCGGCCACGGCCTCGGCGGTTTCGGCCACGGTGGTGCCGGCTTCGGCAGCGGGGGTTTCGTCGACCCGCATGGCAGCCGCCAGGACTTCGGTCGTTTCGGAATACGAAGCGCCGGAGGCACCGGTATCGGCGGAAAAGTTGCTGTCGTCGGACATGGAGAAGGATTCGGCAGGCGCGAACGCGTCCTGCACGGCTAGCGTGTCGGTCATGGTGTCTTTCACACGAAAACGCCGCAGGCGCTGCCTGCGGGCACTTCGTAGATGGTTAAAAAACATCAACCATCAAACGAAGCAAGCGCTGGCATGGGTGCCGCGCAGGGGGCTGTTGTGTGCGGGGTTGTCTTCCACTACAGAAGAACCCGCAAAGCCCGGTGCATGAGGGGAGATGCGTACATATCGCGCAAGACGTATCCTGCGCAGCCCCTGATTATGGCACGGCTGCGGGTTTTCCCGCAAGGGCTGTTACTAACTTAATTCAGCCCGCCCTTCCTCACTCTGCAGCAGGCGGCTCCATCCGCAGGAAATGGGCCCGGTAGTGCGCCAGCTCGGCGATGGACTCGTGGGTGTCGGCCAGCGCGGTGTGCGCCTGGGCCTTCTTGAAACTGGCGTACACGTCCGGCCGCCAGCGTTTGGCCAGCTCCTTCAGGGTGCTCACGTCCAGGTTGCGGTAGTGGAAAAACGCCTCCAGCTTCGGCATGTAGCGCGCCAGGAAACGCCGGTCCTGGCCGATGCTGTTGCCGCACATCGGGGTGCTGCGTTTGGGCACGTACCGGGCCATGAAGTCGAGGACCGTCTGCTCGGCATCCTCCTCCGTCACGGTGGAGGCGCGCACCTTGTCGATCAGGCCGCTCTTGCCGTGGGTGCCTTTGTTCCAGGCATCCATGGCATCCAGCCGCTCGTCGGTCTGGTGGATCACCAGGACCGGTCCTTCGATCAACGGCTCCAGGTTGGGGCCGGTGACGATGACGGCGATTTCCAGCAGGCGGTCGGTGTCCGGCTCCAGGCCGGTCATCTCGCAGTCCAGCCAGACGAGGTTCTGGTCGGACTTGGCGAGCACGGCGGAGGCGGCGGGGGTGTTCGTGTCGGGCATGGTGCTTATTGTCACCTATGGCCTACACTGCCCGCCCATGCCGACCGTTACCGCCACCACCTTCTCGTTGACCCCGTCCCTCGCGATGACACTCGCCTTCGCGGCGGCGCTGCTGGCCGCGCTGGCCGTGAAGTTCTGGCTGGCCACACGCCAGATCCGCCACGTGGCGCGGCACCGCGACGCGGTGCCGGCCGCCTTCGCCGGGCAGGTCGGCCTGGAGGCCCACCGCAAGGCCGCCGGCTACACCATCGCCAAGCTGCGCCTGGGCCTGGTGGAACTGGCCCTGGGCACGGTGGTGCTGCTGGGCTGGACGCTGTTCGGCGGGCTCGACCTGCTCGACCATGTGCTGCTGTCCTGGCTCGGGGCCGGCGGGGTCCAGCAACTGGCGCTGGTGGCCGCCTTCGTCGCCATCGGCGCGGTGATCGACCTGCCGCTGTCGGCCTGGCAGACTTTTGTGCTGGAGCAGCGCTTCGGCTTCAACCGCACCACCCCCGGCCTGTGGCTGGCCGACCTGCTGAAGTCCGCGGCCATCGGCGCGGTCATCGGCCTGCCGGTGCTGGCGCTGATCCTCTGGCTGATGGGCGCGGCGGGCACGCTGTGGTGGTTGTGGACCTGGGGTGCCTGGATGGCGGTCAACCTGCTGCTGCTGGTGGTCTACCCGACGCTGATCGCCCCGCTGTTCAACAAATTCCAGCCGCTGGAGGACGAGAGCCTGAAGGCCCGCGCCACCGCGCTGATGCAGCGCTGCGGTTTTGCCGCCAAGGGCTTTTTTGTCATGGACGGCAGCCGCCGCAGCGCCCATGCCAACGCCTACTTCACCGGCTTCGGCGCGGCCAAGCGGGTGGTGTTCTACGACACCCTGCTGGCCCGGCTCACGCCCGGCGAGGTGGACGCGGTGCTGGCGCACGAACTGGGCCATTTCCACCACAAACACGTACCCAAACGCATCGCCGCCATGTTCGCGCTGAGCCTGGCGGGCTTCGCCCTGCTGGGCTGGCTGTCGGGGCAGCCGTGGTTCTACACCGGGCTGGGTGTGGTGCCGCACATGGCGGGCCGCAACGACGCGCTGGCCCTGCTGCTGTTCCTGCTGGCCGTACCCTCCTTCGCCTTTTTCCTGGGGCCGCTGTCGGCCGGCCTGTCGCGCAAACATGAGTTCGAGGCCGATGCCTTCGCCATCGGACAGACCGGCCACGACGACCTGCCGCAGGCCCTGCTCAAGCTGTACGAGGACAACGCCTCCACCCTGACACCGGACCCGCTCTACGTGCGTTTCTACTATTCACACCCGCCGGCGTCCGAACGCCTGGCACGCATGGCGATGGCCTGATGTCCGCACCCGATCTGAAACAAAAGGACTGGTCGGCCCAGCCGCGCCG
This sequence comes from Pseudomonadota bacterium, assembly GCA_040390235.1. Classification (GTDB taxonomy): domain Bacteria; phylum Pseudomonadota; class Gammaproteobacteria; order Burkholderiales; family Burkholderiaceae_C; genus Xylophilus. The sequence continues at coordinate 42,532 of JAZJYT010000006.1, read as the reverse complement.
CGCGCTGACCGGCACCGAGGTCGTCGCCCGGCTGGCGCAGCTCGGCGGCTGGCAGCTGACCGGCGATGGCGACGACGTGGCCATCGAAAAGACCTTCCGCTTCGCCGACTACTACCAGACCCTGGCCTTCGTGAATGCACTGGCGCTGGTCGCGCACCGGCAGGACCACCACCCCGATCTTGCCGTGCACTACGGCCGCTGCACCGTGCGCTGGAACACGCATGACGTCAAGGGCCTGTCGGCCACCGACTTCGAGTGCGCCGCCGCGGCCGACGCGTTGCTGGCATGAGCAAACACACGGCGACCGACGTCGACGAAGGCCTGGTCGTCGCCAGCCATGGCCGCCACTGCGTGGTCGAGACACCCGAGGGCAAGCGCTGGATCTGCCACCCGCGCGGCAAGAAAAGCCAGGCCGTCGTCGGCGACCGGGTGCTGTGGCAGGCACCGCCGCAGGGCCAGGGCGACGAAGGCACGATCGAGAAGGTGGTCACCCGCCGCAACCTGTTCTACCGGCAGGACGAGATCCGCACCAAGTCGTTTGCCGCCAACCTGGACCGTATCCTGATCCTGGTGGCGGCCGACCCCGACTTCTCGCCGCACCAGTTGTCGCGCGCGCTGATCGCCGCCGCGGCCGAAGGCATCGTGCCGGTCATCGCGCTGAACAAGAGCGACCTGGTCGAGCCCTTCGCCCGCGCCTGGGAGCGCCTGTTGCCCTACCGGCGTATGGGCTACGGCGTACTGCCGCTGTCGCTGGAAGCCTCGGCCGACACCGACCGAGAGGAACTGCTGAAGCTGCTGGGCGGCACCACCACCCTGGTGCTGGGCCCCTCGGGCGCCGGCAAGAGCACCATGATCAACCTGATGGTGCCGGGCGCACTGGCCCTGACCGGTGAGATCTCGCAGGCACTCAACTCCGGCAAACACACCACCACCAGCACCACGCTGTACTGGGTCGACGCGGCCCGTACGACGGCCCTGATCGACTCGCCGGGTTTCCAGGAATTCGGCCTGCACCACATCCCGGCCGCGAAGCTGGCGGCCTGCATGCCCGATATCGCCGCGCACGCCGGCAACTGCCGCTTCTACAACTGCACCCACCTGCACGAACCCGGCTGCGGTGTGCGCGACGCGGTGCAGGAAGGCGGCGGCGAGGACAGCATCGACCCGCTGCGCTACCGCATCTACGGCGAACTCTTCGCCGAACTCAGCCAGCCTCCGCGGTACTGAACAACGCGGCCCGGCGGCGGCTGGCGGCGCACTACGGCGCAGGTGGCTGGAGTTCTACCTGGTAGCCCCGCCGCTGCAACAGTTCGACCAGCCCCTGCGGCCCGACCATGTGCAGCGCGCCTACCGCGGCGAAAACGGTCTTGCCGCTGCGGTGCAGCCGGTCGATGTCGCGGGCCAGCCCCGGGTTGCGGTCGTCCAGCATCCTTTTGGCCTCCCGGCGTTCGCCCGCCGTCTTGAGGCAGTCGCACCAGTCGGCGTAGGCCTGGAGATGCTTCCAGTCCGACGTCGCCCAGGTATCCGTCAGGGCGGCCATGAGGGATGCCGCATGGCCGCTTTCCAGGTCGGCCAGGCCCTCCGCCAGGGCGGCAGCCGTCGGCGCTTGTGTGCCCAGCAGCACCCGGGCCTGGGTCTCCGGGGGTTCCATCGACACCACCGGCAAACCGCGGGCGTGCGCCAGGCCCGACAGCACGAACTCCTGCGCATATTCGGCATACAGCTGCTGCGGGCGCATGCCGTAGAGGCCGATGGTGGCCAGCAGCATGGCCGGGTGCATCTTTTCCTGCAGGATGGCCGGCACGCAGGCCCGCGCCATCTGCGCCTGCACCCGCGGCACCAGGCTGCCGGGCCAGCGCCCCGCATACCGCGTGGACAGTTGCGCCATCCGCGCGTTGATGGCGGGGTCCAGCGGGTCCATCTCCAGCGCCATGGTGTCGCTGGCCTGCAGCGCGGCCAACAGATGGGGGCCGGGGAAGGCCCAGGCGGGCTTGCCGATGTGGAGGGTGCCGTACAGCCAGGAGTCATGCCCGCCGGCACGCAGGCGCCAGAGAAAACCCCGGTCCTGCGCCTCGGCCTTCAGGCGCGGGAGTTCCGCGGCACCGGGTGCGGTGGGTGCCGGTGCACATTCGGCGCTCCAGGCGGCCGCCGCGACGCACAGGCCCCACGCCAGGACAAACAGGCGCCGACCCAGGCCCTGCACCGGGGCAACCGCCATCAGGACGCCGCGCCTGCCGGGGTGTGCGCAAACACGGATTCCAGCGCCCGCACCAGCGCCTGGCACTGCTCCGGTGTGCCGATGCTGATGCGCAGGTACTGCGCGATGCGCGGCAGCGCAAAGTGGCGTACCAGCACCCCGTGCTGCCGCAGGGCGGCCGCCAGGGCTGCGCCTTCGTGCGCCGGATGCCGCGCAAAGACGAAGTTGGCCTGCGAGGGCAGCACCTCGAAACCCATGTCCTCCAGCTGCAGGGCCAGGCCCTCGCGGGTGTGCATCACGGCGTGGCGGGTTTCGTCGAAATAAGCCGTGTCCTCGATCGCGGCGGTCGCACCGGCGATGGCCAGGCGGTCGAGCGGGTAGGAGTTGAAGCTGTTCTTCACCCGCTCCAGCGCTTCGACCAGTGGCCGCTGGCCGCAGGCGAAACCCACCCGCAGCCCGGCCAGCGAGCGCGACTTGGACAGCGTGTGCACCACCAGCAGGTTGGGGTAGCGGCCGATGAGGGGCATGGCGCTCTCGCCGCCGAAGTCCACATAGGCTTCATCGACCAGCACCACCCGCTGCGGGTGCTGTTGCAGCAGCCGCTCGATGGCGGCCAGCGGCAGGGCTTCGCCGGTGGGCGCATTAGGGTTGGCCACCACCACACCCGCCACCGGCTGGCCGGCGGGGCGGGCGAAGGCCTCCACGTCCACCCGCAGGCGCTCGTCCAGCGGCACCGCCTCGAACGGGATGCCATAGAGCCCGCAGTAGACCTTGTAGAAGCTGTAGGTGATGTCCGGGAACAGCAGCGGCGCGCCCTGCTGCTGGAAAAAGGCGAAAAAGGCGTGGGCCAGCACCTCGTCGGAGCCATTGCCGGCAAACACCTCGCCCAGGGCCAGGCCGTGCTGCGCGGCAATGGCGCGGCGCAGCGCCGCGGCGTCGGGATCGGGGTACAACTGCAGCCCGTCGGCCGCGGCCTCGCGGATGGCCTGTACCGCGCGCGGCGACGGCGGATAGGGGTTCTCGTTGGTGTTGAGTTTGGTCAGCTGCGCGATTTTCGGCTGTTCGCCCGGCACATAGGGCACGAGTGTGGAAACGACGGGGCTCCACCACGAGGGTGCGGAAGACGACGGCACGGTGACTCCAGGAGAAAAGAGGGTTTTTTCAGCCCAGCAGGCGCGCCAGGCTCAGCAGGGCCAGCAGCCCCATCCAGACGACGACCGAACGCCACACCAGGCCGACGACCTGCGCCAGGTGGCCCACCTCGGGCGCCCGCCCGGGGGTGCTGGAGCTGCCGGGATCGTCCAGTGGATCGCCGTCGGTCAGCACGGAGTCGACCGCTGCACGCAGGGCGCTGCCGCCCAGGCCCACGTCGACCGCGCCGGCGGTGGCGGCCAGGATCACCCCGTCGTTGTCGTTGGGGAAACGCTGGGCGTGGTAGCGCCAGCCGTCGATGGCTTCCTCGAAATTGCCGACCACGGCAAAACTCAGGGCGGTCATGCGCGCGGGCAGCCAGTCGATCACGGTCCAGGCGCTGGCCGCGGCGCGCTGCAGCGCGGGGCTGGCCGGCTGGGTACGCTGGCGGTTCTTGTGGGCCCAGTAGCGCGAGACGAACTCCGCCAGCCGGTACAGCACCGCACCCGCCGGCCCGAGCCCGCAGGCCGCCAGCACCGAAAAACAGGCCAGCACGCCGAAGACGTGGCGGTGCGCGGCCAGCACCGAATACTCGATGACGTGGCGCACGATTTCGCTGCGCGGCAGCTCGCTGGCGTCCACCTGCTGCCAGTGCGCCAGCAGTTCGCGCGCACGCATCTCGTCGCCTTCGAGCAGCGCGTCGCGGATGCTGGTGAAGTGGTGGCTGAACTGCCGGAAACCCAGCGTGACGTACAGCACCGCGATGTTCCACAGCAGGGCGAAGGGCCAGCCCACCGTCCACACCAGCGCCAGATGCACCGCCAGCGCCAGCAGCGTCGGCACCAGCACCGCGATGGTCCAGGCGACCCAGCCGTGGTGCGGTTTGCCGGCATCGAAATTGCGGCTGGCCGACAGCGCCCAGGCCCGCAGGCCGGCATGGATCGGGTTGGTACGCGACAAGGGCCGCGCCTGTTCCAGCAACAAGGCAACCAGAATGGCGAAAAAGCTCATCGGGGGATGATAAGCCCCTCCGGACAGCCTCAGGTGATCAGGAACCGATAGAGGTTGCGCAGCATGCCCGCGGTGGCGCCCCAGACGAAATGCTCCTTGCCGGTGGCCGGGTCGGTCCAGGGCATGGAGAGCCACTCGCGGCGGGCGCCGCCGGGCATCTCGGTGGCGTGGCGGCGGTGGTGCGCCGGGTCCATCAGGAAAGCCAGCGGCACCTCGAACACGTCGGCCACCTCGAAGTCGTGCGGCTGCAGGGTGAAGCCCGGCCACACCAGCGCCACCACCGGCGTGACGACGTAGGCGCTGATGGTCGAGTAGGTCGGCAGCGTGCCGATGACCTCGGCAAAACCCGCCTCCAGCCCGACCTCCTCGCGGGCCTCGCGCAGCGCGGTGGCGGCGGGACTGTCGTCTTCCGGGTCGGTGCGGCCACCGGGAAAAGCGACCTGGCCGGAGTGGCTGGACAGGTGCGCCGTGCGTTCGGTCAGCAGCACCGTGGGCACGGCGCGCTGCACGATGCCGACCAGCACCGCCGCATCGCGCGGCGCACGCCCCAGGCCGGCCAGGGGCGGGTCGCGCCGCACCTCGGCCTCCCAGACGGGCGGCGAGAAGAAGCGGCGGCGCAGCGCATCGGCCTGCAGGCGCTCGGCCGGCACCGCCGGCAGCTGGGCATCGGTGGCGTAGAAGGGCACGCTGCGGGCATCGAAGCCCGGCAGGCGCGACATCTGCACCTGCGCGTCGGGGTCATTCGGCGGTTGCGGGGACGGCACGGCGGCTCCAGAAATGAAAAAGCCGCTGCAAGCACGGAGCTGCAGCGGCCTGGCTGGGCATGGCCAGCGGTCGGCTTATTCGGCGGCGGTAGCCGGCACGACGACCTTGGTCTTGCGGGCCGGCAGCTTTTCCTTGATACGGGCCGACTTGCCGCTGCGGTCGCGCAGGTAGTACAGCTTGGCACGGCGCACGTCGCCGCGGCGCTTGACTTCGATGCTGGCGATCAGCGGGCTGTAGGTCTGGAACGTACGTTCCACGCCTTCGCCGCTGGAGATCTTGCGCACGGTGAAGCCGCTGTTGAGGCCACGGTTGCGCTTGGCGATGACCACGCCTTCGAAAGCCTGCACCCGCTTGCGGGCGCCTTCGACCACGTTGACGTTGACGATGACCGTGTCGCCGGGGGCGAACGCGGGGACCGTCTTGCCCAGGCGGGTCATTTCTTCCTGCTCGAGGATCTGGATGAGATTCATGGTTAACCTAAAAATGATCTTGCCTGCGCTGCACTAAAGGCGGGCAACTGACCTCAAGCCAGCAATTACTGACTAAAAGACGTGCACCGCGGCCAGGTAGAGGATCGGGTAACCCGGCATTATAGCTCGCCGGCGCCAGGCAGCAAGTCCGGCCTGTGGGCCGCGGTCAATCTCCGCCGCTGCTCGTTGCGCCAGCGCTCTATCTTGGCGTGGTCGCCCGACAGCAGCACCGCCGGCACGGCCTGCCCGCTCCACTCCTCCGGCCGGGTGAAATGCGGGCAGTCCAGCAGGCCGTCGAGCGCCGGGTTGAAACTGTCCTGCTGGTGGCTGCCTTCGTCGTTGAGCACCCCCGGCTGCAGCCGGGCCACCGCGTCGAGCAGCGCCATGGCCGGGATCTCGCCGCCCGACAGCACGAAGTCGCCCAGGCTCAGCTGCAGGTCCACATGGGTATCGACAAAACGCTGGTCCAGCCCTTCGTAGCGGCCGCACACCAGGATGGCACCGGCACTGGCCGACCAGGCCTCCACCGCGGTATGGTCGAACCGGCTGCCGAGCGGTGAAAACAGCACCACCGGGGCCTGCTGCGCCTCGGGCTCGGCGCGGTCGGCACGGATGGCACGCAGGCAGTTGGCCAGCGGCTCGGCCATCATGACCATACCCGGGCCGCCGCCGAAAGGCCGGTCGTCCACCCGCCGGTAGTTGCCCTGGGCGTAGTCGCGCAGGTACCACAGGCGCACGTCCACCAGCTTGCCTTCGTAGGCACGGCGGGTCACGCCGCTGCTCAGGAAGGGCGCAAAAAGCTCGGGAAAAAGGGTGATGACGTCAAAGCGCATGGTCGGTCAGACGCGGCCGGACGGCATCAGTAGTCGGGTTGCCAGTCGACGGTAATGCGTTTGCCGGGCAAATCGACCGCATCGACAAAAGCCGATACGAAAGGAATCATGCGTTCCTGCGGTTTGCCCTCGGCCTCGTAGGCCAGCACCAGCACCGTCTGCGCGCCGGTGGCGAGCAGTTCCTGCACGGAACCCAGGGCCACGCCTTCGCGGTTGACCACGTCCAGGCCGATCAGGTCGACCCAATAGTATTCGTCGATGGCGGGGGTGGGGAAACTCGAGCGCGGCACGAACACCCGGGCGCCTTTGAGCGCTTCGGCGGCAGTGCGATCGGGAATGTCGGCCGACGTAGCGACGACAGAGTCGGAATGCTCCTTCGCCTCCTTGATGGCGAGCCGCACCGTGCCGGTGAAGGCGGCGCCCGCCTTGCCGGGCAGGCCGGCAGTGCGTTCGGAAGGCTGGAGGTACCAGCGTTTGGAGGAGAACAGCGCCTCGGGGTCGGCGCTGAAGGGCAGCACACGGAACCAGCCCTTGATGCCCCAGGCGTCGCCTATCCGGCCGACCTCGATGGCGTCGGCCGGCAGTTCGGCAGCTTCGAGGCCAGGCAGCATGGTCGGTGGAACGGTGGTAACGATGTTTGGAGCGCGAAAGGACACGGCCCCGGCAGGCGTAGAACACACCTGCCGGGGCCGCGGGCAGCCTTTAGGCGGCTGCGGCTTCGGCTGCGGGAGCAGCCGGCACGGCCGACAGGGACTGGCGCAGCAGGCGCTCGACCGTGGGCGATGCCTGGGCGCCGACGCCCTTCCAGTAGGTCACGCGGTCCTGCGCGACACGCAGGCCTTCTTCGCCGCCGCGGGCGGTCGGGTTGTAGAAACCGACACGCTCGATGAAGCGGCCGTCACGGCGGACACGCTTGTCCGATACGACGATGTTGAAAAACGGACGGCCTTTGGAGCCGCCGCGGGAGAGTCGAATGACGACCATGATTTATCCTTCGGGTGGTGGACCGGGCGCAAAAAAGCACGGTCCAGATTCTTGCGGCGTCGAGACACGCGACATGGCCACCCGGCCAGCGACACGCAGCAAAGCCCGCGATTATATCTTTTCCACAGCATGTACACCATACGTCCGGCCCAAGACGCCGACATGACCGCCATCGCGGCCATCTATTCCCACTATGTTCTCGGCAGCACCTGCACTTTCGAGACCGTGCCGCCCACCCCGCAGGACATGGCGGCCCGCCGCGCCGAAGTGCTGTCGCGCGGCCTGCCCTGGCTGGTGGCACAGGACCCCGACGGCAGCCTGCTGGGCTACGCCTATTGCAACTGGTTCAAGCCGCGGCCGGCCTACCGGCACTCGGCGGAAAACTCCATCTACCTGTCGCACACCGCGGTGGGCCGCGGTGTGGGCCGGCGGCTGCTCGATGCGCTGTGCGAGGCGGCCCTGGCGGCCGGCGTGCGGCAGGTGATCGCGGTGATCGGCGGCGCCGACAACGTCGCCTCCATTGGTTTGCACCGCAAGGCCGGCTTCGGCGACGCGGGTGTGCTCCAATCCGCGGGCTGGAAGTTCGACCGCTGGCTCGACGTGGTCCTGATGCAGAAGCCCCTGGGCGACGGCGACTCCAGTTCACCCGGCTGAAGCCCCTCTCCCCCCGCTCCTCCCCCCCCGCATGAAAAACAAGACCCTGGCCGCCTGGCTCGCCTTCCTGGGCGGCCCGCTGGGCCTGCACCGCTTCTACCTCCACGGCCTGGCCGACACCTGGGGCTGGGTGCTGCCGATCCCGACGGCGCTGGGCCTGTACGGCATCGAGCGGGTGCAGTTGTACGGGCTGGACGACCCCTGGAGCTGGGTGCTGATTCCCCTGCTGGGCTTTACCGCCGCAGGTTGCGCCCTGACGGCCATCGTCTACGGCCTGACCTCGCCGGAGAAGTGGAACGCCCGCTTCAACCCCCAGGCGGTGCAGGATGCCGCGCCCGGACAGACCGGCTGGCCCACCATCTTCGCCATCATCGGCGCCCTGCTGGTCGGCACGGCGGTGCTGATGGCCACCCTGGCCTTCAGCTTCCAGCACTACTTCGAATACGAAATC
>JAZJYT010000006.1:0-33936 GCA_040390235.1 Pseudomonadota bacterium | reverse complement strand
GGTGCTGATGGCCACCCTGGCCTTCAGCTTCCAGCACTACTTCGAATACGAAATCAGCGAAGCAGCCAAGATTTCGCAGTAACTCGAAAGCACGGCAAGGACGCCCGGCGGCGCCGCCGGGCCGCCCCAAGGCGGCCGCGCCCTCCCCTTGGGGGATGGCGAATTACACGCAGCGCAGCGGAGTGAAAAGCCGAGGGGCTAAAAAATATTCACGCTGATCCAGTAGCCTATGGCCGCGACGAAGGCCGCCGCGGGGATGGTCAGGATCCAGGCCCAGACGATGTTGCCGGCCACGCCCCAGCGTACGGCGCTGGCGCGCTGGGTGGCGCCGACACCCACGATGGCGCCGGTGATGGTGTGGGTGGTCGACACTGGAATACCCAGCAGCGTGGCCAGGAACAGCGTCAGCGCACCGCCGGTCTCCGCACAGAAGCCGCCCACCGGCTTGAGTTTGGTGATCTTCTGGCCCATGGTCCGCACGATGCGCCAGCCGCCGAACATGGTGCCCCCGGCAATGGCCGTGTAGCAGCACACAATGATCCACAGCGGCGGCACAGGATCCGTCGCCGGCGCCCGCCCGGTGGCGATCAGCAGCATCCAGATGATGCCGATGGTCTTCTGCGCATCGTTGCCGCCGTGGCCCAGGCTATAGGCCCCCGCCGACACCAGCTGCAGGCGGCGGAACCAGCGGTCCACCCGCGAAGGCGTGGCGCGCCGGAAGATCCAGGCCACCGCCACCATCATCAGCGAGCCCAGGACGAAGCCCAGCAGCGGCGACACGAAGATGAACAGCACCGTGGGCCAGATGCCGCCCGGCACCAGGGCCCCGGTGCCCGCCTTGGCCATGACGGCGCCCACGATGCCGCCGATCAGCGCATGCGAGGAACTGCTGGGAATGCCGTAGATCCAGGTGATGAAGTTCCAGGTGATGGCCCCGACCAGCGCGCCGAACACCACGTGCACGTCCACCACGCCGGGCGCGGCGATGCCCTTGCCCACCGTGGCCGCCACACTCAGGTGGAAGACGAAGATCGCCACCAGGTTGAAGAAGGCGGCGAACACCACCGCCTGCCCGGGCTTGAGCACCCCGGTGGACACGACCGTGGCGATGGAATTCGCCGCGTCGTGGAAACCGTTCATGAAGTCGAAGACCAGCGCCAGCAAAACCAGCACCACGATCCCCCACAGCGCCACGTGCGTGGTTGCCATGCCGTTCTAGCCCCGCGCTTTCAGGAGTTCTCGAGGACCACGCCCTCGATGAGGTTCGCGACGTCCTCGCACTTGTCGGTGATGGTTTCCAGCAGCTCGTAGATGGCCTTGAGCTTGATCACCTCACGCACGTCGGGCTCTTCGCGGAAGAGCTTGCTCATGGCCGCACGCATGACCCGGTCGGCGTCGGATTCGAGGCGGTCGATCTCCTCGCAGGTCTTCAGCGCCGCTTCCGCCGTGGCGGGGTCGGCGATGCGGTCGAGCAGCTTGACGGCGTCCTGCAGGCGTTCGCAGCACTTCACGCTGAGTTCGGTCAGGCGCACGATCTCGTCGGTCATCACCCGCACGTCGTACAGCGCCATGGTCTCGGCCGAGTCCTGGATCAGGTCGGCCACGTCGTCCATGGTGTTGATCAGCGAGTGGATCTGCTCGCGGTCGATCGGCGTGATGAAGGTCTTGTGCAGCACACGGTTGACCTCGTGCGTCACCCGGTCGGCCGCGCGCTCGGCGTTGTCGACTTCCTGGTTGTACTTCTGGCGCAGGTGCGGGTCGTTGTAGTTGGCCACCAGACGCGAAAACGCGTGGGCAGCCTCCACGATCCGGTCCGCATGCTGGTTGAACATCTCGAAAAAATTGCCCTCACGGGGCAACAGCTTGCCAAACAGCATGGCATCTCCAGCGGGAATGTGTCAGAAAAATGACGGCCAACGAAAGGCGGCAGTGTAACTGCCCCCTTGTCCCGGGTTAAGTGTTGCTGCAAAACGCAAGCAAGGCCGTCTGAACCTGAACCTGGTCGGCAAGGCCCCACTGGGTCAAGGCCGTGCGCAGCGGCTCCTGGCTACTCCCCCAGGTATGCGGCTCTTATTCGCGGGTCATCCAGCATGGCTTTCGCATCGCCGGACATGGTGATGGCGCCGGACTCCATGACGTAGGCGCGGTGGGCGATCTGCAGGGCGCGGCTGGCGTTCTGCTCGACCAGCAGGATGGTCACGCACTGCGCCGCCACGTCGCGGATGACCTCGAAGATCTTGTCGACCATCAGGGGCGACAGGCCCATGGACGGTTCGTCGAGCAGCAGCAGCTTCGGCCGGCTCATCAGCGCACGGCCCATGGCCAGCATCTGCTGTTCGCCACCACTCAGGGTGCCGGCGAGCTGGCCGCGGCGCTCCTTCAGCCGCGGGAAGGTGGCGAAGATGTGCTCCATGTCGGCCGCGATGCCGGCCTTGTCGTCGCGGATGTAGGCGCCCATCTGCAGGTTCTCGGTGATGCTCATGCGCGCGAACACACCCCGGCCCTCGGGCACCATGGCCAGGCCCTCGCGCACCAGGTCCCAGGCACCCCGCCCGCGGATGCTCTGCCCGCGGTAGGCGATGACGCCGCCCTGCAGCGGCAGCGATCCGGTCACCGCCTTCATGGTGGTGGTCTTGCCAGCGCCGTTGGAGCCGATCAGGCACACCAGTTCGCCCTCGCGCACCTCGAAATCCACCCCCTTGACCGCCTGGATGCCGCCATAGGCGACCTTCAGGCCGCTGACCTGCAACAGCGGGGTGTCCGTCGCTGGGATGCTGTCCGCCATCAGTGTCCTCCGGTGCCGAGATAAGCCTCGATCACTTTCTCGTTTTTCTGCACTTCGGCCGGTGTTCCCTCGGCGATCTGCTTGCCGTAGTCCAGCACCGTCACCCGGTCGCACAGGCCCATCACCAGCTTCACGTCATGTTCGATCAGCAGCACCGTGCGGTTGTCGCGGCGGATGCGGTCGATCAGTTCGCGCAGTTGCACCTTCTCGGTGGCGTTCATGCCCGCGGCCGGTTCGTCCAGCGCGATCAGCTGCGGATCGGTGGCCAGGGCGCGCGCGATCTCCAGCCGGCGCTGGTCGCCGTACGACAGGGTGCGCGCCCGGTAGTCGGCATAACGGCCGATGCCCACGTAGTCGAGCAGTTCCTGCGCGCGGGCGCGGATGGCCGCTTCTTCCGCCCTGAAGCCACGGGTGCGGAAGATGGCGCCCCACAGCCCCGAGTGCGAACGGATGTGCCGGCCCACCATGACGTTTTCCAGCGCCGTCATGTCGGCGAACAGCCGGATGTTCTGGAAAGTGCGCGCAATACCGGCGCGGGCCACCTCGTGCACCGCGGTCGGCCGGTAGGGTTTGCCGTCGAGCAGGAAACTGCCGCTGTCGGGGGTGTAGAGCCCGGTGATGACGTTGAAGAAGGTCGTCTTGCCCGCGCCGTTGGGGCCGATCAGCCCGTAGACCTGGCCGCGCCGGATGGTGACCCCCACGTCCGACAGCGCCTGCAGCCCGCCGAAACGCTTGGAGATGCCCGCCACCTGCAGCACCATACCGCCCCCGGCCCCCGCCGGCGCGTCCGCCGCCACCGTCATGCCTTGGTCTCCAGCGCCTTGCCACGGTCGGGCGCCGGCCACAGGCCGCGCGGGCGCAGCAGCATGACCACGATCATGGCCAGCGCGATCAGCAACTGCCGCAGGATGGAGGCATCGAGCCGCCCGCCCGTCATCTGCTGCAGCGGTGCGGCCACGTAGCGCAGCACCTCGGGCAGCGAGGACAGCAGCACCGCGCCCAGCACCACGCCGGGCAGGTGGCCGATGCCGCCCAGCACTACCATGGCGACAATCATCACCGACTCGGTCAGGCCGAAGGATTCGGGCGAGACAAAACCCTGGAAGGCACCGAACAGGGCCCCCGACACGCCACCAAAACTGGCGCCCATGGCAAAGGCCATGAGCTTCAGGTTGCGGGTGTTCAGGCCCATCGCCTTGGCGGCGATCTCGTCCTCGCGGATGGCCATCCAGGCGCGGCCGATACGCGAGTCCTGCAGCCGGCTGCAGATGACGATGCTCAGCACCACCAGCGCCAGGAACAGGTAGTAGTAGAGGGTGACCGAAGAAATATCGTAGTTCTCGGTGACCGCCAGCGGTTTGCCCAGGTCGAGCCCGAAAAAATGCACCGAATCGATCTGCCCCAGGCCCTTGGGCCCGTTGGTGAGGTTGACCGGCTGGTCGAGGTTGTTGAGGAAGATACGCACGATCTCGCCGAAACCGAGGGTGACGATGGCCAGGTAGTCGCCACGCAGCTTGAGCGTGGGCGCGCCCAGCAATGCGCCGGCCAGCGCGGCGACCAGGGCGGCCAGCGGGATCACGAGCCACAGCGCCACATGCAGGCCATTGGGGAAAAGCGCCGCCAGGGTGTCGAAATTCTCGGTCAAATGGGGCGAAGCCAGCAGGCCGAACAGGTAGGCGCCCACCGCGTAGAAGGCCACATAACCCAGGTCGAGCAGGCCGGCGTAGCCCACCACGATGTTCAGGCCCAGCGCCAGCAGGGTATAGAGCAGGGCGAAGTCGGCGATGCGTACCCAGGCATTGCCGAACTGCTGCAGCCCGTGCGGCAGCACCAGCAGCACGATGGTGGCGGCGGCCCAGGCGGCCACCCGTACGTTGCGCCTGGCGTGCTGGAAGGGATTGGCCATGGGCAGCACTCCGTCAGGCGCGGTCGGCTACCCGCTCGCCCAGCAGGCCGGAGGGCCGCAGGGTGAGCACCACGATGAGCACCACGAAGGCGAAGATGTCGGCGTAGTTGCTGCCCAGCACACCGCCGGTGAGGGTGCCGATGTAACCCGCGCCTATCGACTCGATCAGCCCCAGCAGGATGCCGCCCAGTACCGCGCCACCCAGGTTGCCGATGCCACCGAACACCGCCGCGGTGAAGGCCTTGAGCCCCGGCAGGAAACCCATGGTGTGCTGCGCCGTACCGTAGTTGGCGGCGTACATCACCCCCGCGATGGCCGCCAGCACCGCCCCGATGACGAAGGTGGCCGAGATCACCATGTCGGGCTTGACACCCATCAGCGCGGCCACCCGGGGGTTCTCGGCGGTGGCGCGCATGGCGCGCCCCAGTTTGGTGTAGTTGACCAGCCAGACCAGCACCGCCAGGCACACCGCGGTGAGCCCGAGGATCAGCACCTGGGTGGGTGTCATGATGGCGCCGCCGATGGTGAAGGGCTGGCCCGGCACCAGCGTGGGATAGGTCTTGTAGTTGGGCTTCCAGATGATCATGGCCAGCGTCTGCAGCAGGATGGACATGCCGATGGCGGTGATCAGCGGCGCCAGCTTGGGCGCGTTGCGCAGCGGCCGGTAGGCCAGCTTCTCGATGGTGAAATTGAGCACCGCGGCGACGATGCAGGCGATGACCAGCGACACCAGCAGGACCAGCCAGCCCGGCGCCCAGGGCATGGACTCCTGCATCAGCCCGATGATGCTCCAGCTGGTGAGCGCGCCCACCATCAGCACCTCGCCGTGGGCGAAGTTGATCAGGTTGATGATGCCGTACACCATGGTGTAGCCCAGGGCCACCAGTGCGTATACGCTGCCTTGCACCAGACCGTTGATGACCTGCTGCAGCAGGATGTCCATGGAGGTGTCTTCCTTCTTCTGGCGGTAGTCGGGCGGGCCTGGCCTCAAGAAGCAAAAAACCCGCCAGCGGCCAGCCGGTAAGCGGACGGCAGCGGGGTTGCAGCCCATTGTAGGCAGGCCGAAGCGCCGCTACAGCCCTGTCGGCGCTGGGTTTTCCCTGGGGGAACGTCCAGGCTGGCAGTTTCCTGACTACGCAGGCGGGGATGTGGACGGAGGTCCGGGCGGCGGCTCGGCCGGCAGGTCCGGCGCCTGGTTGCGCCGGCGCAGTTCACGCAGTTTTGCGCCAACAACACCTGAACTATCTTCATTTATTATTTTCCTGCTTCTTTGTCCCACCCCCTGAGCAGGGCAAGCTTCTCGCCTATCTTGATCTCCAAGCCTCTTGGCACTGGCTGATACCAACCTGGTGCTTCTATACCGTCAGGAAGGTAAGTTTCACCAGCAGCATAGGCATTGGGTTCGTCATGCGCATACCGGTATGCATGTCCGTAACCCAGCTCCTTCATGAGTTTTGTTGGCGCATTGCGAAGATGAACAGGAACCTCCCGGCTCTTGTCCTGCTTCACAAAGGCTTTGGCCTGGTTGTAGGCGTTGTAACCCGCATTGCTCTTGGCAGCGACAGCCAGATAGATCACGGCCTGTCCCAGTGCCAACTCGCCCTCAGGGCTTCCCAGCCGTTCATAGGTCAGGGCCGCATCGTTGGCAATCTGCATGGCCCTTGGATCGGCAAGCCCGATGTCCTCCCAGGCCATGCGAACTATCCGTCTTGCCAGATAACGGGCATCGGCCCCGCCGTCCAACATACGGGTGAGCCAGTAGAGGGCCGCGTCTGGATGGGACCCGCGGACCGATTTGTGCAGGGCCGAAATCTGGTCGTAGAAGTTGTCCCCGCCCTTGTCGAAACGCCGGCTGTTCAGGGTCAGTGCGTTCTGCAGAAAGTCCGCAGTGATCGTGGTCAAGCCAGAGGCCTTGGCCGCTGTGCTGGTCTGCTCCAGCAAGTTCAGGAACCTTCTGGCATCACCGTCCGCATAACCAATGATCGTGTCCCTCGCCAGGTCGTCAAACGCAAGATGGCCCAGTGCCAGTTCTTGGGCACGTTTGAGCAAAAGCGCCAGTTCTTCGTCTGTCAGCGACTTGAGAACATACACCTGCGCCCGGGACAGCAAGGCCGAGTTCACCTCAAAAGAAGGGTTTTCCGTCGTCGCACCAATGAAGGTGACCAAGCCGCTTTCCGCATAGGGAAGAAGGGCGTCTTGCTGGGACTTGTTGAACCGGTGGATTTCGTCCACGAACAGGATCGTGTGTTTGCCCATCGCCAGGTTCTGCTGTGCCTGCTCCATGGCGGCCCGGATGTCCTTGACACCGGAGAAGACCGCAGACAGCGCGATGAACTCGCACTTGAAGGCCGTGGCCGTGAGCCGTGCCAAGGTGGTCTTGCCGACACCCGGAGGCCCCCAGAAGACCATGGAGTGCGGCTTGCCCGATTGGAAGGCCAGCCGCAGCGGCTTGCCCTCACCCAGCAGGTGGGACTGTCCGACCACGTCGTCCAAGGTCTTGGGGCGAAGGGCCTCCGCCAGCGGTGCAGCAGGCTCTTGTGCGAACAGATCAGGCATGGTTTCCCCCTTCGGCCAGGGGCTGGTGCAGGGAGGGGGCGGCGGCGCGCGCCGCAGGGGTTTTCGCCATCGGTCGTTTATAGCGCGCCGGGGCCGGGCCCTGGTGTGTAATCTTGCGCCATGACCGATCTCCTGCCCACGCCCCTGCCGGAACCGCCGCCCGAACCGCTGCCCGAACCGCTGCCCGAACCGCTGCGTATAGAGCCGGCCCGCACCGCCGACGTTCCCGCCCTGTGCGACCTGCTGCACCTGCTGTTCACGCAGGAGCCGGACTTCAGCCCCGACCGCGCCGCGCAGGCCCGCGGACTGCACCGCATCCTGGAGCGGCCCGAGGCCGGCTGCATCCTGGTCGCGCGGCAAGGCGGGGCGGTGGTGGGCATGGTCAACCTGCTCTACACCGAGTCGACCGCGCTGGGCGCGCGGGTGGCCATGCTCGAGGACGTGGTGGTGGCGCAGGACCGGCAGGGCCGGGGCATTGGCTCGCGGCTGCTGCAGGGTGCCATAGCTACCGCCCGGGCCGAGGATTGCCGGCGCATCACCCTGCTGACAGCCAGCGACAACGTGGCGGCGCACCGCTTCTACCGGCGCCATGGCTTTGCCGGCTCGGCCATGCTGCCGATGCGCCTGCTGCTGCCCGGCTGACCCCTCCCACCGGAGCCCCCATGCCGCCCTTCACCCTGCTCTACCCCGTATTCGCACTGGCCGCCTGGACGCTGTGTGTGCTGGTCCTGGTCCTGCTGCGCCGGGTCGCGGCGGCACGCCGGGGCGAGGTGTCCGCCGGCGACTTCCGCTACGGCGAATCGGACCGCGTGCCGCCCAAGGTACGCCTGGCGGGCCGCAACTATGCCAACCTGCTGGAACTGCCGGTGCTGTTCTACGTGGTCTGCCTGGTGCTGCAGATGACGGGCGGCAACACCCCCGCAGCCCGCGGGCTGGCCTGGGCCTATGTGCTGCTGCGCATCGTGCACAGCCTGATCCACGTGGGCCCCAACCGGGTCATGCTGCGCCTGGCCGCATTCGCCGCCAGCAACGGGGCGCTGGTGGCCCTGTGGGTGCTGGCCGGGCTGCACCTGGCCGCGGCGGCACGGGTGGGCGGCTGATGCCGTACCCGGCCGCTCCGGCCCGCGGCTATTCGCTCAGCCGCACGTAGGTGGCCAGCAGCGCGCTCTTGGCGACCACCCCCAGCAGCAAGCGGTTGTCGGCGCTTTCGATGACTGGCAGGCGCTCGCCGCGGTGTTCCATAAAACGCTGCAGCGCCTGGCCCAGGTTCATGTCGGCGGTGACGGGTGAAATCTCCTGCGCCAGCAGGTCGCCGGCCGTCCGGTGCGCCAGGCCAGGGCCCTCTGCCGCGGCAGTCAGGGCCTTGAGTGGCACCACACCCAGGTAGAGCGAGGCATCGTCGACCACGTACAGGTACTTGACGGGGTGCTGCAGGAACAGGGCGCGCATCTCCTGCACCCCGGCGTCGGGGCGCACCACGGTCTGGGGCGGCTGCACCAGGTCGCGAACGTGCAGGGTGCGCAGGCGCAGGCGCTCGTCCTGCTGTTCGCGCCGGCGCACGGTGATCTCGTACATCGAGCCGGCGTTGGCCGAGCGCGCCACGAAATAGGCGATGACACTCGCCGCCATGAGCGGCAGCATGACTTGGTAACTCAGCGTCATCTCGAAGATCATCAGGATGGCCATCAGCGGCGCCTGCGAAGCCCCCGCCAGGAAAGCCCCCATGCCGACGATGGCATAGGCGAAGGGCGCCGAGGTGGCGTGGGGCCACAGTGCCTGCGCCGCCTGGCCGAACATGCCGCCGATCATGCAGCCGAAGAACAGCGCCGGGGTGAACACCCCGCCCACCGCGCCCGAACCGGCCGTGGCCATGGTGGCGACGAACTTGGCGGCCAGCACCAGGGCCAGCAAGGTCCAGGGCCAGGGCGTGTGCAGCACCGAATTGACCACGCTGTAGCCATTGCCCCAGACCTCGGGCATCTCGACCGAAATCAGGCCCACCACCAGGCCGCCGAGCGCCAGCCGCCCCGGCAGGGCCAGCGGCAGACGCGCGAACAGGGCCCGGCTCGCCCCCAGGCCGCGCAGGAACAGCGCAGCCGCCCCGCCGAGCAGCACCCCGAGCACGGCGAACAACAGCACCTCGGGGCCGGAGATGTCGGGAAAGGCCGGCATCTCGTAGGCCGGCTGGTAGCCCGGGAGGGCCCGCATGGCGACATTGGCGACCACCGAAGCCACCATGATCGGCCCGATGCTCTCCATGGCGATGGAGCCCAGCACGATCTCGGCCACGAAAAAGGCGCCGGCGATGGGTGCGTTGTAGGCGGCGGTCAAGCCCGCCGCCGCGCCGCAGGCCACCAGCAGGCGCAGCCGCTCCACCGGGAAACGGAACCACTGCCCCAGCAGCGAAGCGCACAGCGCGGCCAGTTGCACCATCGAACCTTCGCGGCCGATGGAGCCGCCGCTGGCGATGCTGACCAGGGACGAGGCGCTACGCATCAGGGTCTGGCCCACGGGAATACGCCCGTCGCCCAGCACGATGGCCTCCATGTAGTCGGAAGTCGCCTTCTGCACGGCGGTGCGCCGGGCCAGCACCAGCAGGCCGCCCGCGACGAGGCCGCCCAGCGCCGGCACGGCGATGCGGGCCCACCAGGGCAGGCTCCGCGCCAGCGCCACCAGCCCGTCGTCGCCGCCGCCCAGCACCAAACGGTCGGCCCAGTGCAGCGCTCCGCGGAAGACCTCGGTCGCCAGCGCGCCCAGCACCCCGGCCACGATGGCCCAGAGCAGCGTGGCCTGCCAGTCGGCGATACGGAACAGGCGCTGCAACCGCAGGCGCAGGGCCCGCAGACCGGATGCGATGCGGTTCATGCGCAAGGAATAGGAAGAAGACTGGCCACGGCGGTGATTATCGATGAGGGTAGAGAGGCGGCCGGCAGAATGCCGCGGTACACCGGCCGCCTGCCGCCGGCCACACGCCATGGACCACCCGGAGCATCCCCATGAACACCATCGCCGTCACCACCACCACGGGCCAACTGGACGAAGCACGCCTGATGGCCCGCATGCTGGTCGAGCGCGGGCTGGCCGCCTGCGCCCAGATCACACCGATCGAGAGCTTTTTCCCGTGGGAAGGCACGGTGCACAACGAGCAGGAATTCCGCGTGCTGTTCAAGACCACCGGCGACCGCTATGCGGAGGTGGAGCAGGCCATCCGCGCCCTGCACTCCTACACGTTGCCAGCGATCCACG
This sequence comes from Pseudomonadota bacterium, assembly GCA_040390235.1. GTDB lineage: Bacteria > Pseudomonadota > Gammaproteobacteria > Burkholderiales > Burkholderiaceae_C > Xylophilus. The sequence continues at coordinate 23,443 of JAZJYT010000006.1, read as the reverse complement.
CCGAAACCCTGGGGCAGGTCTACCCGCCCTACGCGGAGTGGATAGCCGACAACGCCCGGGGAAGCATGTGACCGGGACTACTGGCGAATCACGTCCACGCCAGAAGGGGGCTTGAAGTCGAAGCTGCCGGCCGGCACCGTGGACGCGGGCTGGAGGTTGGAGAAGTTCATCACCGAACGCTGGCCGAAGCTGTCCAGGATGTCGAGCGCGGCCAGCTGGTCGCCCTTGAGGCCCACGCGGATGCTCTGCAGCTGGCCGTCCTTGGACTTCGGTGTGGCCAGCACCCACTGCAGGCCGTCGCGGTCGGGTTCGGCCTTCAGGGCGAAGTCCTTTTCCAGCGCCTTCAGGTCGGCGGCCGAGGCGATCACCGCCGCGGGCGTGGAGCCCAGCACCTGCGCCTGCTTGCGCGCGGTGACCTGGTTCAGGTCCACGTCGTAGAGCCACAGCGTCTGGCCATCGGCCACCAGGGTCTGCGCAAAGGGTTTGTTGTAGACGAACTTGAAGCGGCTGGGCCGCTGGAACTCGAAGGTGCCAGTGCTGGTCTTGCTGCGCGGGGCCTGGCCATCCTTGCCCGGCGCGGTGACCACCTGGGTGAAGTCGGCCCGGCCGCCCTGCGTGCCACGCATGAAGCTCTCCAGGCTGGCCAGGCTGTCGGCCCAGGCGCCGCCGGCAGCGGCCAGCAGCAGCGCGCCCATGGCGCAGGGAAGGAGACGAAACGGCAGACGAAGCAAGGGCATGGGGTTTCCGGTGCGACCGGCGATGCCGGCCTGTCTATTCTTCCCGCGCGGGGACGAGGATGTCGCGCTGGCCGTTGGTGCTCATGGCACTGACCAGGCCGGCCTTTTCCATATCTTCGACCAGCCGCGCGGCGCGGTTGTAACCGATCTTCAGGTGGCGCTGCACCAGCGAGATGCTGGCCTTGCGGTTCTTCAGCACCACTTCCACCGCCTGGTCGTACATCGGGTCCTTCTCGCCGTCGCCGCCGTCGGCGCCGGGGTAGTCGGTGCTGTCGCCATCGGCCGTGCCACCTTCGAGCACACCCTCGATGTAGTTGGGCTCGCCGCCCTGCTCTTTCAGGAAATTTACGACACGATGCACTTCTTCATCGCTCACGAACGCGCCGTGCACCCGTACCGGCAGGCCGGTGCCGCTGGCCATGTAGAGCATGTCGCCCATGCCCAGCAGCGCCTCGGCGCCCATCTGGTCGAGGATGGTGCGGCTGTCGATCTTGCTGCTGACCTGGAAGGCGATGCGCGTCGGGATGTTGGCCTTGATCAGGCCGGTGATCACGTCCACGCTGGGGCGCTGGGTGGCCAGGATCAGGTGGATGCCGGCGGCGCGCGCCTTCTGCGCCAGCCGGGCGATGAGTTCCTCGATCTTCTTGCCGACCACCATCATCAGGTCGGCCAGCTCATCGATCACCACCACGATGTGCGGCAGCCGGTCGAGCGGTTCGGGGCTGTCGGGCGTCAGGCTGAAGGGGTTGTAGATGAACTGCTCACGCGCCTTGGCCTCGTCGATCTTGACGTTGTAGCCGGCCAGGTTACGCACGCCCAGCTTGCTCATGAGCTTGTAGCGCTTCTCCATTTCCGCCACGCACCAGTTCAGGCCGTTGGCCGCCTGCTTCATGTCGGTGACCACCGGCGCCAGCAGGTGCGGAATGCCTTCGTAGACCGACATTTCCAGCATCTTGGGGTCGATCATGAGCAGGCGCACGTCGCGCGCCTCGGCCTTGTAGAGCAGGCTCAGGATCATGGCGTTGATACCCACCGACTTGCCCGAACCGGTGGTGCCGGCCACCAGCACGTGCGGCATCTTGGCCAGGTCGGCCACCACCGGGTTGCCGACGATGTCCTTGCCCAGGCCCATGGTGAGCATGGACTTGCCCTCGTGGTAGACCTGCGAGCCCAGGATCTCGCTGAGCTTGATGGTCTGGCGCTTGGCGTTGGGCAGCTCCAGCGCCATGAAGTTCTTGCCGGGAATGGTTTCCACCACGCGGATGGACACCAGCGACAGCGAACGCGCCAGGTCCTTGGCCAGGCCGACGATCTGCGAGCCCTTCACACCGGTGGCGGGCTCGATCTCGTAGCGGGTGACCACCGGGCCGGGCGAAGCCGCGACCACGTGCACCTGCACACCGAAGTCCTTCAACTTCTTCTCGATCATCCGGCTGGTCATTTCCAGCGTCTCAGGCGACACGGTTTCCTGCTGCTGCTTGGCGCTGTCGAGCAGGTCGACCTGCGGCAGGCGGCTGTCGGGCATGTCGCTGAACAGGGGCTTCTGGCGTTCCTTGACCACCCGTTCGCTCTTGGGCACGTCGAACAGCACCGGTTCGATGGCCGGCAAGCCGGGCTCCGCATCCAGCGATGGATCCACGGCCGGCGGCCGCGGCGCGCGCCGGGGCGCGGGCGGGGTGCGGATGGGCTGGTGATCGATCTCGGCACGCTCTTCGATCACCACCTCTTCGCGCTCGCGGGCCGCGCGTTTGCCGACTTCCACGTCCTCGGCGATCTCGCGCTGCTCGCGCCGGCTCTGCACCAGGGCATACAGCCAGCCGCCCAGGCGCTCGGCCACGTGGCCCCAGGAAAAACGGAACACCAGCGACACACCGGCGACGACCAGCACGATGCACAGCAGGCCGGAACCGGCAAAGCCCAGCCACTTGACGCTGGCCGGGCCGGTGAAGAAGCCCAGGATGCCGCCGCTGTGCGCGCCGGGCAGGCGGCCCTCGAAGCGGTACAGGCGCGACCATTCCAGTGCGGTGCTGGCACACAGCAGCACCACGAAGCCGACCCAGAAGGCGGTGCGGCTTGCCACCCAGGAGGCCGGCGCTTCGTGCTCTCCGCCCCGCATCCAGCGCGCCAGCGAGGTCAGCCAGGCCCGGATGCCGGCGGCAAAACACCACCACACCGAAAAACCGAGCAGGAAGTAGCTGGCATCGGCCAGCACCGCGCCGAAGCGGCCGCCCCAGTTGCCAACCACGGCACCGGGCAGGCCGGTGGTGGACCAGGCCGGGTCCTGCGCCGAATAGGTGAGCATGGCGATGAGCCAGAACACCAGGGCGACCAGCCCGGCCACCAGGGCCAGTTCGTGGGCAAGACCGCCGACTGCGGTGCGTTCTGGCGACGACCGGCCGCCGGAGGGATTGTTCAGGGTATTGAGGGAGTACGTCATAGGCGGCTCGCCCTAGCTTACCCGAAGGGGGCGGCCCGGCGGCAGCTCAGTCCGCGTGGTCCGCCGGATGGCCCTCGGAAGGCGCCAGATCGGTCAGGCGGCCTTCCTGCACCAGCATGGAGCCATCTTCGCGGATTTCGACGAAACCGCGGTCTTCCAGGTCCTTCATGACCCGGCTGACCATTTCGCGCGAGGCACCGACCATCTTGGCGATGTCCTGGCGCGACACCTTCTCGGCCACCAGGCCGCTGCCGTCGCGGGCCGGCACGGCGCCGTCGATCAGCACCCGCGCCACCCGGCCATAGACGTCCATCAGCGCCAGCGATTCGATGGTGCGGTCGGCACGGCGCAGCCGCCTCACCAGGCCGATCAGCACCGAATGGCCGACCGACCCCTCGGGCGGCAGGCAGCGCAGGAAGGACGCGCGGTCGAGTACCAGGGTGTCGGTCTGCACCTCGGCGCAGACCGTGGCGGAATGCGGTTCGCCGTCGATCAGGCTCATCTCGCCGACCGGGTCCCCGGCGCGCAGCGTGGCAAAAATGACCTCGCGGCCGCGCACGTCGGAGGTGAGTACCCGTGCCCGGCCGGAAACCAGCACGTACAGCGCATCGGAGCGCTCGCCGCACTCCACCAGCGGCTCACCGCGCTTGAAGCGGCGTTTGGACACCGCGCTGGCAAGAAACTGCGCCTGGTCGGCCGTCAGCAGGGCGAAGATCGGCACCCTGCGCAGCAGATCCAGGTCGGACACCATGGCCATGAGATACGTCCCTTCTGTACGGGGGAGCCGGCGCCTCCCCCTGTGGGAAGCCGCGCTCCACCGCGTCTTGATCGCTTCTTACAATCGCACCGATTGAAAACCGGCGCAACACGCTGCACATGCAACCGCCATACTCGATGGCCTCCACGGTGCCGACTCTTCGCGGCCTTTAGCGCAACGAGCCCCTTATTATGTCCACTCCCCAGCACGCCCAAGTCCTCATTCTCGGTTCCGGCCCCGCCGGCTACACCGCCGCCGTCTACGCCGCACGCGCCAACCTGCAGCCCCTGCTCATCACCGGCATGGCCCAGGGCGGCCAGCTCATGACCACCACCGAGGTCGACAACTGGCCCGCCGACGTGCACGGCGTGCAGGGCCCCGAGCTGATGCAGCGGTTCCTGGAGCATGCCGAGCGCTTCAACACCAAGATCGTCTTCGACCACATCAACACGGTCGATTTCAGCAAACGCCCCTTTACCCTGACGGGCGATGGCGCCAGCTACACCTGCGACACCCTGGTGATCGCCACCGGCGCCTCGGCCAAGTACCTGGGCCTGCCCTCCGAGCAGGCCTTCATGGGCCGCGGGGTGTCGGGCTGCGCCACCTGCGACGGCTTTTTCTACCGCGACCAGGACGTGTGTGTGGTCGGCGGCGGCAACACTGCGGTGGAAGAGGCGCTGTACCTCTCCAATATCGCCAGGAAGGTCTACCTGGTGCACCGCCGCGACAAGTTCCGCGCCGAGCCGATCATGCTCGACAAGGTGGCCGAGAAGGTCGCTGCCGGCAAGATCGAGCTCAAGGTGCACAGCGTGCTCGAAGAGGTGCTGGGCGACCAGGGCGGCGTGACCGGTGTGCGCCTGAAGCACCTGGTGAGCGGCGAGACCGAGGAGCTGGGCCTGCACGGCTGCTTCATCGCCATCGGCCACCACCCCAACACCGACATCTTCCAGGGCCAGCTGGACATGAAGGACGGCTACATCGTCACCAAGTCGGGCCTGCAGGGCTTCGCCACCATGACCAGCGTGCCCGGCGTCTTTGCCGCCGGCGACGTGCAGGACCATGTCTACCGCCAGGCCATCACCAGCGCGGGAACGGGCTGCATGGCCGCCCTGGATGCACAGCGTTTCCTCGAGCAGGAAGGCAAGATCTAGCCAGCTGCCGCGCCTCGGGCTATAATCTGCGGCTTTGCTGAATCTGGCTAGTCGTTTTTCGTCTGCCGCGTTCCGGTAAATTCGGGGTTACCGCCACCCATTCCTGGCGAGGTGAGGCTGTCGTCGTAGCAGACGTGGCAGCTGTTTAGATATCGGAGTGTCCTCATGGCACGCGTATGTGAAGTCACGGGCAAAGGCCCGATGGTCGGGAACAATGTTTCCCACGCCAACAACAAAACCAAGCGCCGGTTCCTGCCGAACCTGCAATACCGCCGTTTCTGGGTCGAGACCGAAAACCGCTGGGTGCGCCTGCGTGTTTCGAGCGCCGCGCTGCGCCTGATCGACAAGAATGGCATCGAAGCCGTGCTGGCGGACCTGCGTGCCCGCGGCCAAGCCTAACCCCTGACCCAGGAGAACCACCATGGCAACCAAAGGCGGACGCGAAAAAATCAAGCTGGAATCCACTGCGGGTACCGGCCACTTCTACACCACCACCAAGAACAAGAAGACGATGCCTGAAAAGATGTCGATCCTGAAGTTCGACCCGAAGGCGCGCAAGCACGTCGAGTACAAGGAAATCAAGCTGAAGTAATTCGGCCCGGTTCCCACAAAAAAAGCCGCCGGGTTCGCCAGGCGGCTTTTTTTGCGTCCCGACGACGGGACCGAAAAACACAGGCATGCCCTGGACCAGGCCGGCGAATGCCGGCGGGGCATGCAGCGCGAACCGCGGTTAGCGGCGCGGGGTCATCGGCGGACGGCCGGCGATGTGGCGGAAGGTGATGCGGCCCTTGCTCAGGTCATAGGGCGACATTTCCAGCGACACCGCGTCTCCGGCGATCACACGGATGTTGTGGCGGCGCATCTTGCCGCCGGTGTAGGCCACGAGTTGGTGACCGTTTTCGAGCGTGACACGGTAGCGCGAGTCCGGCAGGACTTCGTCCACCTTGCCACGCATCTCGATCAGTTCCTCTTTTGCCATGCAGTCTTTCAAACAAATTATGGGGGAGCGCCCTGCGCACGTCGACGCTCCGGCCCGATAGGTGTGGTTCCGCGCCTGCCACAAGATGCCTGGGGTGGGCAGCCGTGCGGACTGCGCACCAGGCGCGGGAATACCGGTTAAACGCTCCAGGCAGGCGGTGCGATGACTCGCACGCGCCAGATGCAGCGGATAACCCGATATTATAGCCCGGGCGGCTTTCTTGTGCTAAATGCGGATATGACGCTCCGCAGCTACAGCATGGCGGCTATCAATCCGCCCAGGTCACGGTAGGCCGCATCGATCTCCGCCGAAAATGGCATGCCGCAGCTCACCCGTATGAAGCGCTCGTAGCGCCCGGTGTTGGAGAACATCGGCCCGGGTGCGATACGGATGCCGCGGGCCAGCGCCTGTTCGAACAGCAGGGTGGACGACGCGCCCTGCGGCAGTTCCAGCCACAGGCTCAGGCCGCCCGGCGGCAGGCTCAGCCGCACCCCCGGCGGAAAATGCCGGGCGATGGCCTGGGCGCTGCGTTCACGCTGCTGGCGCAGGTCGTCGCGCAGCCGGCGCAGGCGCCGCTCGTAGGCGGGCGCGGTGATGCCGCGCGCGGCGATCAGCTGCGACCAGCTCTGCATGTTGCGGGTGCGGGCGAACTTGAGCATCTGCACCCGGGTGTGCCAGCGGCCGGCATTCATCCAGCCCTGGCGCAGGCCCGGCGAGAAGGATTTGTTGAAGGACGCGCAGTAGATCACCTGTCCCTCCGTATCCCAGGCCTTGGCGGGGCGGGCCGGGGTGCTGCCCTCGACCAGGTCGCGGTAGATGTCGTCTTCGATCAGGGCCAGGCCATGCTCGGTGCAGAAGGCCACCAGCCGCGCCTTGTGGGCGTCGGGCATGACACTGCCGAGCGGCATCTGCAGGTGCGGCACCACGATGACCGCCTTGAGCCGCGGCTGGCTGCGCACGGCCAGCTCCAGCGCCTCCAGCGAGATGCCGGTGTGCGGGCTGCTGGGAATCTCCAGTGTGCGCAGGCCCTGCGTTTCCACGCCCTGCAGGATGCCAAAGAAGGTGGGTGACTCCACCGCCACCACGTCGCCTGGTTCGGTGACCGCGGCCAGCGCCAGGTTGACTGCCTCGGAATTGCCGAGCGTGGCCATCACCTCCTCCGGTGCCAGCCGTACGCCTACGGCCAGGGCACGCAGGGCCATGGCCGCCTGGAATTCGGGGTGGGTGCCGGGAATGGAGGGGCCGCGCAGCAGGATCTCGGGCTGCTCACGCAGCAGGGCGGTCGCGATGCGGTTCATGGCGGCGGCATCGAACAGCTCGGGCGCCGGCATGGCGGTGCCGAGGTCGACCCGCACCGCGGCCAGGCGGGCCTTTTCCAGGAACAGGGAAATCCGGGTGTTGATGCCGCTGAACGGGGTGGCGTCGATGGCCGCCGGCCCCTCGATGTCGGGTTCACGTGCGGCAGGCAGGCGCGCCAGCGCGGGGTCGCGCACGAAATAGCCGACCCGCGGGCGCGCCTCCAGCAGGCCCCGCTCCTCCATCCAGCGCAGCGCCTGCAGGCCGGTGGAGAGGCTGACGCGGTGCCGCAGCATCAGCTCGCGCACCGAGGGCATGCGGCTGCCGGGCGGCAGCGTGCCCTGCCCTATGGCCGCCTGGTAGTGGGCCGCCACCTGCCGGTAGAGCAGTTCTTCCGTTGCAGCGGACTCGGCAGTGGCGAGGGGTAACAGCATGGGGCGTATCTTGCTCCCAAAACGCTGTACCGCAACAGATACAGCATATCTCCACGCCAACCATAACAGCGCCCTTTGACCTGCGCTGATGCGGTGCCTGCGGCCTCCGGCTGTGCCTGCACGGAAAACGGGCGGCCGCCTACGCTAGAGCCACCTTACTGCCGGAGTACACCATGTACCAACCCTCCCCCCTCCACTACCCCCTCGCAGCCCGCCAGGAACGCCTGCTGTACCTGGACGCCGGCGCCGAACTGCGCTGCCGCAGCGGGCACCTGCTGGTGCGCTTCGGCGGCGATGCCGCCGGCACCGCGCCGTCGGGCAGGGTGTCGGCACTCGGCCGTGGGCAGGCACTGCGCATGGCGGCGCCGCAATGGGCCACGGTCGAAGCCACCGAAGCCAGCCAGGTCGAACTGTGGCCGGCGCCCGAGGCGGCAGCCGCCCCCGAGGCGCCGCACTGCGCCGCCGCGCAGGCGCAAAAAAACCGCCAGGGCCTGGGCGGCCTCTGGCGGTGGTGTGCGCAGCGCCTGACGATCAGGCGTGGGACGCGCGCAGCCTGATGGAGAAGTCGCGCAGGGCGGCAATGCCGCTCTCTTCGGCCCGGCGGCACCAGGCCTGCAGGTCGGTGGTGAGCTGTTCGCGCGAATGGGTGGTGTTGAGCCACATCTGGCGCAGTTCCTCGCGCATGGTCAGCATCTTGTCGAGCACCGGGTGTGCCGCACGCGCCTGCGCAACCTGCGTCAGCGCGGTGGCGGGCACCTTTTCGGTGTCGCGGTGCAGCCAGCGTTTGACGCCCTTGAGCGCCGAAATGTCGGCCTGGCGCGACTGGAGCGCCGCGATTTCCTCGCGCGCCGCCTGGCGCACGCCGCGGGCGTAACCGGCCATGACCTCGTAGCGGTTGGCGATGAGCGCTTCGAGCGTCTTTTCGTCCGCCACGGGCTTCACGTCGCCCACCAGCAGCTTGGGTGGCGTCTTCTTGACGGTGGCCCAGCCGATCTGCTGCATCAGGGTGATGTAGAACCAGCCGATGTCGAATTCGTACTTCTTGACGGAGAACTTGGCCGAGGTCGGGTAGGTGTGGTGGTTGTTGTGCAGTTCCTCGCCACCGATGATCAGGCCCCAGGGCGAGATGTTGGTGCTGGCGTCGGGTGCCTCGAAGTTGCGGTAGCCCCAGAAGTGGCCGATGCCGTTGACCACGCCGGCCGCCCAGAACGGGATCCACAGCATCTGCACGGCCCACACGGCCGCGCCGAAGCCGCCGAACAGGGCCAGGTCGAGGATCAGCATGACACCCACACCCTGCCAGCTGTAGCGGGTGTAGAGGTTGCGTTCGATCCAGTCGTTGGGCACGCCGTGGCTGAACTTGGAGATGGTTTCCAGGTTCTTGGCCTCGGTACGGTAGAGCTCGGCGCCGCGCCACATGACGGTGTCGATGCCGCGGGTCTGCGGGCTGTGCGGGTCTTCCTCGGTTTCGCACTTGGCGTGGTGCTTGCGGTGGATGGCGACCCACTCGCGGGTGACCATGCCGGTGCCCAGCCACAGCCAGAAGCGGAAGAAGTGCGAAGGAATGCGGTGCAGGTCCAGCGCGCGGTGCGCCTGGGCACGGTGCAGGAACAGCGTGACGGCGACGATGGTGATGTGCGTCGTCAGCAGCGTGTACAGCACGATCTCCCACCACGACCAGCCGAGCAGGCCGTTACCGACCCACTGGATGGCAGCACTGGAGACGGCTGAATCGGGAAAAAACATGGATGTAAGCCTTTGTGGCGGACCAACCGCCGGGTGGCAGGGATACCGCCCTGCGGGATACCGAAAATTTCGGCACCCTATTTTAGTGCGCCGTGGGGGCAATAAGTTCGGATAAGCCCTATGTTTTACATGCCCATGACAGCCAGAACCTTATGATTTTCCTAGGGTTTGCGTGTCCAGGCGGCGGCAAAAAAGCCGTCGGTCGCGTGCAGATGCGGCCACAGGCGCAGGTATTCGGCGCCGGAAACCGGCCCACTGCAGAGTTTGGCCGCGTCCGGCACCTTGAGGCGGGCCAGTTCGCCGGCGGCGTCCAGCAGCTCGAAATCGGGGTTTTCAGCCGAAAACGCCGCCGCGATGGCCTCGTTTTCCTCCGGCAGGATGCTGCAGGTGGCATAGACCAGCCGCCCGCCGGGTTTCACCAGCCGCGCCGCACTGGCCAGGATGGCCGTCTGCTTGGCCGTGAGTTCGGTGATGGCCTGGGTCGACTGGCGCCACTTCAGGTCGGGGTTGCGGCGCAGCGTGCCCAGGCCGGAACAGGGGGCATCGACCAGAACCCGGTCGATCTTGCCGGCCAGGCGTTTGACCCGGTCGTCGCGTTCGTGGGCGATGGCCGCCGGGTGCACGTTCGACAGGCCGCTGCGCGCCAGCCGCGGCTTGAGCGCGTCCAGCCGGTGGGCCGAGGTGTCGAAGGCATAGAGCCGGCCGGTGCTGCGCATGGTGGCGCCCACCGCCAGCGTCTTGCCGCCGGCGCCGGCACAGAAATCGACCACCATCTCGCCGCGCTTGGCGTCGAGCAGCAGGGCCAGCAGCTGCGAGCCCTCGTCCTGCACCTCGATGGCACCGCGGGTGAAGACGTCGAGTTTGGTCAGGGCCGGCTTGCCCTCCAGGCGCAGCCCCCAGGGCGAATACGGCGTGGCCACCGACCGGACCGAGAGCTTGGCCAGCTCGGCCTGTACCTCGGCCCGCTTGTCTTTCAGGGCGTTGACCCGCAGGTCGAGCGGCGCGCCCTGCTGCAGGGCGTCGGCCAGGGCCCAGAAACCGCTGCCCACCTGGGCCTTGAGCGGCCCGGCGATCCATTCGGGCAGGTTGTGGCGGTGCGGCTCCATCAGGTCGCCGGGGGCGGCCGCGTCGCAGTTGTCCAGCCAGGCGCGTTCCTGGTCGGACAGCGCACTCTTGACGAAATCGCGTGGCCCGTAGAAACCCAGGATGGCCAGGCGGCGCTCCTTGGGGCCGCTGCCCGAGCGCGCGAAATGCTCGTACAACAGCTTCTTGCGCAGCACGTTGTAGGTGGTCTCGGCCAGCGTGGCCCGCTCGCGCGGGCCCAGGGAGCGGTTGTCACGGAAAAAGCGCGACACCACGGTGTCGGCAGGATGTTCGAAGGTGAGCGTGAGCCTGACCAGTTCGGCGCAGGCGTCCAGCAGGGCTTTAGGATGCATGGGGGCGATTGTCCCACCCGGCCCCCTCCACCTCCCAAAGCCCTTCATTCCCATGACCGATGCCGACCTGCCGCACCTGATCACGACCCCGCCCGGCCTGTACCGCCACTACAAGGGCGGCCTGTACGAGGTGGTCGACACGGTGCGGCACAGCGAAACGCTGGAGCCGATGACGCTGTACCGCGCGCTCTACGGTGCCCGCGGCCTGTGGGTGCGGCCGGCCGCGATGTTCAACGAAGACATCGAGGTGGACGGCGAACGCCGGGCGCGTTTCACGCCCGTGGCAGGCTGAGCTCGGCCGCCAGGCCGCCACCCGGGCGGTTGGCCAGCGCCAGGCCGCCGCCATGGCGCCGGGCGATGTCCTCGGCGATGGACAGGCCCAGGCCCACCCCGCCCGAATGCCGGTTGCGTGAGCCCTCGACCCGGTAGAAGGGCTGCAGCACCTTGTCGATCTCGGCCGGCGCCAGGCCGGGGCCGCGGTCGGCCACCACGATACGCAGCAGCCGGGGCGAGTCGTGCAGGAAGATTTCGGCCCCCCCGCCGTAGCGGATGGCGTTCTCCACCAGGTTGGCGATACAGCGGCGCAGCGCACTGGCCTGGGCCGGCAGCGGTGCCGCGTCGCCCGACACGGTGGCGGCATGGCCGGCATCGGCCTGGTCGTCGGCGATGCTGCGCACCAGCGCGGCCACGTCGAGCCGCACCAGCGCCTCGGCCTCGGCGGCGCCCAGCAGGTAGTCCAGCGTGGAGCGGATCATGGCGTCCATCTCGCCGATGTCGCGGCCGAAACGCGCACGTTCGTCCGCGTCCTGCAGTGCCTCGGCGCGCAGCCGCAGCCGGGTGAGCGGGGTGCGCAGGTCGTGCGACACGGCCGCCACGAACCGGTCGCGGTCGGCGATCTGGCGCTGGATACGCGCCTGCATGCCATTGAACACCCGTGTGGCCTCACGGCATTCGGTGGTGCCGGTCTCGGCCAGCGGCGGGCTGTGGATGTCGCGGCCCAGTTCCTGCGCTGCGTCGGCCAGGCGGCGCACCGGCTGCGACAGCCAGCGTGCGCCCACCCAGGCGGCCACGAGCAGGCCGGCCAGGCGGATGGCGATGTCGAGCAGCAGGCCACCCTCCATCAGCGAATCTTCGGGCGGCGGCCCGGGTTCGTCCGGCGGCGGGTACTGCCCTTGCGGCCCCTGTTGCCCCTGTTGTTGCTGCGGCGGCGGTGGCGGGGGGGGGCGCCGCGGAAAGCCGGCCTCCTCCCGCAGCGAGTCGAGCATCGGCGAGGGGCCCGGCGACTCGCCGAAGCGCGGGCCGAGTTCGAACAACAGCGTCAGCACCACCACGTGGCTGGACACCACCGCGATGAACAGCAGCATGGTCAGCCGGCCGAACAGCGTGGCCGGCAGCAGCCGCGAGGCGAACAGCCCCCATTGCCGGCGCCACCGCCGTTCGGCAGACATCAGCCGGCCTCCCCGGCCCTCACTGCCAGCCGATCTGCGGCTGGACGGAACGGGCGTCGAAGATGTAGCCGGCGCCGCGCACGGTGCGGATCATGGTCGGCGCACGCGGGTCGTCCGACAGCTTCTGCCGCAGCCGCGACACCAGCAGGTCGATGCTGCGTTCGAAGGTTTCCATGGCCCGGCCACGTGCCCGCTCCATCAGCTGGTCGCGGCTGAAGATACGCCGCGGCATCGACAGGAAGGTGGTCAGCAGGCGGTATTCGGCGTTGGACAGCGGCACCACCAGGCCCGAGGGCGAGGTCAGCCGGCGTTCGTCGCGGCGCAGTTCCCAGCCGTCGAAACGCACCACATCCTCCTCGGACTGGGAGTTCGACGCCCCGGCACCGCCGGCGGCGCGGCGCAGCACCGTGTGGATACGCGCGACCAGCTCGCGCGGCTCGAAGGGCTTGCCCATGTAGTCGTCCGCGCCCAGTTCCAGCCCCAGCACCCGGTCGTAGGGGTTGGTGCGGGCGGTGAGCATGACGATGGGCACCCGCGAACGCTGGCGCACCTCACGCGCCAGGGCCAGGCCGTCGGGCCCGGGCAGCATGACGTCGAGCACGACCAGGTCGATCGGGTGGGCGGCCAGCTGCTCGCGCATCTGCGATCCGTCGGCCGCGGTATGCACCTGGAAGCCGAACCGGACCAGGTAGTCACCGAGCAGGCCGGTGATGTCTTCGTCGTCATCCACGACGAGGATTTGCGTGGGAGCGTTCATGCGCTGGCATTTTCCTCCTGCTACCTGACTGGAAGCCAGCAGGGTTAAAGGCCGAGATGGGCGGTGTTTCCCCCTCTCTTCCCCGCCTAGAAACGTGTCCCGAAACCTCGCCGATACAAAGGCTACAAACCCGGGTTACCGCCGCTTCCCAGAATCGACTGCACCTGCCCGCCATCCCGGTCGTCGGCAGCCGACGAACCGGAGGAACGCACCATGACAGCCATCAGCGGAGTGAGCAATTCCAGCAGCGCGTGGGCCGCAATGGCCGCCCAGCGCTCGGCGAACCAGGCCAAGGCCTTCGCCAAGGTCGACACCGACGGCAGCGGCAGCGTGGACGGCACCGAACTGCAGAACATGCTCGACGACGTGGCCTCGAAAACCGGCGCCACGGCCGGCAATGCCCAGGACGTGCTGAGCAAATACGACGCCAACGGCGACGGTTCGCTGAGTGCCGACGAGCTCGGCTCGGCCCTGAAAAGCATCCTGCCGCCGCCTTCGACCATGGAATTCGCGCAATCGCGCGGCGCAGACGGCGCTTCGGCGGCCGGCAGCGCCGGCGAGGGCCTGTTCGGCAAGGTGGACACCGACGGCAGCGGCGGCATCGATGCCGGTGAACTGCAGACACTGATGGACAGGATGTCGGGCGACGGCGCAACGTCCTCGGCGTCCACCGCGTCCTCCGGTGCCGTCAGCGACGCGACCGCCAAGCGTTTCGCCGAACTCGATACCAATGGCGACGGCACCCTCAGCCAGGCGGAATTCGATGCCGGCCGTCCTTCCGGCGGTCCGCAGGGCGCCCAGGCATCCGGCGGCGGCGAAGGCGGGGGGGGCGGCCACCACGGCGGCGGTGGCGGAGGCGGAGGCGGGGGCAAGGTCGAAGCGGCCTCGGGCAGTTCCAGCGACGCCAGCACCACCTACGACCCGCTGGACACCAACCAGGACGGCGTCGTCTCCGCCGCCGAACTGGCCGCCGCGGGCGTCACGACGGCCGATTCGACCAGCGGCACCGATCCGCTGGCCGCGCTGTTCAGTGCGGCCGACAGCAACGGCGACGGCAAGATCGGCAAGATCGGCAAGAGCGAATCCGACGTGCTGGTGCAGCAGATCGAGGCGGCGCTGTCCTCGATGTCGTCCAACATCTCCACCACGGTCAGTTCGGCCTCCGCTTCGTCCGACACGTCGGGCACCGACGGCGGCAGCGCCAACGGCCAGGACCCGTCGCAACCCTTCGACCTGCAGCACCTCGCGCAGATGGTGCTGCAGCAGTACGAACAGGTGGCGAACAACGACACCCAGACGGCCGCCTCCACCCTCAAGGCCGTCGCCTGACACGAACGGCCTGGTAGCGGAAGTGCCGGCGCTGTGAGTCGCGGTTAGGCGCTGTCAGCTGGCGGACAGCAACTGCGCCACCACCCGCGGGTACAGCAGGTGCTCCTGGCAAAGCACCCGCGCCGCCAGCGCTTCGGGTGTATCGCCCGCAAGCACCGGCACCGCCGCCTGGCCGAGGATCGGGCCCAGGTCCAGGTCGGCGGTCACCCGGTGCACCGTGGCGCCAGCCACGCGGCAGCCGGCCTCGATGGCGCGGCGGTGCGTGTCCAGGCCGGGAAACGCCGGCAGCAGCGAGGGGTGGATGTTGACCATGCGCCCCGCATAACGGGCGACGAAGCCCGGCGTCAGGATCCGCATGAAACCCGCCAGCACCAGCAGCGCCGGCTGGTGCCGGTCGATGGCCGCGGCCAGGGCGGCGTCGAAGTCCTCCCGGCTGGCATAAGCCTTGTGGTCCAGTGCCTCGGCGGCGATACCCTGCTCCGCGGCCCAGGCCAGGCCGGCCGCACCCGGCCGGTTGCTGACGACGGCAGCCACCCGGGCGCCGAAACGCGTCTCCCAGCCGTCGCGGCGCGCCGCGTCCACGATGGCGCGCATGTTGGAGCCGGCGCCGGAGATCAGAATCACAATACTTTTCATCGGGCGGAATTATCGCGGCCCGGCCCCTGCCCTTTTTTTCCGACACCCATGCCCACCAGACCCCTCAGCCCCTTCGAAGCCCGCGTGCTCGGCACCCTCATGGAAAAGGCACGCACCGTGCCCGACAGCTACCCGCTCACCCTCAACGCGGTGGTGGCCGGCTGCAACCAGAAGTCGAGCCGCGAACCCGCCATGCAGGTGACCGATGCGGAGGCGCAGGAGGCACTGGATGATTTGCGCACCCTGTCCCTGGTGTTCGAGACCAGCGGCGGCCGCGCCACCCGTTACGAACACAACTTCGAGCGCGCCATCGGTGTGCCGGGCGCGGCCGCCGCGCTGCTCGGCCTGCTGGTGCTGCGCGGGCCGCAGACCGCGGGCGAACTGCGTATCCACACCGAGCGCTGGCACCGCTTTGCCGACATCTCCTCGGTCGAGGCTTTTCTCGACGAGCTGGCCGAACGCGCGCAAGACAAAGGCGGCCCGCTGGTGTTGCGCCTGCCGCGCGCCCCGGGCGCACGCGAGGCGCGCTGGGCCCACCTGCTGTGCGGCCCGGTCGATGCCGCGCTGCTGGTGGCCGAGGCCGCGCCGGCACGCGAAACCGCACCGGCCGCCGGGCTGCTGGCACGGGTCGAGGTTTTGGAGGCCGACGTGGCCGCCCTGCGCGACGAACTGGCCGCGCTGCGCCGCGGGGCCTGACAGGTAGCGGGCCGACCACCGGCGACCGGCGGTTCGCGGCCCTACTGGCCGCGCGCCCAGCCGTCCCAGTAGGCGGCGGAGCCGAAACGCTCCCCCAGGAAACGCACGAACTGCGTCACCCGCGCCGGCAGCCGGCGCTCCGGCAGGAACATGGCGTAGAGCGTGCGCCCCGGCAACCGGTACCCGGGCAGCACCCGCACCAGTTCGCCCCGCGCCAGCCAGGGCGCCGCCACGAAGGTCGGCAGGATGCCGATGCCGGTGCCGGCCAGCACCCCTTGCAGGATGCCGTCGGCATTGTTGGCGCGCAGCGAACCGGCCACGTGCACCTTCTCCACGCCGGCATCACCCTCCAGCGTCCACACGCCGTCGGCCTCGCCGCCGTAGCGGATGCAGTTGCAGCTGCCCAGGTCGGCCGGCGCCGCGGGCGCCGGCACCCGGGCCAGGTAGGCGGGTGCTGCCGCCAGCACGAATTCCACCGGGGCCAGCTTGCGGGCGACCAGGCTGCCAAGCCGGGGCGTGTCGGCCATACGCACCACCAGGTCGGTGCCGCCCGCCACCAGGTCGGCGAACTGCTCCGACAGCGAAACATCGATCTTCACGCCCGGGTTCAGCGCCAGGAAGTCGGCCACCGCCGGCAGCAGGTGCAGCCGGCCGAAGGCCATGCCGGCGCTGATGCGGATCACGCCGTGCAGGGCTCCGGCCGCGTTTTCCATGTCCAGGAAGGCGTCTTCGGCGTCTTCCAGCAGGCGCAGGCAGCGCGCGTAGAACTTTTCGCCGGCCTGGGTCAGCCCCAGGCGCCGGGTGGTGCGGTGCAGCAGACGCACACCCAGCGCGGCTTCCAGCGTATGCACCTGCTTGGACACCTGGGCACGCGACACCCCGCAGTGCTCGGCCGCCAGCGCGAAGCTGTTCAGGCGCACCACCGCCACGAAGATGGCCAGGGCATTCAGGTCACGCATCGGTAGACCGGCCCGGAGGCATGGAAAAACACAGTGTTCACACAAACGCCTTCCACCCGGCCGCCGGCTGCGGAACAATGCCCCAGCGCCGTATGCACCGGCCGATAGCCGATATCCCGATATTCAGAAAGCAATACATGACCTGGTCCGCAGAATACTACGTGAACAAGGGCGCCAGCCCGACCCGCCTCTACGTCTGGCGCAAGAGCGCGCAGGCACCGGTGGCCGGCGCCGCGCCGCGCCCGGTGCTGTTCCTGGTGCACGGCTCCACCGTGTCCGGCCGCAACACCTACGACCTGGTCGTGCCCGGCAAGCCCGACTACTCGGTGATGGACTACTTCGCCGCCCTGGGCTACGACGTGTGGACGGTGGACCACGACGGTTATGGCCGCTCCGACTGGACCGAAGGCTCCAACTCCGGCGTGGCCTCGGGCGCGGACGACCTGTCGCACGTCATCCCCTTCGTGCTGAAGGAGACCGGTGTGGAGAAAGTGCTGATGTTCGGCACCTCGTCGGGCGCGCTGCGTGCCTCCCAGTTCGTGTCGCAGCACGGCGACATGGTGGCCCGCCTGGCCCTGTCGGCGGTGGTCTTCACCGGCAAGGATTCCCCCACGCTGGAGCAGCGCCGCAAGAAGCTGCCCGAGTATTCGGCCAGCCCGCGCCGCGCGGTCGACCTGGCTTTCTACCAGGGCATGTTCAACCGCGACAAGCCCGGCACCAGCGAAGACGTGGTGCCCGAATCCATCGCCGCGGCCGAGCTGCCGCTGGTGAGCCAGGTGCCCACCGGCACCTACGTGGACATGTGCGCCAGCCTGCCGCTGGTGGACCCGACACAGATCGCCTGCCCGGTGCTGCTGGTCCGTGGTGAATACGACGGCATCGCCGCCGAGGCCGACCTGCTGGACTTCTTCGAACAACTGCCGACCAAGGACAAGCAGTTCGTGGTGCTCTCGGGCATCGCCCACAACCCGATGATGGGCGTGCACCGCCGCAAGTTCTTCCACGCGCTGCAGTCGTTCCTGACGATGCCGCTGGAGAACGCGTGAATAAACCTGCTGCGCGACCCGATCTCGCAACTCCGGTCCTCAACGTACCCTAGTACGTCTCCGGTCCTCGCTGCGACCTCGGGTCGCTCGCGACGGTTTCTTCCACGCGTTCTACCCGCTCAAGCGGGATGATTTCGGCACGTGCGCCATCAGGAACTCCATCTGGTCGGCCAGGATGCGGCGGTTGCGCAGGATGAAGTCCTCCCACAGGCTGGGCACGTAGGGGGTGTAGAGCAGGGGCATATTGGCCTGCTCGGGCGTGCGGTGGCTCTTGCGGTGGTTGCAGGGGCGGCAGGCGGTGACCACGTTCATCCAGGTGTCCACACCGTGCTGGGCGAAAGGCACGATGTGTTCGCGGGTGAGTTCGGTCTCGTGCAGGTGCTGGCCGCAGTAGGCGCACACGTTGCGGTCGCGGGCAAACAGCTTGCCGTTGGTCAGGCCAGGGCGCAGCTCGAAGGGGTTGATGCGCGGCACGCCGCGCGTGCCGATGATGCTGCTGACGGCGATCAGCGACTGCTTGCCGGTCATGGCATTGGTGCCGCCGCGGAACACCGCGATTTCGGCGCCCGACTCCCAGCGCACCTCATCGGCGGCATAGTGGATCACCGCCTGTTCCAGGCTGATCCAGGACTGGGGCAGTCCCTGGGCCGACAGCTTCAATACCTTCACGAGACAGCTCCTCAGAGGCCGGCCAACCTCATGGAAGAACTGTTCGCCGGCAACGCAACGCGGATGTTCGGATGGGACACACACCTTGCCAGGACATGTGCACACTAGGCCACAATATACAGGTTTCGTGACAAATCCGCGTCCGGTGCAGGTAGTACCTGCACCCTTCGCTATCAAAAACATACCAGAAAATGAAGGTATTCCGCGGTTTCCACCACCCGGGCGTGTCCTGGGCCTGCGCGCTCACCATCGGCAACTTCGATGGGGTGCACCGCGGCCACCAGGCCATGCTGGCCCTGCTGCGCAGCGAGGCGCAGCACCGCGGCGTGTCGACCTGCGTGCTGACCTTCGAGCCGCACCCGCGTGACTACTTCGCCGAACTGCACGGCAAGGCCAGCCTGGCGCCGGCGCGCATCGCCACCCTGCGCGACAAGCTGACCGAGCTGGAGCGCTGCGGCATCGACCAGGTGGTGGTGCTGCCTTTCGACGCGGGGCTGGCCGGCCAGCCGCCCCAGGCCTTCGTCGACCAGGTGCTGGTGGCGGGCCTCGGTGTGCGCTACGTGCTGGTGGGCGACGATTTCCGTTTCGGCGCCCAGCGCGCCGGTGACTACGCCATGCTCGACGCGGCCGGCGCCGCCGCGGGTTTCGACGTGGCCCGCATGAACAGCTACGAGGTGCGCGGCCTGCGGGTTTCCAGCTCGGCGGTGCGCGAGGCGCTGGCCGCCGGCCAGATGGACCAGGCGGCGCGCCTGCTCGGCCGGCCCTACAGCCTGAGCGGCCATGTGGTGCACGGCCGCAAGCTGGGCCGTGAGCTGGGCGCCAGCGCGGCGGGGGCCGGTGATGGTTTCCGCACGCTGAACCTGCGCTTTTCGCACTGGAAACCGGCCGCCTCGGGCATCTTCGCAGTGCGGGTGCACGGACTGGCGCAGCCGCCGCTCGACGGTGTGGCCAACCTGGGCGTGCGGCCCTCGCTCGACCCGTCGGACGTCAACGGCGGGCGGGTGCTGCTGGAGACACATTGCCTCGACTGGCCGGCCGGACTGGGCAGCGAGGGGGCCTACGGTAAAATCATCCGGGTGGAACTGCTGCACAAACTGCACGACGAGCTGCGCTACACCAGCCTCGACGCCCTGACGGCCGGCATCGCCCGGGACCGGGACGACGCGCGGGCCTTTTTTGCGTCCTACCCCTCGCCGCACGGAAGCACCCACCGCCAGACCTCGCGCGACCGAATTTGACGCCTGCGGTGCCGGCTTTTACGCCGGGGCCGTGGCCGCCGCTCCCCGGCAGGCTCGGGGCGAACGCCTTGCCTGTCCTTTACCTTTTCTGCCCGCTTCGGGCGAGCCTGTCGAAGCTTTTGGTCCTCCCCTCCATGTCTGACGCCCCCACGACGACCCCCACCTCCGACTCCGCCGCCGCCCCGGCCGCGGACTACCGCAAGACCCTGAACCTGCCCGATACCCCCTTCCCGATGCGCGGCGACCTGCCCAAGCGCGAGCCGGGCTGGGTGGCCGAGTGGGAGGACAAGGGCATCTACAAGAAGCTGCGCGATGCCCGCTGCGGCGCGCCCAAGTTCGTGCTGCACGACGGCCCCCCCTATGCCAACGGCCAGATCCACATGGGCCATGCGGTCAACAAGATCCTGAAGGACATGATCGTCAAGGCCCGGCAGCTGAAGGGCATGGACGCGCTCTACGTGCCCGGCTGGGACTGCCACGGCCTGCCGATCGAGAACCAGATCGAGAAGACCTTCGGCCGCAACCTGGGCCGCGACGAGGTGCAGGCCAAGAGCCGCGCCTACGCCACCGAGCAGATCGCGCTGCAGAAGAAGGACTTCAAGCGCCTGGGTGTGCTGGGCGCCTGGGACAAGCCCTACCTGACCATGAACCCCGGCAACGAGGCCGACGAGATCCGCGCCTTGAAGCGCATCATGGAACGCGGCTTCGTCTACCGCGGCCTCAAACCCGTGTACTGGTGTTTCGACTGCCGCAGCTCGCTGGCCGAGTTCGAGATCGAATACGCCGACAAGAAGTCGCAGACGCTGGACGTGGCTTTCGAATGCGACGAACCCGCCAAGCTCGCGGCCGCCTTCGGCCTGCCGGCGCTGGACAAGCCGGCCTTCGCCGTCATCTGGACCACTACCGCGTGGACCATCCCGGCCAACCAGGCGCTGAACCTCAACCCCGAGCTGGAATATTCGCTGGTCGACACCTCGCGCGGCCTGCTGCTGCTGGCCTCGGCCCTGGTCGAGAAGGCGCTGGCGCGCTACGAACTGGGCGGCACGGTGCTGGCCACGGCGCTCGGCGAAAAACTGGCGCTGATCAACTTCCGCCACCCCTTCTACGACGTGGATGCCGGCTACCGGCGCCTGTCCCCGGTGTTCCTGGCCGACTACGCCACCGCCGACGACGGCACGGGTATCGTGCACTCCTCGCCCGCCTACGGGGTGGACGACTTCAACTCCTGCGTGGCCAACGGCATCGCCCACGACGACATCCTGAACCCGGTACAGGCCAACGGTGTGTACGTGGACGAACTGCCGCTGTTCGGCGGCCAGTTCATCTGGAAGGCCGCGCCCCTGGTCATCGACGCGCTACGTGATGCCGGCCGGCTCTTCGCCACCGAGACCATCAGCCACAGCTACCCGCATTGCTGGCGCCACAAGACACCGGTGATCTACCGGGCCGCGGCCCAGTGGTTCGTGCGTATGGACGAGGGCGAAGGTGTATTCACGAAAGACAAGGCCGGCAAGACCCTGCGCCAACTGGCGCTCGACGCCATCGAGCAGACCAGCTTCTACCCCGAGAACGGCCAGGCCCGCCTGCGCGACATGATCGCCGGCCGGCCGGACTGGTGCATCTCGCGCCAGCGCAACTGGGGGGTGCCCC
Source organism: Pseudomonadota bacterium (assembly GCA_040390235.1). Lineage (GTDB taxonomy): Bacteria > Pseudomonadota > Gammaproteobacteria > Burkholderiales > Burkholderiaceae_C > Xylophilus. The sequence goes on along the minus strand of JAZJYT010000006.1, from coordinate 2,042 downwards.
TGCCCTTCTTCCTGCACAACGCCACCGGCGAACTGCACCCGCGCACCATGGAACTCATGGACCTGGCTGCCTCCATGGTGGAAAAGGGCGGCGTCGAGGCCTGGAGCAAGGCCACGGCCGAAGACATCCTGGGGGCGGAAGCGGCCGACTACACCAAGAGCAACGACATCCTGGACGTGTGGTTCGACTCCGGCACCACCCACTTCCATGTGCTGCGCGGCTCGCATTTCGACGACAGCATCAGCCAGGGTGGCGCCCGCGACGAGGGCCACCACACCCACGGCACCGAGGCCGACCTGTACCTGGAAGGCCACGACCAGCACCGCGGCTGGTTCCACTCTTCGCTGCTGACCGCCTGCGCCATGTACGGCCGGGCGCCCTACAAGGGCCTGCTGACCCACGGTTTCACCGTGGACAGCAAGGGCATCAAGATGAGCAAGTCGCTCAAGAACGGCGTCGATCCGCAGGTGACCAGCGACAAGCTGGGCGCCGAGATCATCCGCCTGTGGGTGGCCGCCAGCGACTACTCGGGCGACATCGCCGGCGACGACAAGATCCTGGCACGGGTGGTGGACGCCTACCGCCGCATCCGCAACACGCTGCGTTTCCTGCTGGCCAACACCAGCGACTTCGATTTCGCCACCGAAGCGGTGGCCGAGGCCGAGCTGCTGGAGATCGACCGCTACGCACTCGCCCGCGCCGCGCAGTTCCAGCAGGAGATCCTGGCGCACTACGAGGTGTACGAATTCCACCCGGTGGTGGCCAAGCTCCAGTTGTATTGCTCGGAAGACCTGGGCGGCTTCTACCTCGACATCCTGAAGGACCGGCTCTACACCACGGCGCCCAAGTCCCTGGCCCGCCGCAGCGCGCAGACCACGCTGTGGACACTCACCCAGGCCATGCTGCGCTGGATGGCGCCCTTCCTCAGCTTCACCGCCGAAGAGGCGTGGAAGATCGTCGGCAAGTCCGAAACCATCTTCCTGGAAACCTACGCGGACCTGGGCACACCCGATGCGGCCCTGCTGGCCAAGTGGGCCCGCATCCGCGAGATCCGCGACACGGCCAACAAGGAGATCGAGGCACTGCGCGCGGCCGGGCAGGTTGGCTCCTCGCTGCAGGCCAACCTGGTGCTGGCGGCCAGCGCCGATGACCAGGCCCTGCTGGCGTCGCTGGCAGACGACCTGAAGTTCGTTTTCATCACCTCGGCCGTCGTGCTGGACACGGGGCCGGAACTCGCCGTGCAGGTCAGCGCCAGTACCGACACCAAATGCGAGCGCTGCTGGCACTGGCGTGCCGACGTGGGCCACGACGCAGCCCACCCCACCCTGTGCGGGCGCTGCACCAGCAACCTGTATGGCACGGGCGAAGACAGGAAGTTTGCATAAATGGCCGGCAAATCCAGAACCCTGTCCTTCGGCGGCTCGTCCTCCGGCAGCATGCTGCCCTGGCTTGGCCTGGCGCTGATCCTGGTCATCGCCGACCAGTTCGTGAAGGCGCTGATCACCGGCTACTACCGGCTGGGCGACAGCACCTACGTCACCAGCTTCTTCAACGTGGTGCGGGCCCACAACACCGGCGCGGCCTTCTCCTTCCTGGCCGATTCGACCGGCTGGCAGCGCTGGCTGTTCACCGGCATCGCCCTCGCGGCGGTGCTGTTCATCCTGTGGATGCTGCGCTCGCATGCCGGCCAGCGGCTGTTTTCTTTCGCCCTGTCCTGCATCATGGCCGGGGCCATCGGCAACGTGATCGACCGGGTGCTGCACGGCTACGTGGTCGACTTCCTCGACTTCCACCTGGCCGGCCGGCATTTTCCGGCCTTCAACATCGCCGACAGCGCCATCACCATCGGCGCGATGTGCCTGATCCTCGACGAGTTGCTCCGCGTCCGGAAGGCGCGTTAGTTGGTGCTCACAGAGGCGTTCCCGGGCCGCTGGGCAGCAGCGTATAGTCTTCCGCTCCCATGAAGCATCTGTTGAACCTGCTGGCCGCCATAGCCCTGCTCGTCTGGGGCACCCAGCTGGTGCGCACCGGCGTGCTGAGTG